>JACRAN010000098.1 GCA_016234735.1 Bacteroidota bacterium | reverse complement strand
TGAATCGAATGTAGCACCTAATGAGCCTGAGCATTGGTTACATTTTACTTTTTGTGGAAGCAGCATGACAACTGTTGCAATATCGACAACCGATAAAAAATTATGGAAAAAAATGCTTGTCGAAGTTTCAAAGGGAAGAAAGAAAATATCTTTTGATGATGGAACAAGCGACATTGCCTACAGGTACATCGGGAAAACATACACATTCGAATCTTACGAACCGAAAAACGGATTAAATTTAGCCCTCAATAGCCTGTATCAAATATATGCTTTTAAATCTGACAAAAAATAAAAGAATAAGAAAAGAAAGCGGAGTACAACAACCCAGTTGTCGCAAGTCTTTCATATTCCAAGGACAAGTACAACCTCAGTAAAGAAAATAAACGCCCAAGTTCGAGCAAGTGTTGAGCGAACTACTGTATGACGTTGGCTTACGGCTAATCCCAATCGTAAATCCTCAATCCTCACTCCCCCGCACATCAATCGTAATCCCCCCACTTTGCCCACCAAACCCCTGAATCGAATATGCAAACGTCAGCATCACATACCGCTGCAAAGTGTTGATGCGCTGCTGTGGGTGATTAACTTGAAGCGCTCGTTGGTTCTCAAGAAATTTTTTTTGCCAATCTCTCGTTGGTCGTCAACTGCTTGGGAAGCCCCACTTTGCGCAGCATTTCGTTCGCTTTTTCCAATTTGTCGGGGAACAGGATTTTATCGTCGTACTGGTTCAGCGACTCGTCCACCCGCACAATTGGCACTTTGCGTTGCTTTATTTCTGTTATCTCTTTCATATTTATGTCTCCGCTAAGTAATGGCATTTTTTTGAAAACCCCTGCAATAGTTGCAAAGGAACTCGAAAACTGCAAGTTCCGCCTTACAGCATTTCAACAGGCGGCCCCAATCGTAAATCGTCAATCCAAAATCGTCAATCCTCTGACCCCCTCACATCAATCGTAATCCCCCCCGCCTGCCCGCCAAACCCCTGAATCGAGTACGCAAACGTCAACATCACATACCGCTGCAAGGTGTTGATGCGCTGCTGCTCCAAGTAGTTCAGCTCGCTGTTGCGGCGCACGCCGAGGTTTTTGTTCAGGATGTCGAAAGCGGAGAGGGTGAGCTTGCCCCGGTTGTTTTTCAGCAAATACCTCGACAGGCTGGCCTCCCAGAGCGGCACGACCTGCTCGCCGCCAAAGTTTTCATCGGAATAAACCGTGTACCGAAACTTGCTCCCGAACTCCCATTTCTTGTTGGGGTAAACGGTCGCTTCGGCGTAGTAGCGGCGGTTCAGGTAGGTCTGGTTGAGGGCTTCGGACTCCGAGTAGGTCGTGCGGTTGTGGCTCAGGCGGGCGCCGATGGTGGCGTCCACCTTCTCCTTTTTGCGGTTGCTGAACGACAGGTCAACGCCGTTGGTGATGCGGTCGGTGCTGTTTTCCAAGTCGTTCACGAAGAGGATGCCGTGGTTCCAACTGGAGCTGAGGTTGAGCCGGACGGTCGTTTTCAGCGGGCGCAGCGGCGTGCTGAAATCCACGAACCCCCGCAGCGAGCGGTCGTTTTTCACGTTCACCGGGCGCACCGTGCGGCGGAACAGCGAGTCCACCGAACTGGCATTGGTGATGCGGTCTTTCACGTACTCCGCACTGATGTTTGCGAAAAAACTGGTGAACGTGAACTGGTCGAAGCGCATGAAATGGGCACTCAATTGGTGGGCGTATTCCGGCTTCAAATCGGGGTTGCCGACGTACAGATTCAGCGGGTCGGAATTGTCCACGAGCGGCTGCAACTGCTCCGGCGAAGGTTCCCGCAGGTTGGTCTGGTACTCGAAGCTGAAGTTCCTCCCGATGCCCGGCTCGTGGTTGAAAAACAGGCTCGGCAGCAGCCGGGTGAACTGTTTTTTCAGTGCCTCGGCCTCGCCCCGCTGCTGGCCTTCGAGCGAAGAACGCTGGACGGCGCTGCCACCAGTGAGGTTCCATTTTTTGCGGTTCACCATCAGGTTCAGGCCTGCCCGGTCGTACAGGTAGCCCCGGTCGAAATGGTTGCTCAGGTCGTTGTTCAGTTCCTCGCCACCGGGGCCGATGTCGTAGAAATCCTTGCTGGTTTCGTTGGTGTAATTTTGGCGTGAGGCATTGATTTCCAAGTATTTAGCTTTGCCCAGCGGCTCGGTGTACGAAGCGCCCAAGCTGTAGCTCATGGCATCGTCGGTCATGTTTTGGCGCTGGTCGAGCGGGATGCGGGTGGTGTCGGTTTGGTAAAAACTGGTCTCGGAATTCAGGTGTCCATCCTGCGTGTTTTGCCCAAAATTGAACGAGCTATCGGCCACGAACGCCCTGCCTTTTTTACCAAAACGACGGCGGTAAGTGGCCGTGTTCGTGAGGTCGAGACGCTGGCCGTCGGAGCGGTAATTCCGAACATTTTCGTTCTCCAAAATGCCGTGGACATCGAAGGTCTGGCTCGTGCCGTCGCTGTTGTAGCGGGCATCGCTGAGGGCGAGGCTGCTGCGCAACGAGAGGTCTTGGAAGCTGTCAATTTCGTGCTTCAGCGTCAGGTTCAGGCGGTGGTTGAAGCTCTCGGTGTGGGTGTTTTCGTCCTCGGTGCTGAGGAAACTCTGGTCGCCGAGCAGGTTCTGGCGCTGTGTGCTGCGCTCGATGTCGTTCTGGATTTTGCTTAAAAAATAGCTCGATTGCAACTCTGTTTTTTTGCCAAAATCCCGATTGAAATTGACGCCGCCCGCCCAGGTCGTCATGATGCCGTCCACCTGCCCACCTTCGAGCGGGATGCCCGTTTGCCCCAAATCAAAAGACATGCGCACGCTGCGGCTACCGCCGCCACCGCCGCCCATCATGCTGCCCAGCCCGCCCATGAACTGCATGTAGTCGTTGAAGCTGAACCCCGCCTGGTTGTTGTTGTTCGCCATGCCGATGCCGGAAAGTTGGCTGTTTTTGGAAAAACGGTTGAGGTTGAATCGGCCCTGGTAGCGCTCGTCCGTGCCACCTCCAGCCGTGGCATTTCCGAAGTAGCCCTGCTTGTGGCCCTCCTTGAGCGCCAGGTTGATGGTCTTCGAGTCCCGCCCGTCCTCGATGCCCGTGAACTCGGCCATCTCCGATTTTTTATCGTACACCTGCACCTTGTCCACAGCGTCGGCGGGCAGGTTTTTGGTGGCCACCTGCGGGTCGTTGCCGAAGAACTCCTTGCCGTCCACGAACACGTTTTGCACCGTCTCGCCCTGTGCCTTGATGGTACCATCGGCCTGCACCTCCACGCCGGGCAACTTTTTCAGCAAATCCTCCACCACAGCGCCGGGCTGGGTTTTGAAGGCGGCGGCGTTGTACTCCAGCGTGTCGCCCTGCATCCGCAGCGGCACCCGGTCGGCAGTCACTTCCACCTCGTTGAGCGTGGCGGAGGCGGGGGACAGCGTGACTTGCCCAACGTCCATTTTTTCGTTGCCTGCGGCAATGCTCAGTGGCTGCCAATGCGTCTCGTAGCCCACGTAGCTGACCTGCAACAGGTAGTTGCCGGGCGTGATTTTTTTCATCAAAAACCGCCCGTCCGCCTCCGTGATGCCGAAAGCGGAGAGCGTGGAGTCCTTTTTTTCCATCAACACGACCGTGGCGGCGAGCAGACCGGTGTTGGTGCTGTCGGTGACGAGGCCGCTCACGTCAACGGCTTTTTGGGCTGAGATTAAACTGGATAAAAACAGGAAAAATAATATAATCGGGTATTTAGCTTTCATAGCTGGGTTGGCTGTTTAAAAGTTTTTCCCGCGAGGAGGATTGGACTGCGGATTGGGCGGATGAAAACGGATTTTACCCAATTGATTGAAAAAAATCCGT
>JACRAN010000003.1 GCA_016234735.1 Bacteroidota bacterium | reverse complement strand
GGGATGACCTTCGCCGTGCCCGCCTCGTGCCGCCGCATCGCCTTTTCTATTTCGACCTTCCAGATGTATTCTGTGTTCAGGAAATTGGTGCTGACCAGCAGAAAAATCACTTCTGCTTCTTCGATTTCAGCTTTGATGCGGTCGTCCCATTCTTCGCCGGGCAGGATTTGGCTGTCGTCCCAGGGAGTCAGCAAGCCGCCCCGCATCAGCGGGTGGAGGTAGCGCAGCAGGGGTTCCAGATAGTCCTTCCGGTCGTGTTTGGAGTAGGAAAAGAAGGCTTTTAGCGGCTGATTATCAGGCTCTATTTCTTCCTCGTAACGCCCAAAACCGCCTCGCCGCAGCCTCGGCTTCGTCACGCCGGATTTGCCGAAAATCTCGTCAATGGGCACGTCCTCGCCGCTTTTTTTGCACTCGGAGGTGGACTTGCCTTTTTCGATGCGCCTTTGCAAAGCATCAAATTCATGGAAGCCGGGCGCTTCGGCAGCGGCGCACTCCGCACAAGGGCAGGGCACCATTTTTTCCACCTGCAAATTGTCGTATTTCGTGTCCCGGTTGAGGTCGTCCATTTTTCGGATGACCTCGTTGAGCATCTCGGCGTGCTTGACGCCCTTCGCCCGCAGCTCGATGGTGTTTTCGCTGTAAACCTCCCTGGCGAACACCCGCCCCTTGCCGTCGGGCAGGGTGAAAATGACGGCGTCGTTCCAGACCCGCTGTCCGCCATTCGGCGGATCTTTTTCGATGCGGGGGTGCAGCCTGCAAATCAGGCGGGTGAGGATGCCCTTGGGCATGAACTTGTAGCGGAACTGCACCGGCACGTCGCCCGTGGTGTCCCAGCCGTAGCTCTTGTTTTCGCCGGGAAGTCGCTGCGGCACGATGTAGTTTTCGCCGTCGCCCTCCACCCGGTAGCACAGTTCGAACTCCTTCATCATGCGCACGAGCAGGGCGTGCATGCCCTGGTACTCCTTGCCCGTCCAGATGTTGAAAGTGTCGTTTTCCGAAAACAAGCCCCTCGTTTCCTCAAAATGCTCGTGCAGCAGCAACTCGAACAGCGCATCTATCAGCCATTTCGGGCGCAAAAAGACGAACTGCGACAGCATGGCATCATGGGGAAAATATTGGCAGACGCCCAAAAACGTGAGCGCATTGGCGTAGTCCCGCATCAGGTCTTCGCCGAGTTCGGGCATGAGGGCGAGGTAGGCTTCCCAGCGCAGGTAATGCGTCTGGCGGTCGGCTTCGGCTTCCAATTTTTCCCGCAACTCGTTGAACGAGCGCAGGTATTCCCGCTCGATATGCGGCAGTTCGGCGGCGAGTTCCACGATTTTTTTCCGCAGGGCGGCAAACTCCGCCTCGGTCTTGGCTTTTGAAAAATCCGACTGAAAGGTGCGGTTGTGGACGTTGGCGAAGCGGGCACGGATGGCTGCCTCGTCCTTGAGGGGTTGGCAGATGCCGCCGTCCATGTTCTGGATAAGGATGACCGGGCTTTTTTTGCCGAGCATCTCGATGATGTTGAGCCAGTAGGGCAGATGGACGCTGTCCTGGATGCGCTCGTTGGTGACGAGGGCGTAGAGCGAGCTGCCCGTGAGGAAAAACTGGTGGGCGTAGTGCTGGATGTCCTGCCCGCCGAAGTCCCAGAGGTTGAGGCGGAGCGGCTCGCCCGTGTGCGGCATGCGCTCGTCGAGGCGGGTGATTTCGATGCCCCGCGTGGTGTCGCCGGGGGCGGGCATTTCGGCATCGGGGTCTTGGAGTTTTTTGCGGAGGGTGGTCTTGCCGGACTTGCCCTGCCCGACGAGCAGGACTTTGGCTTCCCGCACTTTTATCAGGGCGGGCTGGGCGTCGGGGGCTTTTTCGAGGCGGGCTTTTTCTTCGAAATAGCGGAGGATGGCGGGGTTGCCTTGTTCTGCAATTTCGACAGGAGGATGAATTAACGGGTTGTCTTTAATATTAAGTTCACCGTCTCTTGTTTCAAAAAATTCTTCCCAAACGACTTCAATCCCACCTTCGAGAAACCCAATTATCGGTTGAATATTCTGAATCAAATTAGCACTGACATCTAATTTTGTTAAACAGCCCGGCAAATTTTCCAATACTGAAACATTGTTTCCGCTAATGTCTAAGTGGAGTAGTCCATGTGGCAAGTTTTGAATCGACGCAATTCTGTTGTCATTAAGATTCAGTCTGGTTATTTTTTTAGGCAAGTTTTCAATTTCCGTAATTCCATTGAATCCAGCATCTAATTGCACCAACCCAGAAGGTAAATTTTCCAACCTCTCGATACGGTTTTTCCAGATGTGAAGCTGAGTCAACTTGACAGGTAAATTTTCTAATTTTGAAATATCATTATCATCTAATTTCAACCCTATCAATTCATCGGGTAGGTTCTTGATACTTCTAATAACATTATCGCTTGCATCAAAAAAACGGAGAGTTTCAGGCAGGTTTTCAATTCTTGTAATCTCATTTGTACTGACACTAAATGTAATTAATTTGAGAGGCAAGTTTTCAATTTTTGAAATTTTGTTTGAATCTATGTGGAGATGCTTTAAGTTTTTTAGTTTGAGGGAAAAGTCTTTGGGAATTGATTGTATTTGATTGTGTTTTTTACTATTTCTATTTGCGGTAAAAACAGTTTTCTGCAAATCCCAGTCAAACCAAGAAAAACACAAAACTAAGGTGTCAAGCCACTCCAGCTCAAACAACTCCTCCGGCAGTTCGGTCAGCCCGCAGTTTCCGAGGTCGAGGCGGGCGGCTTTGGTTTTTTTGTTTTCGGCGATGAGATGGAGGGCGAGGGAGGACATGGATTTGTCGTTTTGGTGGGCTGAATGGAATTCATTCTTCGTTGTCCAATTCGGAGTTGATTTGGTCAATCAAGTCGCTCAATTCCTTTTCGGAGATGTTGGCCTGTTCGGATTTATCATAAATGGAAACAAGGAAAATGGTGGTTTCGCTGTCGTTTTCTGCCTCCTCAACCTGAATTTCCACTTCGACGATATAGGTAATTACCCGCATACCACCACTTTTTCCCTTGCCTTTGCTTTTTACGGCTAAACGAATTTTATAGACATTTTCATGGATAAGCGTTCCCAAACGGGGGTTCTGCAAAAGGTCGTTTTGCAGCGTTTCCAGTTCGGACTTGAGGGAGGGAAACTTTTTGACCAACCATTTTGCTTCCCGCTTGAAGCTTTCGATGGCGATGATTTTACAGCTCATTCAGGAAATCGTTGAGGGTAGTGGCCTGTTTTTCTCCTTTTTGGATTTGCCGGATTTCACGGAAGGCATTTTTCAGCCGCTCCTTGAATTGCAGCAGCGTGACGAGCCGCTGGTACGCTTCAATAAATGAAGTCCATTCCTGGATGGGAAGTTGGACAAACAAAGGTTTGCCGCTGTTGTCGGTTACATAATTGACTTGTGGGACGGTTGCGATGGACATGGAGATTTTTTTTTCAAAAGTAAATATTCATTTCAATATCCGGGGTCGAGAATAGTGGCATCTTTATCTCAATAGTGCTTTTCGATACTGTTGTCTAAGAGATAGGTCGTTCCCATTCGTTGCGGAGTTGAAGGAGTTGCGCATCAATTTCCTGAATGGTCAGCCCTGTTTTGAGGCAGCCCCGGTATTTTCCGAAGCGTTTTTCAGGTTTGCCATTTGGCTGGGTGGCTGGCAGGTTGTGTTTTTTCAACAGGTAGCCAATGAAGTCCGCAACCTCAAGTTTGAGGCTGTCAGGCAGGTGCTGAAGTTGATATAAAATGAGTTGGTCGGTCATGATAAATGGTTTACACAATTTGGCAAAACGTTTTGCCGCAGTTTCCGAGTTCAAAGTTAGCACTTTCCCGAAAAGTCGCCAAACCTGCCGCAGTTCCCGAGGCCGGGCGGGTGGCTTTGGTTTTTTTGTTTTCGGCGATGAGTTGGAGGGCGAGGGAGGACATATTTGAACCAGGATTTGCGGGATGGAAAAGGATATTTTGGATGGGTTCATGGGTTTCGGGTCAAAAATCACTAAATTTTTTGGGAAAAGAGATGGGTAAAAGATTTCCGAAATCTTCGAGATTTCGGAAATCTGATGCCGAAGTCCGTCAGCCCGCAGTTCCCGAGTTCAAGGCGGGTGGCTTCAGTTTTTTTGTTTTCGGCGATGAGTTTCAGGGCGAGTTCGGACATGGCGGGGAGTATGTTTTTTAGGTCAGGAAAGGGTTCTGGATGGTCAATTTTCCTTCGATGACCAAGCCGTGCTGCATGTCTTCTGAAAACAGTTGTGAACAATCATTTTCCAATGCAGCGGAAACGATGAGCGAGTCATACCACGAAAAACCGTATCGGGCTTTCAGGTCAAAAGCCGTCATGATGGTGGACTCGTCAATGATTGACAAGTCGAAAAACAGCAGGAAGTCTTCTACGGCTTGGCGGATTTCTGTGGCAGGAAGCAAGTTCTTTCGATGGCAGGTGTGGACAAATTCGTTGATGACCTGCGTGGAAATCACAAAATCGAATGCTTGCTGAAAAAGCTGTTCGACTTTGACCGCTTTGACCTTTGCTGATAGAATAAATCAGCAGATTCGTGTCTACGAAAACATTATCTTTCATTGGCTTCGTCCCGGTTAAAACGGTAATCGGTAGGCAGGACAACTTGGTAGCGGCGCAGCTTTTTCACAAATGCGTCCACGCCAATCTTTTTGTCAGGCTGTTTTTGGATGACGATTTTGCGCTTGGAAAGCCATTGGCTGATTTCGTCGAGTTCGCTCATGGCTTCTATTTGAAAAATGACAGTCATGTTATTGTGATTTTATGAAATAAAAATAGGGCTGAAAATAAAATCAAAGCTGGTTTGCAACTCGGAAACAGATAGACCCAGAGATTGGAGTCCCAGAATTGTTTTTCAGCGTTCATTTCTTTCTTCTCTGGTCGGTATTTCGATTTTTGTCACTTTGGGCAGTTCATTGGTCCGCACGAATTGGAGCATCCGACGGATGCCTTCCCTGCGTGACTTGTCCAGAGGGACGGAAGATTGCACTTTAAACGTAGTTTTGGATTGCCGGAGCAATTTCAGGACGGGTTCAAGCAGCTTGTAGTCCTCCGTAGTTTGCAGTTGAATTGAAATGACCATAGTTTTGAAAGTTATGGTTGTGAATGTATTGGGCAAAATTAGCGCAAAAATTGAAATTGAAGACAACGAGGTTCAGCCTAAGCATTGGGGCAGTTCCGTCAGCCCACAGTTCCCGAGGCCGGGCGGGTGGCTTTGGTTTTTTTGTTTTCGGCGATGAGGCGGAGGGCGAGGGAGGACATGAGGAGGCGGATTGAAATTTAAGGTGATGGCGTGGTTCGGCTGGTTTTGAAACCAATGGCGGTCCGGGGTTCAGTTTCCTGGCGAATGAGGATGTTGGTTATGTTTTGATGATGGCTGTCTGAAACGTTTGAGTTGGTCCAATTTAGTTCAAGGTCCAATTGTTCAAAACAAGACCTGCTGAAACACGGTATCGACAAAATTGAACTGCCTTGAACTACCCCAACGTTACCTGCACCTTCTTCGGCAGCTTCGCCTTCACGAGGCCGTAGGCATTCCTCAGGCAGTGCGCCCATTCTTTTTCGCTCAAAAACCCGAAGTCCGTCACCTGCACCCACTTGAACTTTGCCCCGCCGTAGGGCGCTGCCACGATGCCGGGCCGGTCGCACATTCCCTCGAACTCCTCGTCGCCGACCTTGAAATTGGCCAGGTCCAGATTTTTGAGGTTGGAAGAGCAAAACACCTTCCCGGCCACCATGAAGCATAGCTGTTCGCCGTACTTGATGCCCTCGCTCGTGCCGGGAAAGGAGAGGCAGGTGTCACGCAGTTTTTCAATGTCCATGTACAGGTGGCGCTTTGGCATGTTAGCGTATTGGCGTGTTGGAGCCAGAATGCCAATACGCTAACTTACCAACACGCTTTGAGTTATTTTTCAAAAAGAATGACAGGCTCAAACCGGGGCACCTCGGTCCCGTCAGGCAGCGTGACCGTCTCCATGAACATGGCCAGCGGCCTTGCCCAAAAATCAAAATCGCCGTACTGCGCCTGGTAGATGACCAGCAATTCACCCGTTTCGGAGTGCCGGGCAGTGTGCAGCACCTTGTAATTTTTGCCCTTGTAATGCCGATAGAGTCCCGTTGGAATATTCATCGTGTGAAATGGTTTGGTTTGGCCTCAAAATTATCTTTTTCCGGCGAGAAAAATGTTCAGCACCACCTCCGCCAGCGCCTCCTCAGAAGGCTCCCCGGCCACCACAAAATCACGGATGCCGAGTGCCGCCAGCGCAGCGCCCGTCGAGGGGCCGATGGCAACGATTTTTCCCATTTTCTGGCTTTTTTTTGAAAAAAACGCCTGCACGTTTAGGGGGCTGGTGAACACGGGCACATCAAAATCAGGGAGGTCGAAATCGGTGCGGGGAGCATTTCCGTACACCACCAAATCCAGCGCAACTATCTGGTTTTCAAGGAGTCGTTGCACCGACTGGCGGCTTTCTTTCGCACGGGGGAACAGCACCCGGCAACCCCTGGCCGAGGCGAGGAAGGCGGCGGCGGCGCGCACCGGGTCGCCATCGCCGGTGAAGTCGGGCGGGTGGCCGTTTTCCGATAAAACGGCGGCAGTGCCGGGGCCGATGGCCGCCCATTTCACAGCGGGCATCGCCTCCGGCGAAACCTGTGCGAAAAAATAACGGACGGCATTTTTACTGTAAAAAAACACCCAGTCGGCGGGCGGCACTTCGCCGAAAGGCAAAGCCCGAAAGCACACGAGCGACTCGCCGAATACTTCAAATCCATTGACAGTCAGCGTTTTATAAAAAATGCTGTCGGCACCCAGGTCCCGTGTGATGAAGATTTTTTGCATGGCATGTTTCGCAACGGAATTGCAACCCAAACAACGGTATTTTGAAAGATGTTTTTGGGAAATTGTTTTGACTTATTTTTGCGCCCGTCACTTGTACCGGCGACTTCAGTCGCCGGAAGTGCGGCGACTGAAGTCGCCGGTACAATTAAAAATACATCCCGGAAACGACGGGAAATTAGCGATAACTTTCACTGATAAACTCCGCCCGGCAAAACAACGCCGGGCAAATCGGCTCCAAATCGATGAATGAAATTACGCTTGATTTGGGCAAGGAAAGGCCGTTTTCCGGCATCCTGCCCAAGCAACTGACCTATGTTTTGAGGACTTACCTCACCGGCCTGCTGTGTTTCACGGTCTTCCGGCTCATTTTGGTGTTGCAGGAATTTCACCAACTCCACTTCATTCCCACTGAAATCGGGATTGTGCTGGTGCTCAAAGCCTTCCTGTTGGGGCTGCGGTTCGACACGGTGGTGTTGGGCTACATCCTCACCCTGCCGTTTTTGCTGCTGGCCGCCGATGCTTTTACCGGGTGGAACAGCCGCCTGCTGTACCGGATTGTCTTCGGGCTGGTGACGTTAGGGGCGGTGGTTTCGTTTTTTATTTGCGCTGCCGACCTGCCGTTTTTCCACCACTTCTACAGCCGGGTCAGCATGTCGATTTTGAACTCCGCCGATGCCGGCGACTCAAAGGACATGCTTGGGGGCATGGTGCTGCAGGAATGGCGGTACACCTGGGCATTTATTCCGTTCATCATCATTTCCTGGTTTTTCTACAATCGCCATAAGCGGTTGCTGAACAACGTTTTATACAAAAAAAACGATGCCACGCTGGCCGGTGCCATCCGGTGGTTCGTGGTGTTTGCGATGCTGCTTTCCTTCGGCATCTGGGGGCGGTTTTCGCTCCAGTCGCACCTCGATGCCAGCACGGCCTACTTCTCCGACTACGGCTTCACGAACATGCTGGCGCTGAACCCGGCGTACACTTTCGGCCTCAGCTATGTCAATTCCAAAACCGACACCAAAGACGTGCGTTTCATGGGCGACGGGGAGGCGGTGCGCAATGTTCAAAAATCCTTCAACATCCCGGCGGCGCAGGAATACAACTCGCCCATTGCCCGGCAGGTGATGTTTGCCGACTCTTCCGCCAGCCACAGCAAGCCCAATGTGGTGCTGGTCATCATGGAGAGCATGAGCGCCGGGAAAATGGGCCGCTACGGCAACCGCAACGACCTGACGCCGTTCATGGACAGCCTGGCGACGCAGAGTTACGCTTTCGACAGTGTTTTTACCGCAGGCATCCACACGTTTGCGGGGATATATTCCTCGCTGTTTTCGCAACCGGTCGTCCGGCGGAGGCATCCGCTGGAGAAGATTATCCCGCAATCCGGCATCGCCAACACACTGAAGGCGCATGACTACTCAACGATTTATTTTACGACGCACGACAAGGGTTTCGACAACGTGGGGGCGTACCTGATGGCCAATGGCTACGACCGCATCGTTTCAAAAGACGACTACCCGCCGGAGAAGGTGCTCAGTGCCCTCGGCGTGCCCGACGACTACCTCTACCAACACGCCGTGGGCGACCTCGATGCCCTGCACGACAAGGGCCAGCCGTTTTTTGCCGCCATCATGACGGGGAGCGACCACGGCCCGTTCATCATCCCGAAAAACTTCAAACCGAAACACAAGGACGCCATGCTCGGCGTGGTGGAGTACGTGGACTGGTCGGTGCGGAAATTCCTGCGCATGGCTTCGGAGCGGGCCTGGTTCGACAACACGATTTTCGTTTTTGTGGCCGACCACGGCACCTCGCTCGACAAGCGCTACGACATGCCGTTGAGCTACCTGCACTCGCCGCTGATTTTTTATGCGCCGAAAATCCTCGGCCCGCCACAGCAGTTCAACACCCTCGGCAGCCAGGCCGATATTTTCCCGACGCTGATGGGCATGTTGAAACTGCCCTACGTGAACAACACTTTCGGCATCGACCTTTTTGCCGAAAAACGCCCCTTCGCCACCGCCTACGCCGACGATAAATTCGCCGTGCTGAACTCGGAATACATGTACGTTTCGAGGGAAAACGGCGTGACCAGCCTCTACCACTACCGCACCGGCGACGTGAAAGATTACTCGAAGACCCTGCCCGAACTCACTGCGCAGATGAAACTGTACGGCGAAAGCACTTTCCAGGCCGCCCAGTGGCTTCGCAAAAACGGCATGACGGGGATGCAGACGTTGCAGTAATTGATTGCTAATTGTTGGTTGTTGACGGTTAGGGTGGCTACTTTGAAACAACAATTAACTATCAACCATCAACAACCAGCAAATGAAACAATACAGAAAATACTTCCGAAAGACTATTCAAACCCACTTCCCGGGCCTGACTGTCCATTCCCAATTTATTTCAAAGATTCCATGGCCTTCGCTATCAATTCATCCCATGCCTGCCCGATGGTGACATCTTTTTTCCAGAGAAAATCATTGGCCTGCACTTCCGCTTTCAGGGTGGTGAGGAAATTGTGGTAATCGTCAGGGGCGAGGCTCGCATGTCCTCCGAATTGCTTGATATTGGAAATAGGCACAGGGGCGAATGGGTTTTGAGCGTCAATCAACTGCAAAATTATCATGCGCAGTTTTTTGCGGGTTTTATTTCCGGCCATGTTGTCGGGAAACTTCGCCGCATAATTTTTATCGGGATAATTTTTGAAAAGCCGCTGGTAAAAATGGGATATAAATTCCTTGTTTTTGGCGCAGCAGCGCATATAACTTTCATGCACCGCATCAACGACCGGGTCGGATTCGATGGGCAGCCGCTGCAATTGTTTTTCCAATTGTATAAGGTTGGGGAAACGGTTTTCAGGCTCGAATTCCAGCAGCTTTTGCAGGATAGCCCGCAGCCCTTCCGGTATTCCCAGCGACTTGAGCACCTTCCTGCGGTGTGTGGGTTTGAAAAAGAACTGCTCCCGCCCTCGTTGTACTTCCAGCAGGTTTTTGCCCTCGAAAAGCGGGCGGCCCGTCAGCATCTCGTACAGCAACAACCCCAGCAAAAACTGGTTGACCCTGTCATAATCAATATCCGGTTCCTGCTTGCGAAGCTCCTCCGGGCTGATGTACATCAGGTCTTCCCTGATTTTATCCAGCCGGGAATATGCCCGCATATCCTTGAAAATTTCAAAAACAGAAATCACTGGTTTCAACTCATGGTCGATGATGATTTTTGACGGGCGCAAATACTTATGGTCAATGTCTATATTTTGCAAATAATATACGGCATCGCATAATTGCTGAATGATGGCCACGCTGTCCCGCACCGGAAAATAACCAATATCCAATAATTTATCGAGCGTGATGCCATTGATATATTCCAGCACGATGCAAAACGGCAAATCGCTCTCATACGAGCTGAGAATTTCAATGATGTTCCGGTGCTTGATATGGTAGGCAGTGGTGGTGAGTTTATCGGACAACGGTTTTATGTCCTTCAACGCCCGGATGGCCACCGTCTTGCCGCTGGAAAGCTCCCTTGCCCGATAAATGACCGCCGAAGAACCATTGCCCAACTGCTCGGTGACTTCGAACTGGCGCATCATCTTCAGCCGCACCTGTTTGTCGAAATCCCGCACGTCGTATTTCAAGCCCAAAACCGTGTTCACCCGCTCCTCCAGGTTCTCGAAAAAATACAGGAACGAGTCGGTGATCCGGTTCATTTCAAGGGCGGAATCTTCTGGTTTCCCAATGCCTTTGACATTGGTTTCTTTCACTTCCGACAGCCGTGAACGCAGCAAATCCAGGGTGTTCATATCCGCCCCCAACGACCCGTACAGTTTCGACAAGGCATCGATGGCCTCTTCGAGTTTTCCTTCCTGAATCAGTTCACGTATCATTGCGAATTTTTTAGAAGCGAGGGGTGAGGAGTGAGAAGTGAGGGAATCCCCCTCCCCTCGCTCCTCACCTCTCGCTTCTCACTTCTAAAGCCTGACAACCCGCAAACCGGCTACCTGCCCGTTTGCCAGGATTTTGCAAATGTAAACGCCGGATGGATACGGCGTCAAATCAAACTGCCAGCTTTTTTCCAACACATTTTCCAGCGGGGTTTTCGCCAAAATACGCCCGGTCACATCCACCACCTCCACCTGCACCGGCAGCGGGTTTTCGAGCGCCAGCGACAACTCGAACCGCCCGCCGGTCGGGTTCGGCGAGAGCGTGAGGCTGCGCAGGCCGGGGAGGTCGGTCGTGGCATTGGTGCCAGGCAGAATTTCAATGGCAACCACTACCTCGCAGCCATTCGCATCCGTGATGGAGCAGGTATAGAAGCCGGGAGCCAAGTTGGTTGCAGTCGGGCCAGTTTGCCCATTGCTCCAAAGGTAGGTGTAAGGTGGCGTTCCGCCACTTGCCATCACTGTGGCCGAGCCGTCATCTGCTCCCAAAACAGTCTCGTCGGTGATAGAAAACCCAAATTCAATGGGCTGCACAATGTCTGTTGTGTCGGTGCCGGAGACCGTGCAACCGTTGCCGTCAGTCACCACCCAAGTGAAAGTCGAGTTGGGCGGCACGGGCGACGGCGGTGTTATCTGCCAGGTGTATGGCAGCGTTCCGCCAGTTATTTGTATATCAATCTCACTGAAACCGTCGCAATCCATAATAGTTACTACGGTAACTTGCAATTGCGGCGGCGATGTGACCTGCACCTGCTGGGTAGTCGAGCAGCCGTTCGGGGCCACCACTGCCACCGTGTAAGTACCTGCACCGACAGACTGCACCGCATTGCTTGGGTTCGGTATGCCGTTGCCCTGCCAGTTGTACGTCACGCCCGGCGTAGTCGAGTTGGCCGTGAGGGTCGTGGTTTCACCAAAACAATCCAGCGTCATGTCGCCGGTGACGGTCAAATCAGGAACCGCCATATCGGCAATCACCAAAAAATCATCGGAAGCACTGCATCCGGTCGTTGTTTCCGTCACCGTGAAAGGGTAGGGTCCGCCTGTCTGGATGACGACGGGGCCGGTGACAACCTGCCCGTTGAACAGGCAGACAAAGTTCGGAAGCCCGCAGAAGGGCGGCGGTGTCAGGATGAGGATGGGCGTGGTGCAGGTCAATGTCAGGTCGGGCAGGCTGAACGTCGGGGCGGTCGTATTTTCGACAACGACCTCTGTGTAGGTGGCGGCACAGCCCGTCGCCGGGTTGGTCACGGTGAGCACGTAGGTGCCCGGCTCTGTCACCGATGGATTCTGGTCGGTGGAGGTGAAACCGCCCGGACCGGTCCAGGCGAAGTTGTAGCCAGCCTGGTCGGGGTTTGCCAGAATCGTCACCGAGGTGACGGCGCAGGTCAGGATGCCCGCCGCCGTTGGGTCGGCTACCGGCAGGTCGCCTGATTGTGTCACAGCCGCTGTGGCGGTGGCCGTGCAACCATTGGGGGCCGTCACTTCCAGAACGTAGGTGCCGGGGACGGTGACGGTGGGGTTTTGCAGGTTGGAGGTGAAACCACCCGGCCCCGTCCACGAGTACGTGACGTTGGGAGTACCGGAGTTGCCCGTCAGTTGCACAGAGTTCACGCTGCAAGTCAGGTCGCCGCCGGTCGCCGTGGCATCCGGGCTGCTGAAACCGGACGTGATGTTGATGGAAGCGGTGGCCGTGCAGCCAGTGCCAGTGACGGTCACGGTCAGAATATAAGTACCTGATTCCGTGATGGTCGGGTTTTGCAAATTGGAAACAACACCGCCCGGCCCCGTCCAGGAGTACGTCACGCCGGGCGTGGTGGAATTGCCCAACAGCAGCGCCGTTTCCGTCAGGCAGTTGATGTTGCCGAGGGAAGCAGTGACATTGGCCGGAGGCGTGATGTTTTGAGAAACGACCAGTTGATCGGTGGCCGTGCAGCCGTTTGCCGGGTCGGTGACGGTCAGCGTGTAGGTTCCGGGCTGGTTGATGGTAGCGGGGAGGTTCTGGCTGCCGTTCGGGCCGGTGAGGACGCAATTGTATGCCGGATTACAGGGGGCGGTCGTCACCGAAGTTTGCGAACAGGTCAGTAGAAAATCCGGCCCTGCATCGGCTACCGGCAGGTCGCCCGATTGCGTCACCGTCGCGGTGGCGGTGGCCATGCACCCATTGGGTGCCGTCACTTCCAGAAGGTAGGTGCCGGGGACGGTGACGGTGGGGTTTTGCAGGTTGGAGGTGAAACCACCCGGCCCCGTCCACGAGTACGTGACGTTGGGAGTACCGGAATTGCCCGTCAGTTGCACAGAGTTCACGCTGCAAGTCAGGTCGCCGCCGGTCGCCGTGGCATCCGGGCTGCTGAAACCGGACGTGATGTTGATGGAAGCAGTCGAAGTGCAGCCGCCGTTGGCATTGGTCACGGTCAGGTTGTAAGTGCCCGATTCCGTGATGGTTGGGTTTTGCAAATCGGAAACAAAACCGCCCGGCCCCGTCCAGGAATATGTAACTCCGGGAGTCGTGGAATTGCCCAACAGCAGCGCCGTTTCCGTCAGGCAGTTGATGTTGCCGAGGGTGGCGGTGACATTTGCCGGAGGCGTGATATCTTGTGAAACCACGAGCAAATCCGTGGCCGTGCAGCCGTTGGCCGGGTCGGTGACGGTCAGCATGTAGGTGCCGGGCATGTTGATGGTTGCCGGGAGACTCTGGCTGCCGTTCGGGCCGGTGAGGGTGCAGAGGTACGCCGGATTGCACGCTGCAGTCGTCACCGATGGTTGCGAGCAGGTCAGTGCCAAGTCCGGCCCGGCATCGGCCACCGGCGGCGTGGCCGGGGCGAAGTTCAGGCTGCCAAAAGCGCCGGTGCCGGTATTGAAAAAACGCCCGCTCGGTGTTTCTTCCAGCACCACTGCCCGCACCTGGTAGTACAACGTGCCACCCGAAGCGGTGCCGTCGGTGAAGGTCGTGGAGGGCCAGGGGGCCGCCGTCAGGCGGGTGTAGTCGCCGTTGAGGGCGTTGGCCCGATAGACGTGGTAGCCGAGCAGGTTGCCCTGCGCCGTAGCGGTCCAGTTTAGTTCGATTTCGTTGCAGTTTTGCGAAGCGACCACATCGGTGGCCGGGGCCACGATTTGCGCCCGGAGCGAAGGGTCGCCGAGCAGCGTCACATGCGCACCGCACTCCCCGAAGTTGCCGTAGTACCCGGCATTGTCGCAGGAATTTTGCGTTGCAAGCACACAGTAACCGATTGTTTCGCCCCCACCCAGGTGGTGGGTAAACCAGTCGGGACGACCAGCCCATCCGCAGCTCAAAATGCCGCCTTTGGAGGCCAGCGCACTCGGCATGAACGGGTCGGGCGAGTAGTCCCAGTCGCCGTGGTAGCTACCGAAGAGCATCGAAAAAACGATGTTCACGCTATCGCTGCCGAACTGGGCGCTGGTACCCACGCCGCCAGCGCTCGTGTACGTGCCGCCGCCACAACCGTAGCCGAAGAGGAAGCCCTCACCGTCCGTGTCGTTGAAAAAATCGCCCGCCATCACGTTCGACGGGCCGACGAGCGGGTTGCCGTTGCGGTAGCCATCGGCGGCAAACGCCTCGCCGCCGAAGTAGCCAAAGTTGTCATCTATCAGCACCTTGTTGGCCACCGTGTACTGCTTCGTCCGCCAGTTGTGGTTTTTGTTCAAATACCGGCGGTAGAGTTCCACCTGCGTGGTGCCGAAATTGGCCTCGGTGAGGTTGGAAAAATCGACCCTGCCGACAGCGATTTCGGAGGTGGTAGGGACGTAGCTCTGGTCAAATTTGCCGTCGCCGGGGATGTTGTCATTTGCAGCACGGGACGGCGTGATGTTGTTGACGGTGGCATCCGTCCAGGCGCTGCTGTTCACATCGCCGTAGTAGCTGTCGGCGGGCCAGGCGCCCTGGTGGTCCGTGTGGCCATCCCAGGCGGAGTTGCCGGAGTAGGGCACGGGGAGGTTGCCGAACAGCAAGACGGACCGTATGTTGGCTGTCGTGAAATCGTCCACAATTTGCGACTTCACCGCAGCCACCGTAGAACCGGCAGGTATGCTATGCCACATGACCTTCCAGCCGTCGCCGATGAGGTCGTGCCGCAGCCGCTCCAACTCGGTCGCCAATGGTACTTCGAGCGACGTATCGACTAAGACGGCCATCGTCCCCCGTGCGTCGGTCACGGGCGCTTCGACAGGTACAGTGACGTAGCCGAAGGCGTAAATCCCGTTGAGCAAACGCTGGATGCCGTACTCGTAAGTTTGGCCGGCCACCACGAACGTGTCGGTGAAGGAAGTGGCCGTGGAGGCTAATTGGTCAAAAAAAATGTACCAGTCGGGACTGTCCTTTTCCCTGCGGAAAAGCAGGAGGTCACTGGCAGCGGTGCTGTTCCAGTTGAGCGTCACCGCTGGGGTGGCCGCATCCACGGTGGCCGTGAGCGTAACGACCTTATCCTGAACAGTTTGCGAAAAAAGCGGAAGGGTTGCCAGCAAAAAAAGCGGCAGAACGTGCGTAAAAGATGCTCTCATAGAGAATTTTTTTTGAGTGAAACAATGGGAAGCAGGAAGGTCTCCCGGAGTCAGGTTCTGGCCGAAAGGTATGGTAATTTTTGTGAAATGAAAGAAGTTGCGGGGTCAATTTGTATCCTTGCGCAATGTCCGGTGTTACGGCTTACTTTTGCACGAAAAAATCCAATCCATGAAGCAAAACATCCTCCTGTTTTTCGCCCTCCTGCTGTTGGGCTGTGGTGAAAAAAAGACCGACACCCAGACAGCCACGCTGACAGACTACCAAAAAAAAGCCCACGAAGCCATCGCCACTGCATTCGGCGGGAAGGTGGCACAGTCCCTTTCACCCGATAAACAAACGTTGGAACTGGCCCTCAGCGATTGCATTTTGCTGGAACAGGAGTCCGACCTGCTGGCCCTCCACTCCTCCCGTGCCGCCTGGATTTATTACCAAAACACGGCGATTGAAAACCCGAAGTACACCGGCATCAACGTCAGCACGGTGCTGAAAGACACCACCAAAACCTTCCATTTTACGCTGGCGCAATTGGGCATTTTGCAAACCAAAATCAGCACCATCGACATGGCCGCCAAGTTCCTCATCACCGATGACTACACCAACCTCCACGCCCTCTTCGACCCGGTGGTGATGGCCTCCAGCACCGAAGACGACCTTCGGGGCTACTGTGCACAGGTGGAGCCGGAATACGGCAAGCCGGTGTCCTTCGAGTTTCAGGGTTTCAGCTTTTTCAAACTGTCTTCCGGCCAGGAGCAATTAGACCTCGCCGGTAAGCTGAAACGCTCCAAAAAAGACACTCCCCTGGGCATCTTCGTCGATTTCTCGAAGCCCGGCATCGCAGGGTCGGTCACGTCCATTAAATTTGATTATTGAGGGCTTGAGGGCTTGAGGGTTTGAGGGCTTGAGGAGAAACATGGTATTTCTCAAACCCTCAAATCCTCAAACTCTCAAATCCTCAAGCGCTTTCGCTGTCAACCGAAACACCGTCCACTCGTCCATCGGGACGGCACCGAGGCGCTTGTAGAACTCGATGGCGGGCGTGTTCCAGTCCAGCACCGCCCATTCGAGGCGGGCGCAGTTGCGTTCGATGGCGAGGCGGGCGAGGGCGGCGAGCAGCAGTTTGCCGTAGCCTTTCCCCCGGAATTCCGGGCGCACGAAGAGGTCTTCGAGGTAAATGCCCGGCATGCCCATGAAGGTGGAGTAATTGTGAAAAAACAAGGCGAACCCCGCCGGGGCCTCCCCCTCGTGGCAGAGGATGACTTCCGCCGCCGGATGAGGCCCGAACAGCGTTTCCCGCAGCAAATCTTCGGTCGCTACCACCGTATCGAGCAGCCGCTCGTATTCCGCTAACTCCCTGATAAACTGCAAGATAAGCGGCACATCGTCGATGGTGGCCGGGCGGAGGCGAGCGCCGGGGTGCGTTGTGGTTGGCATGCGTGAGAGGGTTTGAGAGTTTGAGGGTTTGAGGGGCAAACTTACTCAAACTCTCAAGTCCTCAAACCCTCATTTTCTCAAACCCTCAAACCCTCATTTTCTCAACCCTCAAACCCTCATTTTCTCAAACCCTCAAACCCTCATTTTCTCAAACCCTCAAACCCTCATTTTCTCAAACCCTCAAACCCTCAAGTCCTCAATTTACCAACTTCTTCACCGCCGCCGCAGGCAGAATCAGCTTGCCCGTCTCACGGGTGCTTTTCGTTTCTGCGCCGGTGCTGTTCAGGAGGTCGTAGGCTTCCTTGGTGGTGAGGGCGGGTTTCAGGCTTTTCAGCAGGCCGACCAGGCCGGAGACGTAGGGCGTGGCCATCGACGTGCCGTTGAAAGTGGCGTACAAACTGCCGGGGATGGAGGAGTAGATTTTCACGCCGGGGGCCGCCACGCCCATTTTCACGTCGGGGATGGTATTGGAAAACGAGGCCCGGTTGAGCAGCGTGTCCACGGCACTGACGGTGATGACGCCCTCCACGTTGGCGGGCACGAAGTCACGGGCGTTGCGGTTGGAGTTGCCAGCGGCCACCACCACGATGGCACCCTTGCGGTTGGCGTAACCGATGGCCTTCTGGTAGGCCCGCTGGCGGCTGTCGGAGGAGAGGCCGCCGAGTGACAGCGACACCACGTCGGCACCCCGGTCGGCTGCTTCGAGGATGCCGTTGATGATGGACTGTTGCGTGCCCATGCCGCCGTCGGACAGGACTTTGATGCTCGTCACCCGCACAAAATCATTGGTTTGTGAAAAAGAAGCCACCCCTACCCCATTGTTGGAAACGGCGGCGGCGATGCCTGCACAGTGCGTCCCGTGACCGGCCTTGTCGGTGTCGTACTTCGATTGGGTGGAAGTGAAATTCGCTTTCAAATCCTCGTGCCCGGCGTCCACGCCCGTGTCGAGGATGGCGATGAGCGCCGTTTTCTTCGGCTTCCTGTTTTTCAGCACTTCGTACAGGTCGGCCACTTTCATCTCCTCGAAGCCCCAGAGGTTGTCGAGGCCGGGGTCGTTGAGGCCGTATTTTTTGTTGAGGCGGGGCGCAGGCTGCATGGGCACGGCCTCCATCGGCGATAGCACCACCTGCTCGTTTTCTTCCACCCACTCCACGAGGCCGGTGGCATCGAGGGCTTTTTTCACCTCGGTCAAATCCTTCCCGTCCGGTACGTCGATGAGGAAGTAATCGTCGAGGTCGGTGGCATCGGCATCTTTGAGCGAGAAGGCGGGCGTGGCCGTGAGGCTGTGTTTTTCCAACACCGCCTGTATCTCAGAGACCCGGTGCCGGTCTTTGATTTCGATGAGCAACTCGCCCTGCGGGTCGAGGGCATTGGCGGGGGCGGTCGATGTCACCTCGGTGGCCGTCCGTTGTGGGAAAGTGCTTTCCAGCTTCCCAAAATACAACGACCGCAACGCCACCAGCGTGACGATGAGCAGGGAAAAATACACCCATTTCGACTTGCGGAAGATGCTCAACACCACCGGCACGAGGCCGAGAATGACCAACTCCCGCAGCAGCACGGGGAATTTGTACGACAACTGCCCCTGAGCGAAGAGCCAGCAAGCGCCAAAGGCGACGAAACTGCCGAAGAATATCTTGCTTAGGAAACGGCTGCGCTGCTCGTTGTCCCGGCAATAGAACCACCCGGTGAGCGCTGCAAGGCTGAGGATAAACGTGACGGGATACAGGCTGGAAAACATGGCTGTTGTTTTTTGCGATTTGGCGTGTTAGTGTTTTGGCGCTTTGGGAATTGAGGCAACATTTATTTACAATGCTTTACCTAACCCAACACGCCAAAACGCCAACCAACCAACATGCCATCAAAAGTAGGCGGTTCCCGGGCGGCGGCGGTAATAATTTCGACGAAGGGAGCGGGGACGAAAAAAAACGCAGGGGAAACTTGCACGAACCAACGTATTGGGTATTTTTGAGCCGGGAACACAAGACTACGGAAGACGAGACCCTGAAACCCTTTTCTTGCCGCAGCTTTTTACTGAACACACTGAGGGAAAACCTGAAGCCTGGGAGGCTTGGCTTTCGCTTTTGACCGTGCAAGGACGTTTTAGAGCTTGTTGGTCGGATGCGAAGAGGCTGCGTTTGCAAGTCACAAATTTTTTTATCAAATTCCAGAATACAATAATTATCAGTAATAAGAAAATTGAAATGCCAGTAGAAATGAAAGAATTAGCCGGCTTAAGTGAACCAATTTCAAAACTAATTGAGGTAGTTTCAAGTGCAATTGGAACAATTTATAAACCACGTGCTATTAGAAAAGAAGCAGATGCAGAAGCATATAAAAAAGAAGTTCTTGCTAAAGCAGAAGCCAAAGTAATATTGATTGAAGGTGAAGCTAAAATTGAGTTACTTGAAAGAGCAAAAGGAAGATTGGTATATCAGGAGCTAACGAGACAAGTAAACATCGAAGAAATAGCAGAAAAATCAATAAAATATTTAGATGAAAAAGTATCTGAACAACCAGTTGATGAAGATTGGAGAACAAGATTTTTTAATAAAGTCCAAGATGTTTCTAGTGAAGATATGCAAGAGATTTGGGCTATAATATTAGCAGGGGAAATTTCAACTCCAGGAAGAATCAGTTCCAGAACTATCGAAGTAGTATCAAATCTTTCTAAGCTTGAAGCAAGCTTATTTCAAAAAGCCTGCTCCCTTGCCACAAATAAATCTATGATTTGGAAATTAAAAAATAAAAACGCTCTTGAGGGATTTGGATTAACTTATGATGGTTTAATGATTTTAAGAGATGCAGGCTTAATACATGATAGTGACAATTTGGTTTTATTTATAAATGTTAATCAAGAAATTAAGGAAGCACCGCATTTTATTGGTAACAATTTATACAGAATCAAAAATTCAAACCTTCCAGATTTAAAAAAATATCGATTTAATCAAATTGCATTTACTACAGCAGGGAAAGAATTATGCAGTTTAATTCAGGTTGAGCTGAATCAAATTTTCATTGATAAAATAATAGCTGAAAGACAGGCAGAAGGATATACAATATCGAAACTTTAATAAAAATGTCACTAAATATCCAGTTCTCGCAATCTTGCAATTTGCGAGGCCCCGCTGGCGCCGGTCTCCGACCCAGCCCTTACGCCACCCCAGGCCTGAGACCAGACCTTTCAAGTCTTCCACAAGTAGTTTCAAGTGTTGAGCGCAGCGGCACTTGAAACGGGTGTGCCATCTAACTTCGACCCAGTAGTTTTGAGCGGTGAGTGGATGTTGCACTTGCAAATCGGCTGG
>JACRAN010000094.1 GCA_016234735.1 Bacteroidota bacterium | reverse complement strand
TGCGGCACTGTTTGCGCTGTCTTCCGTTGTGGCCCCGTTTGACCATAGGTTGGTGTAGCTGCCTGTCGGCGTAACGGACCTGTCAACGCTGCCGACGTTTTGGCTGCACGTGTCTGGCGTGGCCGTGGCCGTTGGCACGGGCGGTGCAGTGTTGTTTGCTACCGCAAAACTGGCGCTCGCGGTGCAGCCCCCGTCGTCCGTGACGGTGACGGTGTAGCTGCCTGCGGCAACGTTGGCGAGGTCTTCGGTGGTTGGCCCATTTGACCAGTCGAATTCGTAAGTGCCTGTCGGCGTGACGGTTATGTTCACTGCCCCGTTGGGGGAGGTGCAGGAGGTGACGGGGGTGGTGGTGCCCGTGATGTTGAAATTAGAACTGCCCCCCGCAACGGTGACACTGCCCGTGGCGGTACAACCTCCTGCTTCGGTCACGGTGACGGAATAGGTTCCTGGGCCACTGACGGTGATAGTGGGAGTCGTTTCCCCGGTACTCCAGTCGAATCCGGTGTAGTCGCCAGCATTGATCACTTCAACGGTGCCGGTTTGGCCGGGGCAGAGGATGGGTGGGGCGCCGATTTCGGGAGGCGGGATACTCCCTCCCTGCAAGATAATTATTTCGTCTGAACCCGTGCATGGGCCCGGCCAAGTCCAAACGGTAACGGAATAGGTGCCTGGAGTAGTGACAACGATGGTAGGCTCGGTTTCTCCATTCGGCAACCACTCGTATTCATCGTAGGGTCCTCCATTAATGGTCAGCGTAACAGATTGACCCGAGCAAATTGAAGTCGGACCATCAATCTGAGGCATAGGGATTGGTGAAATAACCAAAGAATCTGTCAAAGCTAGTGTACAGCCGTAAGAGTCTGTCAACGTTACGGAATATACGCCAGTGCTGGTAACGGTAATCGTGGGAGTTGTCGCCCCGGTTGACCACAAGTATGACATGCTCGGCGGGACACCTTGCGGCCATGTTACTTCGATGGGCACAGGCTCTCCACATGAAGATGGGTTGACGATGTAAACGGAGGGCGTTACAAAATAACCCGTGGAAATGCAACCGGAAATCGTGCATCCATTTGAACCCGTGACTGTTACGCAATAATTTTGCTGTCCGTTGTTGATAACGACTATGCTTGCCGCTGTATCACCAGTTGACCAAAGGTAGGTGTATGGGTTTGCACCACCAAAACCAAAAGCTGTAATGACAACAGAATCCATGTCGCAGAAATAAGGGTTTACATCAAAGCCCATTTTACAGTGCGGCGGTGGTTGGCAATCAGCCGTTTTAGAAAATGTACTCAATGCAAGGGTCAGCATTGACAATCGGAACAGCAGGTAAACTCTTTTCATAAATTAGTTATTTGAAAAATTCAGCCTCAAGCCGAGGCTGTTGATTTCACTTTGCGAAAGCAAATAAAGGCCGCAATGTTCAACTGGTCATGGTCTTAGTTGCCGAACTGGGCAAAAGAATCCCTCAATGGGAAAAACAGGTGGGTCACGAGGAAATATGCTTATAAAATATTGAAAATCAATTACTTAAACAAAATACAATTCAAACCCAATTGGGCAAACATTTGCATGCTTTGACCATTTTCCCAACCTTCAAAATTGGGAGGAAAAGGTGCCGGCTTAAAATGATTGCCGGCACACTATTTTGATAACCCCCGATTACGATCCGGGTGCTTTCTTTTACTTAACTGGCCATTCAAAGGCCATTTTTTTTAAGTCATTTTGAAAAAAGTGCCCGGTAGAATATCAACGAGAACCGTCGGCGGGCTTAGTTTTGAATTCGTTTTCATATCTCAACATTAGTATGTGGAAATGGAAAAAATGCAAGTCAAAAAGTCGTGATTCATTTAATTTGACTTCGTTCCTGTCCAGTTTCCTGTTTGATACAGCTGAATCCCACTTGCGAAAGCAAATTATCCGAAGTCCAAAATTCATTGTCCGAGCACATACAGGATGCCCAGAGTACTGAACCGAATACCAAAATTAATTTTGGGCCGCCTGTCATTTTCGCTTTTGGTAAATACAGCAGGCTGTTACCGCCGAAAACCAGATTTCGAAGCGAAAACCAGATTTTGTCGAAGCAAAAAGCTGTATAGTGGTAGCAAACTGTCATTTGGGTGTTTGGTAGCAGCGTGGGGTATTTTTTTTTCGAAACTTGCCCGATGGAGCACTATTGAACCCTGCTCCGCATGATATTTTGGTTGGCCTACCATTCAGGCTATTACGACCAAGCACATTTCATCCACGATTTCAAATTGATTGCTGAGGAAAGCCCCGGGGAATATTTTACTAAACATCATAAAGCAAAATTGAAATTCTATGTTAAATACGGCTTCTTTTCTGTCCGTTTTTTACAATTCCGGGGAGAAAGGTAGGCGTTCATTTGCCCCACCACTGGCTCAAATACCTTTGAGTCAAGCTATTCTTCTTTATGAAAAATACTATCACCGTAATCAACTTGTCCTGCTTTATTCTCCTAAAAATTGGTTGCACCCAGCCTTCTGTCAACGAAGAAAAACGCCAAGGAGTTAACCACTTGGCTGTCATAAAACAATTCCTTGAAGCAAGGAAATTAAAAGACAAAGAAACTTATATGCGGCTCGTTGCTCCAGACATGAAAGTCTGGTATGAAGAGAAAAAAGGAGATGGCATAGATTGGAACCCGGAAAGCGCCTGGACAAAATGGGATGAATTTTTTAATGCGGAAAAAAGATACAGCGTTTTTACGCAAGACAGCAATGCTGTGACTGTAATTGTTTACGAAATCAACGATTTTTATAAGCTCGTCGACCGGGAGGAATCACCTGTACGGCTTACCTGGTGGATGAATACTCAAGGCAAAATAGAAGGTTATCTCGTGAAATCCATGAACAATTCAACTGCTTTCGGCAGCCTGAACGAGTTCGAAGCATGGGCAAAAGAAAATCATCCGGCGGAACTGGCTTACCTGATGCCCGATGGCAACATAAACCCCGAAGGAGATCGCCCGGCAAGGTGGAAAAAAATCCTGCTGGATTGGCGGAAAAAAAGTGGCTTTCCCTATCTGGGCTTCGATTAACGTTCGGCTTGCTGGCAACGACGTGGTTCAAAACGCCGTTGGGTGCGGCTTGAAACCTTAGAATCTTCCCAACTCCAAACCCCATGTCAACATGGCAGCAAAAATTTGCCCGCTTTTTAACAAGTGTTCAGCAAGTTAGCTTTCGAGTATCGGCAGGGTTTGGAGAAATGCGAAAATCTTACGCCGGTAGGACAACTGGAAAGCGATTACTTGTCGGCATTTTTTCAATCAGAATAATCAAAATAAAAAAAACGGGGCTGCTCGCATGTGCGAGCAGCCCCGTTTTTTCGGTATCGTTGCACCGAGCGAACCGTGCCAATTTTAGTTCTCCGCCTCGTCAGCACCAAACGCACCAAAATCGAACAGCAGCGAGAACCGCAACGTGTTGTCGAGCGGGTTGCGCTGGTTGGTGGTGGGCACGAGGTAAGAGAAGTTCAGGCCAAAAATATTGTATTTCAAACCGAGGCCCACCGTGAAGAAGTGGCGGTCTCCCTTGCTGCGGCTTTCGGTGAAATAACCGGCCCGCACGGCGAACTGCTTGTCGTACCAATATTCAAGGCCGAACGAATACATCAACTCTTTCAATTCCTCGTCGAAGCCGTTCGGCGCATCGCTGAACGAACCGAGGATGCCGGAAATCGGCGACTCCTGCCGCCAGTCGGCCACGCCATCCTGGTCAGCGTCGCAATCGAAGCAGCGGGTCGGCACCAGCAGCTTGTTGATGTCGGCAGCAATGGTCAGGCTGTTGTAGCTGTCGAAGTTGAACGCCCAGGCACCGCCCAGGCCGAGGTTCGTCGGCAGAAAATCCTTCTGCTTGTTGGCAGCGTTGGTGTACGTGATTTTCGAGCCGATATTGCTGACGGCAAGGCCGATGGTCAGGTCGCTCTTGCGGCCATTGGCTTCGATGTCCGTATCGTAGGTGAACGAAAAATCGGCAGCACCGGCCTTACCGGCTTCGATCACGGTGCCGTCCACCTGCTGCCCACTGGCGAGGTTGGAGTAGATGAATTTGGCACCCACCGCAGCCGACAATTTATCCAACAGTTTGCGGGAGTAGGCAACGGTGGCCTCGAATTCGTTCGGTCTGCCCGTGCCGATGGGGTTTCCGTTGTCGTCCGTGAAGTTGATGTCGCCCAGCGAAAAATAACGCAGGCCCACGCCGATGGCCTGTTGGTCGTCCAATTTGTAGTAGCCCGTCAGGTAGGCGAGGTACACATCGTTGAGGCCCAGCGAACGCAGCCACGGGGTGTACGTGGCGGACACGCCAAGCGGCTTATCGGCCAGCACGAGTTTCGATTGGTTGAAGTGCATGGCGTTTGCATCGGCAGAGATGCCAATGCCCGCATCGCCCATCGCACCGGAACGTGCATCGGACACGATGCGCAGGAACGGCACGGCCGTCAGGATGGTGTTCGTGCAATCCGAACCGTCGGGATTGACCCACCGGCCGTTGGTGTCTTTGAAGCACCCACCGCCTTGGGCGCTCAGAGTGCTCGAAAACAGCAACCCGGCCACGGTGAAAAAAGCAATTTTATTGAGTAAAACTTTCATGAGATGAATTTCAGTTTTTAAAAAAGTTCGCAAATATAGGGAGTTGAACGGTTGTATTTTTAAATGTGCGGATGGTTATTTTAACAGAATCCCGTCCCGGGTCAACCATCCTTTTATTTCAAAATCACCAATTTTTCAAAATCACTCTCGCCTTCGAGGCTCAGGTCGCCGGTGTTGGCGCTCCTGACTTTTACCTTGTAGATGTAAACCCCTTTGGCCAGCGGGTCGCCGTAGTCATCACGGCCATCCCATCGAATGCACTCGCCGTCCCCTAAACGATACCCAGTGGAAATTATTCTTTCCTCCAAAGTTTTTATCAAACGCCCGGAAACCGAGTAAATCTGCACCATCACGTCTAATTCCACGCCCGCCTGGTTGTGCTCGAACATGAAGCAGGTGGCCGTCGTGAACGGGTTCGGGAAGTTCAGCACGTGCTTGAGCGCCACCTCCTCCGAGGTCACGACAGTGAACTCCGTGTAACCTTCTGCCGGGTTGTTGGCAATGTCCCAGGCTTGTACTTTGATTTGATGGCGGCCCTCTGCGAGGGAGTAGAGTGGGTAACGGACTTCCCCTTTCGTGTAGTCGTCGAGCGCCGCCTCGTAGAAATCATTCAGGTTGTAGGTGTTTTGGGAGTTTTTATCCAAAATGCCTGCCAAGTCGTGCCCGATGCTGTTGCCCACCACGTTGATGCCGTTGTCGTCCTCCAATTTCACCAGCATCACCGGGTCGGGGCTGGTGAGGCCACCAAAAACGAAGTTTTCATTGTTCATAAAAACCTCCACCTCCGGCCCCTGGTCGTCGGCGAGGGCATTTTCGTCCGTGCCCCCGACGATGATTTCCTGATAGTTGCCGGAGGCATCCTCCATCTGGTTTTCATCGGCGGCGTAGTAGCTGAGTTTGCAGGCCCCGAAGTTGTAGGCGATGTCCTTCGGCACCACGAAGGTGAACTTGAATTTGCCGTTCGCCACGCTGGCCCGGCCTTTGAAAATGATGTTTTTCTGCAAATTAAAATCGAACGGGGTCTCGTTGCCCGGCGGCTGCGCCAGGGTGCGGTACTTCACTGTTTTATCGTAAATCGTCGGATAGACCACGCCGTTGAAGTTGGAAAGCAATTCGCCGAAATCGTCCTGTACCTCCCCTTCGATGGTCACTTTTTGCAAGGCCCTGAGCGTGTCGATGATATTTTCTGGGCTTGACAACAGGTGGTTGTTCACTTTGGTGGTGGCCACCTGGTAGTTGGGCAGGCCCAACTGCTGCGCAGGGTCGCCCAGCAGGGTGAATTTGTGCGCATTTTGCTTGTCGCCCACCTTGTTTTTGCTCAAACGCAGCACCTCCCCGATGGTCGGTACTTCATGGTTCAGTTTATAAAAAAGCGTGTCCACCGACTTTTCGGTCAGCGTGGCATTGGAGCCTGCGAACACTGGCCGCACGGTCGTGTACAGCGCAATGGCCCCGCCCTTGTCGTTCAGCAGGCAAAGCTCGCCCGCCGAGGTGGACGAGGGGTCGTCGTACCCGGCGAAGGAGCAAGTGGCCGTGATGATGACGGGCATTTTGTCCAAATTCCGCCAACTCAGGATGTCTTCGATTTTCAGCACCCGCTCCTGCGTCCAGCCTTTGGTGCCGCCATGCCCGAGGTACACCATCGCCAGCACACCTTTGAACACATTATTATTAATGGCATCGGTGGCCAGCGGCACCCTCGTACCGCCCGAAGTCGAAACCTGCGGGAAAGCATCGAGATAGACCTTGTCCACGTTGAGGTTTTTGTTTTTTGCCCCGATTTTTTCGGCAATATCGTCGGCATCGCCCGTGTGCTGGTTCCCGTCCTCGTCGTCGCCCACGAATACGGTGCGGTTGCGCCAGTCGCGCAGGTTGCCGGGGTTGGTGTCGTAGTAAATAATTTTGTCCACCACGCCCCTGGCCTCATCGGCATCCTTCACGGGCAGGCGGCCCACGGCAATGTCGAGCGAGCCGATGCTGAGGTTGTCGCCCTCGCCCTCACTGAGCAGGCTGTAGTAGTCGTCGGTCGGGTAAGCGAAAATGGGGCTGAGGGAGTTTGGCGTTTCGAGCGTTGGCACAAAATCGCCGCCCAGGTTGTAGATGTCACGGCTGTCGAAGGAAGCGTCGCCGAACAGCAGCAGGGCTTTGAAGCGCTCCGGGTTGCGGTCGTACAACATCTTGGTGAAGTCACGGATGGCCGTGGCGTCCTTCCTGCCGCTGGAAAACTCGTTGTACAGTTTTTCCACGTCCACCAGCGCCACCGAGAGGTTGCTGAACTGGCGGCGGTGCTCGGCCAGCCGCTCGGCCTCCGCCTGGAAATCACGGTGGTACACGATGGCCATGTCCATGTCGGTGATGGCATGGTAGTTCTGGTTTTCGATTTTACCGACGGCCTCCGCTTGCAGGAAGCCGCTGTTGCCGAAGGCAACGAACTCCGCCAGCGTGTCGGTGGCTGCGCCAAAACTCAACTCGCTGCCCGACAAACTCGCCTCCTGGCGCACGGGCAGCAGCGGGTCGGTGACATTCCAGATGGTGAGGTCGCCCGAAGCGTTGCCGAGTTTGAAATTGCTGACGGCATTGCCCATCGAACGGATGTCGCGGAAGTGCATCTGGTTGCCGTCCATGAGCAGTTGGCGGCGCAGGTTCAGTTCGATGTAGTCGAGCCAGCCCTCGTTGAAGGTGTTGTCTGGTTTGGTAAATTTCAACTGGATGCTCAGGTCTCCGTCGTTCGGCGTGAACTCGTCGTTCACCGTCAGCAGGCTGGCGAACGAGTCGGTGGACTCGCCCCTCGTGGTGCCGAAATTGCCGCTGGTGATGGTTTTGCCGTTGGCGGTTATCGTGAAACGGGCCACGTTGCTCTGCGCGATGCGCCCGGCGAAGGCAGCCGTCAACCGCACCGGTTCGGATGCCACGAGGTTGGGCACCTGGAGTTCGTGGCTGAAATCTTCGTCCGTTTTCACCTTGAAATAATCCCCGAAAAATTGCCTGCCGGAACCTTGGCCGTAGGCCCAGTCGTGCAGCACGTTGTAGGTCTCCGCCTCGTGCCGGACGAAGTCGCTGAACGTGGTGGTGGAGTAGGTCGCCCCGGGCAGCGAAGGTTGGTTTGCGATGCGAAGCCCGTCGCCGCTGCTGATTTTGATGAAGTAGTAATTTTTTTCGGTGTAAAAATTCCGGGGGTAGCCGAAGGTCTGGGAAGCGTTGTCGAAGTACCACTTGTCAGGCCCCTCGCCGTAGAACAGGATGAAATCGCCGCTGTCGAACTTCCCGTCGGCTTCGCCCGTCACCTCGATGGCGTTCTCCACGAGGTCGTCGGCACGGGGCGCATCGGCCCGTTCCGGCAGGATGCCGCCGCCGTTACCATATATTTTAATGGTGCGGGGGTCAATGTTTTCGAGGGGGATGCCAAGCTGGTTTTTCAAAAAATCGAAATCCAGCTTGTACACGCCGGTTTCGCCGACGGCGAATTTATAAACGTCGCCGTCGTTCAGCACAGAGGTGAAGGTGTTGCCGCCGCGAGGCTTCACCGGCTGGGGCTGCGGCGTGAAATCGAGGCGCAACTCGAACGACACCAGCCGCTCGTACCTGCCCTGCCCCGTTTTTCGGATGGGCATGAAACTGACCCGGCCAAAATAATCGGTGCGGTCTTTTTCGACTTCCGTCGCCATTTTTATTTCCTCCGAAATGGCTGCGTCGTCTTCGGAGGCAGTTTTTTCAAACGGCTCGAACACCATGTTCCCGAAGGAAACGCTGAATCCGCCGTGCCCGTCCAGTTTGAACCGTTCCGAAAAATACGGCAGCGTCGGATGGGAGGCGTCGTAAATCGCACCATCGAAACGGAGCAGGTACGCCGGTTCAGTGCTGCCCTCGAAAGGGTAAATTTTCACCTCCTCCGACCACTGCAACGTCCGCTGCACCAGGGCAGGCGGGTTGGCAAAAGCGAATACCAGCGAAAAAACTGCGGCGATGGTGGTCCCTGTTTTCTTCATAACTTTGCGCTTGAATTGCATTGAGAGACTGAGCGGAGGGTTGAACAAATGGTGTTTGACAAACCTGTTCTCAAGTGTGAATTTGTTGGTTTCAATAATTTCGGGTGTTTCCAAAACGTTACGGAAAGGCTGCTATGATGTTCACCGTTATTTTAACACACAAAATGCCGAAGGCCGACAATTGAAAAAATTCATGCCTGCCGCACGTGGCTTTTGTGCAATTTTACATTTCCGTTTCCAGGGCGAAGTTCGCAAACTTAGTTTTTGGTCGCTTTAAAAACCAATCAAATAAGGTCGATGACAAGACATATTTTACAGCTAACCCTGTTTTTCCTGCTGCCCGGCAGCGTGGCTTGGGCGCAAGACCCGCTGTTCAGCCAGTTTTATTCGACACCGCTGGTGGTCAACCCTGCCTTCGCCGGTACGGCCAATGCGCCCCGGATCTCCGCCACTTACCGCAACCAGTGGCCCATCCATGCCGACGACGGCACGACGGCATACTCCACCTACGCCGCTTCCTACGAGCAATTTGTCCCGGCATTCAACAGCGGGTTCGGGGTAATGGTTTTGGCCGACGACGCAGGTGGGGGGCTGATGAAAACCACTAATTTTGCCGCCACCTACGCCTACCGCATTTCCCTGAACGACGAATTTACCGTCAAACTGGGCGTGGAGGGCGGCTTCCGGCAATCGAACGTGGACTGGGACCGGCTGGTATTCCTCGACCAATTGGACCCCATCACCGGGCCGGTTGACCCTTCCGGCAACCCCAACCCCTCGAACGAAATACGGCCCGAAGACCTGACGAAAACCATTTTTGATGTGGGGGCCGGCCTCCTGGCGTACAACAGCCAATACTACGGCGGCATTTCGCTCCGCCACCTCACCACGCCCGACGAAGGATTTTACGCGACCAACAGCGGCCTCGTCGATGGCCTGCCGCTTCGCATGTCGGTGCATGGCGGTGCACAGTTTATTGTTAAAGAAGGCAATAAGCACCAACCCGCTTCGTTTATTTCGCCAAATATCCTTTTTGCAAAACAAGGAGACCAGGGCCAAGTGAACGTCGGGGCCTACTACAACATGGGGCTGGTTTTTGTGGGCGGCTGGTACCGCCATGCTTTCAGCAACCCCGATGCCGTGATTGCGCTGGTGGGTTTGCAGTACGACATCTTAAAAATCGGCTACAGTTACGACTTTACGGTGGGTAGCGAACTGGCAGGAACCACAGGCGGGGCGCATGAAATTTCGCTGGTGCTCAATTTCGACAGCAGTGAAAATTTCCGCAAAAAAAACTTCGCAAACCGATACAACGACTGCTTCAAAATTTTCCGTTGAAGGGCCGACAGAAAACAAACTCTGTTAAATCCGCCGTTCAATCATAGTTTTGAAAACTACTTTTCTATATTTGCAGGTCAATTTTTCAAAGTAAAAATTTCATAAAAAAGTGATGAAAAATCTGTTGAAGTTTAGTTCACTATTACTCCTCCCGCTGCTAATCCTTAGCGCATGCGGCAAAAAAGAACGTTCTGCCACCACCGGTTGGCAATACAACGACGCCAAGTGGGGCGGCTTCGAAAAAGTCGATTACGAAGGCCAGGTTACCGGCCCGAACCTCGTACTGGTCGAGGGCGGTACGTTCAACATGGGTATCACTGACCAGGACGTTACCTACGACTGGAACGCCATCCCCCGCCGGGTAACTGTTTCTTCGTTCTACATGGACGAAACAGAGGTATCCAACATCGATTACCGGGAATATTTGTTCTGGTTGCAGCGCGTTTTCGGCGAGTCCTACCCGGAAGTTTCACTCAACGCACTGCCCGACACGCTGGTTTGGCGGGAAGAATTGGCCTTCAACGAGCCTTTTGTTGAAACCTATTTTCGCCACCCTTCCTACGACGACTACCCCATAGTTGGTGTCAACTGGCTGCAAGCCAACGACTACGCTCAATGGCGTACCGACCGGGTGAACGAAATGATTCTGATTGAAAAAGGCATCCTCAACCCGAACTCTGAACAAAAGGACGAGGACAACTTCAACACGGAGTCCTACCTGGCGGCACAATATCAGGGCGACGTTCGTAAAAATTTGAAAGACATCCGTACAGGTGGCGAGCGTCCGGTACGGTTTGAGGACGGCATCATGCTGCCATCCTACCGCCTGCCGACCGAAGCCGAGTGGGAATTTGCCGCCCTTGGCCTCATCGGAAACATGGTGTCCGAAAAAGACGAGCGCATTTCCGACCGCCGCCTTTACCCCTGGAACGGCAACACGGTGCGCTACCAAAAGCGCAACAAGTACCAGGGCGAAATGCTCGCTAACTTCAAGCACAGCGCAGGCGACTACATGGGCATGGCCGGCAAACTCAACGACGCCGCCCACATCACCTCCGAAGTGCGGAAGTATATGCCAAACGACTACGGCCTCTACAACATGGCCGGCAACGTGAACGAGTGGACGATGGACATCTACCGACCCCTCACCAGCCTCACCATCGAAGACGTGGAGCAGCAGGATTTGAACTCCTTCCGGGGCAACAAATTCAAAACAAAAGTGCTCGACGAAAATGGCAAACCCATTGAAAAAGACAGCCTTTGCCACCTGCGCTACCGCTACGTGGAAGACGATGAAGTAGCTACCCGCGAAAATTACAAAGTGGGGCAGCCTTACAACTTCCTCGACGGGGACAAAACATCCGAAGCATTCTACGACTATGGCAAGCACACGTTGGTCAGCGACAAAGCCCGTGTAATCAAAGGCGGCTCTTGGCAAGACCGGGCCTTCTGGCTCTCCCCCGGTGCCCGCCGCTTCCGGGACGAAGACAAAGCCTACCGTGACCTCGGTTTCCGCTGTGCCATGGTCCGCACGGGCGGCCCCGCTGGCAACGACGACTCCGCTGGTCTGACTTTCAAGACCAAGACGAACAAGACAAAGCGTCGCTACAAATAATTGCTCCTGAAATGGCTACGGCCAT
>JACRAN010000093.1 GCA_016234735.1 Bacteroidota bacterium | reverse complement strand
GCGGTTATGATTTTCAAACTTATCGACGAAAAAAGCAGCGCCCCCATCATCAAAGTGATCGGCGTAGGCGGTGGCGGCAGCAATGCAGTCAACCACATGTTCAAGCAAGGCATCATCGGCGTTGACTTTGCCATCTGCAACACAGACCAGCAGGCGATGGAGCAAAGCCCCGTGCCTAACAAAATCCAGCTTGGCCCGACCCTCACGGAAGGACGTGGCGCAGGCTCGAAACCCAACATCGGCAAGCTGTCCGCCGAGGAGAGCATCGAGGAGGTGAAAGCCTACCTCGGCAACAACTGCAAAATGCTCTTCATCACAGCCGGTATGGGTGGTGGCACGGGTACGGGGGCTGCCCCCATCATTGCCCGTACGGCGCAGGAAATGGACATCCTGACGGTGGGCATCGTGACGTTGCCGTTCACTTTCGAGGGCAACAAGCGGGTCTATCAGGGCCACGAGGGCCTGGATGAACTCAAAAAATCGGTGGATACCATCATCGTCATCTCCAACGACAAGTTGAAGGCCATCCACGGCAACCTGACCATTTCGCAGGCATTCGGGCAGGCCGACAACATTTTGACGACGGCTGCGAAGGGCATCGCCGAAATCATCACCGTGCCGGGCTACGTCAACGTGGACTTCGAGGACGTGAACACGGTCATGCGGGACAGTGGGGTGGCCATCATGGGCTCGGCCATTTCCGAAGGCGACAACCGTGCGAAGCGTGCGGTGGACGAGGCGTTGAACTCGCCGTTGTTGGAGGAAAACAACATCAAAGGTGCCCAGCACATTTTGATTAATATCACCTCCGGAAAAAATGAGGTGACGATGGAAGAGATTTTTGAAATCACGGAATTCGTTCAGGAGGAAGCCGGCCAGGGCACGAACCTCATCTGGGGCAACTGCTACGATGAGCGTCTGGGTGAAAAAATCAGCGTGACCATCATCGCTACCGGTTTTGAGCGGAACATGGGCAAAAAATCGGTGCCGGGCACCAAACCTGAATCCAACGCCCGCCCGGTGAAGGTTTCCCTGGACGATGACGAATTCCGTTCAAAAAAAAATTTCCTGAACCCGCTTGGTTCGGATGAGGAAAAAGAAGAAACCGGCAACACCTTCGACTTCCCGGACGTGACGGAAAAGTTCAACAAATACAACCGTTTTCACCGGGAAGAGCCTTACGTGAGGGAGAGCCGTGACCGGGAGGAGGAGGAGCGCCAGCACCGGCTGGAGGCAGAACGCCGTCGGAAGGAGCGCCTCGCCAGCCTCGGCAGCAAGCCCAAACTCAGCAACCCGCAGACGGTGAACGAGATGGAAAACGAACCGGCTTACCTCCGCCGGGGCATCCGTCTGGACGAGGTGCCCGGCTCGGAGGAAGCGGCCTACTCGAAGTGGACGATTTCGGAAAACGAAGCGGAACCACAGTTGCGGGAAGGCAATTCTTTCCTTCACGACAACGTTGACTAACAACGGTTGACGATGTACGGATACCCCCGTCAACCGTCTGCCGTCCATCGTCAACCGTAAAAATTTTTAGCCATCATAACTTGCTAAACCAAGTTTTGGGCTTGGGCCAGGTTGGCCCAAGCCTTTTTTGTTCTGAAAAAATTCTGATTGTTCCCCCCAACATCGTATTCACAAAAAATTGGTTGGCATAGTGTTTGTCAAACTATTACTACATCGATTCTCCCTCCTCAGATTTTCTTCTCCCTTTCTACTTAAAATTCCCCGGTAAGATTTTAGGAGCGACCCACAGCAGGGGCAAACGTGTAAAACAAAAACGTGAAAATGAACAAAGCATTATCATTCGAATGTCGGCTGGGCTGTGCTTCAGCGGCCTTGTCTGGTCAGTTTAACATGATAGGCACAAACTCTTCTCTCAAAAAAGTTTCCCTTTCAAATTTTATCTGGTATTCCAACGGTTCACCCCCTGCGTGATGTCGAAACATTAAAATGTCCCGGCTGATTTTTTTTTTGAAAAACAGATGCTATGAACAGGGTCTCACTTGCACTTTCCCAATCGTTTGCCGCAGGCAAATGCAGGGATGAATCGCCTCCTGAGGTTATCGCCAAAGTAGTGACCGGCTTCCAGGAAGTAGAGTGGGTTACGCCATTGCAGCACCCTGAAATATCTCCTTCCCACATTCAGCGCATACAGACTCCATCAGACCGGACAAGCTCCAAAGTCGATTTTCCCTGCTTTTGACAATGTAATTCGCCCCCCCCATGCACATACATAAAACTGGTTTCAAAACAAAAACTTATGAATGCTTTTAACACAACACGGGCTTTTTTCACAATCTTGGTCAGCCTCTTTTTCTTTGTGCAAAGCACATTTGCTACCGAACCGATTTCAAAAAAAACATCCGGTTGTGCTCAGGAATTTTTTCAACGGTTTGAGGCACAATTCAACCAGAAATTGGAGATGTTCATGCCTCCGTCATGCATCTTGTTGACCAACACCGACCTGAACATCAACCTGACGGGCTGGACGCTGTCTGGCTCGCCTGTTTCCACCGCTGATGCTTATGCCGGGGGCAAGGCGGCAGAGCTTTCTGCAAGTTGGGCAACCATGAAACAGACCAATACCGGGCCTGTGGCTGGTCGGGTCTATACGCTATCGGCGTACGCCAAAATCGAAAGTACGCCGAGCTGGGCCGTCCTGCTCATCCGGTTTTACAATAGCAGCAGCGTACTGTTGAGCGAAACCTCGATTTCGGTAAAAACCACCGCTTACACCGAGCACCGGGTGAGTTCCACGGCACCTGTGGGCACCTACACCATCAGCATTGATGTAGAAAAAAGTGGCAGTGGAAAGCTCAAAGTAGATGAGTTTTGTCTGGAAGAAACCATTCCAACCATCGGTCAGTGTATTCTGGTGGAAAATGGTGGATTTGAGAACGGGGTGGTTGGCTGGAACACTTGGAATGGTACCGTTACAAATAACACCGATGCGTATGCTGGTGCCTCTGCTGCCAAACTTTCCAGTTCCGAAATGAGCATGTACCGCCAGTTTGGAATCACACCGGGCGAAACATATCAACTCACGGCTTGGGCAAAAACAAGTGGTTCGATAGATTGGGCTGAGTTGTTTGTTAACTGGTTTGATGCCAGCGGCAATATCATTACGGATATTATTCAGCCGGTTGATGAAGTAATCACGAGCTATTCCCAATTTACCTTAAAAGGGCAAGCGCCGTCCAATGCCCTGTACGCAGAGATTGGGGCTTACAAAGACGGTTCCGGGTCGCTGTATTTGGATGACCTGTGCTTCAGCGTGGCAACACCGCTCGGCGGTTCGAGCTTTGACCTCACCTGTGGTTGCTCGGATAACCTGGTACCCAACGGCGGGTTCGAATCTTCCAATGTTTCTTCCTTCCCATACACCCTCGACGGAAAGCCGGCAGCAGCAATTGGCCAAAACAACAATACCAGTCTCTACCCTTGGTCAGCGGGCATTTCCTCTTACTACATGTTTTACGTAAAAGATATCCCCAGTACGGTCAACAACCCGGAGGGCGATTACTATGTCTGGTTGCCAAACAGTGGCGACTGTTGGGTGTCCAACACCGACTTTTCCAACAACCTGCTGCTGGAAGACGGTGAAACCTACACCTTCTGCTTTTACGCTGCTTCAAGGTCACTTTCACTCAACAGCAGCGGCTATCCGACAGGCGGGGTCCCAGTACAAAGGGCCGGCATCCTGAACCTGGAATTTACCTTCGTGAGTGGTTTCAAAACACTTAATTCCTGGTCGGTGCCTGCCAGCTCAAGCGCCACCAATTTAAGCTGGACCAAATTTGAATACACCTTCACTTACGATATTCTCGACCCGATTTCCAATTTTGTTTTCACCAATAGCCGCTCCAACGTGGGCATGTACATTGATGCCGTTTCGCTTTCTAAAGTGAACTGCCCGGCGGCTGCGAGCTGCAATACGGGTGGGCTAACCTACGACCGATGGGGCAGCATAAGCGGTACAACTGTCAATGATCTCGTTTCCAATACAGACTACCCCAACAATTATGATGAAACCGGCTTTTTGAGTTCCTTCCAGGGGCCACAAAACTATAATAACAACTACGGCACGAGAGTATATGGCTATCTTGTTCCGCCAGCGACCGGAAACTACACTTTTACGGTTACTTCCGGTGATGCGTCCAAATTGTACCTGAGTAGCGACAACAGCTACCTCAACAAGGCGCTGATTGCCGAGGTGACAGGTTTCACCGGCGTGTCGGAATACACCAAGTATGCGGCACAAACCTCTGCTGCCAAAGCGCTCATTGCAGGTCAGCCTTATTATATTGAGCTGGCGCAAAAAGCAGGCAGTGTCAACAGTGACCATTTCCAGGTTTACTGGCAAACACCTTCCAGCAGCACCCGCACCATCATACCGTCCAGTGTGCTGCGGCCTATTTGTTCCAGCGAGGTTTGCGACAACGGCAGGGACGATGACTTCGACGGCCTGATTGACTGTGCAGACAGTGACTGCTCCAGCGGCATGAGCGGCAACTTTACGGTTACAGATGAGGCTTGTGGCGTTGCGAACGGTGGTATCGACATGCAACCCACCGGCTCTGACGCCCCATTTAGCTACCGCTGGTCGGACATGACTGAAAATGCCATGTGGACTTTCGAAGATGGCACCGATGACGATTCTGGCAACGGCAAAAACAATAACGGCATCACAGGTTATCCGATTTACACGGGCGACGAAGTCCAGGGCAACAAATCTTTGTACTTCAACGGCAGCACTGCCATCCGGTACAGCATTGACGGCGGTTTCATGGAAGTTGCATTGAGCAGCCTGACCGTTTCGATGTGGATTAAGCCGGATAACCTTTCGGGAACAAAAACCTTGTTTGAAGAAGGTGGTTCCAGTAACTCCTCAGGTATTGGCATTGCCATGCAATTGAACAACAGCACCTTGCAGGCAGGTGTACGCCGGAGCAGCGGCACGCTGTACAGTGCAGGTACGCTCACCTTCCCCAACGATGGCAACTGGCATCACGTCGCGATGGTCTTCAATGCAGGCAAAATCCGCCTCTTTTTGGACGGAACTCCCGGCACGGAAACCACAGCGAATTTCACAAGCCTGACTGCCCACAGCAACAATGGTGGCATCGGTGGATCATTTTCCGGTTCTGTGATAAGCAGTAACAACAACTATTACATGGGTAAAATGGATGATGTCCGTTATTTTTTTAACCAAGCCTTGTCAAGTGCTAAAATCAGCGACCTTGCCACCAACAATGGAAACCGCACCAGCCTCGCTGCCGGGGTGTACAATGTCACCGTGAGCAGTGCTTCAGGTTGTAGCGTGACGCAGTCTGTTACTGTAGCCAGTGGTGGAAACTACACTAATGGCGGTACCATCAGTGGAAATGAGACGGGCTGCGGCGGCAGCTACGACCCGGCACTTATTTCAAGCACAGCAGCCCCATCCCCAGGCGCAGGAACCACAGAATACAAATGGCAATACAGCGACGACAGCGGGACGACCTGGGTTGATATTGCGAGTTCGAACAGTGCATCCTACGACCCGCCAGGCATAACCGCTGCAAGAATGTACCGCCGTGCTGCAAGGCTGGTGCCTTGCACGGGTTGGGTCTATTCAAATAATATTGCGAAATCCACCACCGCTAATTTCTTAACCGGCGGAACCATTTCCAGCACTGGAAACGAAAGTGATTGTGGTGCCTACGACCCACAGGCGATTACGGCTACCAACCCTACGAGTGGTTCTGACATTTCATTCAAAATCGACCCGCCGGTCAGCGGCAGCAGCAATGGGGCTACTTACACCATTACCTATCAGGGTGGTGAACCCATGTTTTTGACGGTCACCGGGGAAAACGTTTATAAAGTGACGGTAAAAGGCGGCCCTCCAACCGCTACTTATACGACACCGCCTTTCACCAACATGACCTCTCCCATTAACCCAAACAATGGAACGCCTTACGGAATCAGCCATTTTGATATTTGGGTTAGTGGAGGTGTGAATGGTACAACTGAGTACAAATGGCAGCGGAGCATCAACGGCGGTACTACCTGGGAAGATATTGCCTCCAGCAATGTGGCAACTTATGACCCCACAACTTTGACCCAAACGACT
>JACRAN010000092.1 GCA_016234735.1 Bacteroidota bacterium | reverse complement strand
CTTCGATTGGCATTTCAAGCTGGACATCGGACGCTAACGGGTTGGCCGGGTTCAATTGGATGCGGGTGAGAATGATTTTCTGTCTGGAAATGGCGGAAAGTTCTGCATGGAGCAGATGGGCGAAAGCCATGCCCTTGTTGTTGATGCCAGCGAGGATGATTTCCGGCTCCACGTAGTTGTGCTCCATGATTTCGATGGCGAGGCGGCGTATTTTTTGCCGGATTTGGCGGTCGTTCAACACTTGCATAAAAAAGAAGTAAAAAGTAAAAAAGACAAAGTAAAAGTAGGTTCCCGAGAGTTGGCAAATATGCGTTGGAAAAATGTTGCCCCAGTTTTTGGACATGAATTTACACGAATTTCAAACCGCCCAAGTTCAACATGCCCCCAATCCGAAATCCGAAATCCGAAATCCCCTCACGCCCCCGCCACTTTCGTGGTGGCAAACAATCGTCGGATGCTGATTTTCCCGCTGCCATTCACCAGCACCACCAGCAGGCCGCCCATGATGGCGAGGTTTTTCATAAAAAGAATTCCTTGCATCCGCCTGAAAACTTCCGTCCCTTCCATCTGAAGTTGCGGACAGGAAACTTGCATTTTGCATTCAAACGGCACGTTCCAGAAGTCATGTACGATGAACGTAACCGGCACCCAGTAGAGTAGCAACAGGAATGCCCCCAGGTTCGACCGATAGCCCGTCAGCACCATCAGGCCACCCAGCAACAGCAGCACGATGGCACCGTAGAGCAGGAAGTCAGGCTGCCATTTCAGCCCGTAAAAGTCCATTTTGGCCTTGGTTTCCTTGAAAAAAAAGATGGAGTCGTACGCCTCGTACAGGAAAATAAAGGACAGTAAAATACGCCCCAGCAGGTCAGTGAAATTTTTCAAAAGGTGTTGTTTACGTTGTTCTGTATAAAATGTGGCTGCAAATTTCAGGTTAAATTCTGAAAGAATTGCTTTTGAACGATATAAAAACAACTCCGACACCTTCCTGCCCGTCAACTGCTTCTTTTCATCCTTCCAGACAGAATCTCTGGACAAATCCGGCTGGGATCGTTTGGACAAGACAATTGCAGGCTGGAATGTACTCGAGATGTCAGCGCATAACTGCTGAGTTGTTTATAAAAACTTTCTCATTCCTATGTTAAATTCAAATGCTTTAGCTGCTCGGAAATTATATGCCCTGACATTTACTCCCGCAAAAACATTCCGATAAAAATGGTATTTAAACCCTAACCTTTGCTCAAAGGCCGGAGAGGAATCCTCGAAACGGGTTTGTGCAACCATATAGCCTAATGAAGTGACGATTGATAGCCTATCAATGGCGCTTTCTCCACCAATGAAAACGGATAACCCCATTTTATCATGAAAAGGAACATCACTTTTATGGGGAATTCCTGACTTTGCAACTTCCTGCTGGCCATTGGTGCCATCATGAATTATGTCCACACCACCTCCCAATTTTAACCGATGGTTCATTTCATAATTATAACCTAAGTGAAGGTTGGCCATGAGGTAATTCAACCCATAAGTTTCATGGGGCAATTTGCTGTATTTTTCCTTGAATTCCAGTTGGCGAGTTGCCATTCCCAAAAAAGCAAGCACTTCGTGCCTGTGCTGGCACTCGCTGACAGGTATTTTTTTCGGTACAGTGGGTATGCTACCTAAAATAGACCTCGCCCCTATATTATACGAAACGATATTAATTCCTTTCTGGGGTTCTCGGATATTTCCGTTGGAAAAATGGGTAAACCGGAACCCCGGCTCGATGAAAAGGAAATCACTTAGACGTATAGCAAAGCCAGTTCCTAATTCCACAAAAGCATTCACCTTCGTACTGATCAAATCGTTAGGCTTTAAGTCATTAGGATTATAGGCAGTAAAACCATAAGCAAGACCCGCTGCCAGCCTATTGGTAAACTGAAAGTTATTTGACCATAAATAATTACCGTTATAAAATCCATAAACCGAGACGGGGTGACCCAACTCATCCCTTTTCATAACCCGTAAATATTGAACCCCTATTCCCAAATGAGGATATTTGCAGGTCTGATGCCATTCTTTCTCGCCCAACATCTGCCAACCGTATTCTATCGAAAAAGCTTTTGTTGCTTTGAAAACGTTACCTTCTTCATCTATGCTTGTAAAAAAAGGAGTTCTATAAGTAAACATATTACCGCTCTCTATGGAAATCCCTATTGTCACTTTATTTAATGGAGTTGATAATGTTAAATCAGGTATAGATTGGCCATGATTGACTTGAAGCGCAACAAAGAAGAAAAATGGCAAAGTCAATAATCTTGAAGCTGGAATTTTTGATAATATTGACATGGCGGGCTTGTTTTAAGTTAACTGATTGATTATCAAGCCTCATTCTTCTGATTGCAACCGTCAAGAACTACCTCACCCGCTAAAAGTAGGTGGCTTTATTACCATATACAATGATTTTTATCAAAGGTAGGAATGACAAATTCCGGGCAGTACCGATCGGATTTTCAGAGCGTGTCCGGCTTATTTAAAAAACAGCACTGACACGCTCCCGCCTGTCACCACTTTCGTTTCGCCCTTCCAGACGAAATCGCCGTCCAAACCCGGCGGCAGCGAAACCACTGCCTTCACCCCCGCCTCGTTCCGTTCGATACGCACGGAGATTTTGCCCTTCGGGTGCGGCATCTTGCCTTCGGCAAAACCGAGGTTGCCCATGTTCGGCTCGATGCGCACCGACCCGAACCCCGGCGAGCCGGGCCGGATGCCCAACACCGTTGACAGGAGCTCGAAGTTCGGGCTGGCGCTCCAGGCGTGGCAGTCGCTTCGGGTGGGTTCGGGGTTCTCGCCGAAGGTCGTCAGCCCAATGTCCAGCATGGCCTGCCAGTCGGCGAGCTGGGGCAGGAATTCATCGCCCAGCCCTGTTTTTTTCAATGCTTCAAAAAGGTAAAACCGGAAGTAAAAAGTGGTCTGCGTGATGGATTTGTCCGCCATGATTTTTTGGAGCAAACCGGCCTGCTGCGCTGCTGGCACAGCATCCGTCAGCACGGCGAGGATGTTGGCGTGCTGGCTGAAACTCGCCTTGGCCGGCGTATCCGCCAACAAGCCCCGGTCGGCATCCCAGCACTGGCTCCAGGTGGCCTCGGTGAGCGAATTGGCGAGGTTGGCGTAGTGCGTGGCGAGGGCATTTTTACCAAAAAAACGGTACAGTTCTGCGGCCTGCCGCAGCGTGTAGGCGAACTGCAACGTGAGGATGGACGAGCCGCCCTTCGCCACGCCGGGCGGCACTCCGCCGATGCGTTCCTCGTCGTTCCAGGCCCACGACCAATCCACAAAGTTCCACCACTCCACCGGGCCGAGCATCCCGTTCGGGGCGATGCGGGCCTCGTGCCAGGCCAGCACATCCTCCATGCCCGGCTGGAATTTTTTCAGAAAATCATCGTCCTGCCGGTACATCCAGTAGTCGTGGATCATGGAAATCCAGAACATGGAGTAGGTCGGAATCACCTGCATGTCGGCGCAGGGGTAGCGGCTCTGCGTGAGGCCGTCGGGGATGCGGCTGTGGTCGAAATCTTCGATGGCCTTGCGCACCAGCCGGTCGTCGCCGCTGACGCAGAGCGAGATGAGCGCCTGGATGCGGGTGTCGCCGACGTACTGCAACTGCTCGTAGTACGGGCAATCGAAGTAGTTTTCCCCGGCACAAAGTTGGGCGGTGCGCCAGCCAGCCTCCCAGATTTTTTCGTGCGAGGGGTCGCTGCTTTTGAAACTGGCATTTTCCTCGAGCGGGTAGCCGTAGGTCATGCCGTAAAAATCTTCGAGTGTGAGCGGTTCGTCGCCCGTTTCGATGTCCAACTGCACGTAGCGCCAGGTGCGGAACCACAGCGGTCGGAACAGCCGCCGTTGCCCGCCGTCCGGTCGGAACATGTCCTGGATGCCCATGATTTCCTTGCCTTCGGTCTCGTTGCGGTTGCCTTTTTGGCGGTTTTTGTCGAACAACGCTTCGGCGTAGGTGAGTGTGATTTTCGAGCCTTTGCCGCCGCTGACGATGAGTTCCGGGTAGGCGTTCACGAGGTAGGTCTGGTCGAGCAAAATCCGGTGGCGGCCATTGGCGGCGAGTCTGACCGGCGATTTGCCCTGCAAAAAAGCGGTGCCAATGTTCAGGTAGGGGATGTGGTCACTGAGGTTCATCATCGACCTGGGGCTTTCGCCTTTGACCGCCAGGAGGCGCTCCTGTTTCTCCACAAAAAGCGGAATTTTTCTTGGCACCAGCATCCAGTTGCCGTCGGAGCCGAGGGTGCGGGGCTTGCCTGCGAACCAGAGCGCCTCCGCTTTTTTCCAACCGCTGTCATCGAAATCCGGCTGCTCCCAGCCCCAGGGGTAGCGGCTGGCGTCCACCTCGTCGCCGTCGCCGGTGACCATGTAGGTTTGCAGCTTGGCACGGTCAACTGGCAAAGGCCGGTACGCTTCGTTTTTTGTCACCTTCCAGGTTTTGTCGGTGTTCACGAGGTCTTCGGTCTCGGTGTTGCCCTGCAAAATGAAGCCTGTCTGGTAGCTGATTTGGGCAAACGGCTTGTGCTCGGCGGCGTTCCAGACGATGGCGGCGATGGCGTTTTTTCCGATTTTCAGTTGCGGGGCAATGTTCACCGTTTCAAAATTCCAGTTGGCCAAATCGCTGCGGGCCGGACCGGAACTGACGGGCGTGCCGTTCACGAACAGCCGGTAGCGGTTGTCGGCGGACACGTGGACGATGAACGTGGCGGGCGTTTCCTTCAGGTCAAATGTTTTCCTGAAATGGTAAACGCCGTACTGCGTGACCGGCTCGCCGGGGCAGGTGAGCCAGCGGGCTTTCCAGTAGTTGTTGAGGATGCGGGGGGCAATTTCAGTTTGCAGGTGGCAGTTTGCAGTGGGCAGCAGGCAGAACAGTACCCAGGCCAGTAGTTTTGGAGGAAGTTGGTGCATTTCCTTTGGATTTGATTTGCTCAAAGGTAAAATCCTTGTCCAGATTTTAGAGGTGAGAGGGCGAGAGGTGAGAGGGCGAGAGGTGAGAGGGCGAGAGGTGAGAGGGCGAGAGGTGAGAGGGCGAGAGGTGAGAGGGCGAGAGGTGAGAGGTGAGAGGGCGAGAGGTGAGAGGGCGAGAGGTGAGAGGGCGAGAGGTGAGAGGGCGAGAGGTGAGAGGGCGAGAGGTGAGAGGGCGAGAGGTGAGAGGGCGAGAGGTGAGAGGGCGAG
>JACRAN010000097.1 GCA_016234735.1 Bacteroidota bacterium | reverse complement strand
TGACGAAGAACTCGATTTCCTGGATGCGAATGACAGCGTGGGCGTTTTCCTGGAGCTCCTGCGGGATGAAGTCGGCAGAATATTTGAGGTTGCCCTGCCCGGCGGCGAAGAGCGGGAGGAGAAGAAAAAGCATTGCAAGTGAACGCATGGCTTTTATGGTTTTAAGATTTTTTCAAAACGATTTGCCCGCCCAGCTTCTCAGCCACCATGCTGAAAAAGCCCCGCAGCGTCTCGTATTCCTCCACCTCAAAGCGCAGCCTGGAAACTTGCAAGTTGCTCACGACCTGGACTTGGTTGCCTTTCTGAGTCAGTTGAAAATGAAACCTGCCGCCCTCGCCTTGCATCACGAGCTTCACCGGCTCCGGCAAATCTTCCACGACGTAGCCTTCGGGCAAGGTCAGGTTCAGGATAATTTGTTCCTTGAACGGGTGTGGGATGTCCACCGGATAAGTGCGCTTTTCCGATTTGAACGGGTTTTCGGCATATTCCGTCAGCATCGCAGGTGTCAGGTAAATGAAATCGTTCGCCACCGAAGCTGCATTCGCCAGCTCGCAGACGACAAGGGCTTTCAGCGGCTTGGCCAAATTGTCTTTGTTTTCAAAGCGAATCGAGTCAATCCGGGCATCGGGAAACAGCTTGCTCAATGATGCTTTCAAGTCATCGCCGGCGGGTTTTTCGTCGAGTTGCTCCCGCCTGTCCACGGCGCTGTATCCGTCGCAACTCATTGAAATGGAGCCTTTTAGTCTGCCAGTGGCGTCGAGGGTGAAGTTCATCAGCCAAGTGTCGGAACCGGAAGGGGGGTTGATTTCCATCCATTCCGAAGTGCCTCTTTTTACGACCCAGCCATGCGTATTCAGAGAATTGAGGGCAGGGTAGCCGGGCGGGCGGTTGGGATTTGCCAGGTCGAGCAAAATCCGCTTGTCGCCGATTTCCGCCAGCGCCATGACGTGGTCGAATTGGTCGAGAATCGGATATATGACGGTCATTTTCCCGTGGGTCCTCGTGCTGAGGAGCACAGGGTGAGCCGTGATTCCGGCCTCCCTCAGCAGCGCGACCATCAGCAAGTTCATCTCGCTGCCGAATGCCCTTTTCTTTTCAAAACAGTCGTTCAGGCTTTTGCGAACGGAGTAGCTGGTGCCTTTTTCGTGCGACACGTTGGCAAGGATAAACTCGTACAACTTCGCCAACTTTTCCTCTGGCGTGGCGGCGCCTGCGAGTGCGGGCTGTGCCGCCGCCCAAGCCTTGTCATAGTTTTTGGGCTTGGTAAACTGCATTCCGAAGTCTTCGTCGTTCATCAGTTCCTCCGCCACCTTGCTCCAACTGCTCAGGATTAGCTGTTCCCCGCTGCGCGGATATTTTATCACAGACAATTGAAAGCGTATCCGCGCATAATAGTCGTCCATGGTGGTGATAAAACTCTCCTCCTGCAAGGCTGGCACATCCTTCATCACGTAGCGGAATTTATTGCAATTCACCCTCATGGTGGTTCCGCCTGCTTCGAAATTGGCGGAAACGTGAAAGGTATTTACCACCATGTTGCTTTCGGAAATGTCGGGCACCCTGCCTTGCGTGAGATAGACGTAGTCGTACCATTCTGGAATTTCGTAGCGCAACTCGCTCCAACGCACGGGAATGTCTTCCTGAAAATACCATTCTGGCAATTGAAAAATCGCCTCGGACTGAATGTCGTATTCGTATTCGATGACGGAGCCTTCCTGTACGTTGGGGCAGCTAAAGCGCTTTTGAGACCAGGAGCGGTTCACTTCTTCGTCAAAAACTTCGGATTTGGCGACTTCCACTTTTTTGCCGTCGGGCGAAAAAACGAACACTTTCAAGCCTTTCACATCTTCCTGCCCGCCTTTGCTGTAATATGGAATCAGAATGTCGCCCTGGTCGAAGTCGGCCCGTTTCAAAATCTTGATGCGCTTGTGGCGATGAAATCTGTAGTTGATGTCGTCTTCCTTGAACATGAATTCCAGCTTGCCGAAGTCGCCCAGGACGACGGCTCCGGCGGCGGTGTCGAGCGGGTAATCTTTCATCGCCAGGTCTTCCGACGGGATGCTGCCGAATTTCATCGGCTCTTTTTGCGCCTCAATATTTGACAGGAAAACGAAGTGAAATAGGAGGAAAAGGAGCGAAAAGGGAATCTGGTGCACCATTGCTTCAGGAGTTTTTAGAGGAAATCAAAACCGGAAACCAAGTCCTCAATTTCCAATTTCCAATTTCCCAATTTCAGTTTCAAGCCTTCTTTTTCAACATAGTCTGCTCGCCATTCCGCTAGTTCAAGTCTCTAGGCTTGCCAGTAGTGACAAGTTACGCTATCGCTAAACTTGTCACAGCTTTCGTTTTTTATTGATTCAGACATACTGACACAACTGGTCCTTGATGGTGTACTCGTAGCGGGGGGTGGTCGGGGTTGGGTACTTCACCCGGCCCTCCGCTGTGTAGATGGCCTCCCGCACTGCGTCCCTGTACTCGATGCCAGATAGGTAGTCCTGTGTATAGCACCGTCGGGCCCGTCTTCACCGTCTTGCGCAGCTTCGTCCCGGCAGCGTCATACAGTATGTCAATGGTGTTGTTCTGTGCGCCGCCCGTAAAGGTAAACAATTTTGGCAGGTTCAAATGGTTGTACCCAATTGTCATAGCCTTGAAGGGGTCTGTGGTCATGTTGCCGTTCACGTCGTAGGCGTAGCTGCCAGCGCCGCCGCCGGGGTTGAAGCCCTTCGCCTTGTAAGTGGCCGAGGCGGCATCGGTGATGCTGTTTATTTTGTTGGTGCCAGTGGTGACTTGAACCAGCGTTACCGGGAAGACCCTGCGCCAGCAGGTTCGGCATTCCTTTCTAAACATTCGATAATGTATTTCCCTGGGAATCCTTTGGTTTTAAGCCATTTCATACTAAACTTTTCTTGATACAAAATTTGTCGTGCAAGACTGGTAGCTCTCACATCATGTAAAGTGAATAAGTAAGCCCACTCAAATAAAGGATTATTATTTTCAATTTCAAATGCCTTAGCCTGCATTCTGAAAGCTAACCTTTCGTTGATGGGCTTCAAGTCATCATTGATGCCAAAATACCACTCCGATATATATAGTATTTTTCCAATAAAAAATAAATACTCGGCATCATTAATAAATTTTACTTGTGCGTCGTTGAAGTGTTTTAGAAGTAATTTAGTATAATAATCAGCTTTTACTTCGTTGCAATCTTCTTCTACAAGAAGATTGTGAAGCATGTAAATCACTCTAACACTCACCTCAACATTTTCGGAGTATTTCTTGATAATTTCTTGAATAAAAATCATCAGTGAATCCCAATCTTTTTTATCCTCAAAATACGTGAATTTTTTTTTCCAATCCATAACCGAATTTTTATGGCGCGAATATAGTTCCTAATCTTGGAATGCCATCGATTACATTTCCTCTAATAAGAACTGAGTAGCCTTCAACATTTATTAAGATGTTCTTGAATACACCAGATGCGGGAAGTTTGCCATTTGCAGCATTCAAAATTGCTCTGATGGTATTTTCATGCCCGCCGAGTGCTTTTACCAAAGTCCCAAGTTTATGCTTCGATGCAAACAAGTGGTCCAGCTTGTTTGCATCTTTCAATACAATTGTTACAGCATCTTCTATTGTCTTTGATGAAAATTGCGCTATTAGTTTAGTTGCTTCAGAAGATGCCACTACTTCCGCTCCTTGAGCTACTCTCATTGAACTAGAAATTTGCCACCCTCTCCCCAGTAATATCAAGTTAAAAATAGGGTCATCCAAGCCATCCATAGGGCCAAAAGGATGATCAGTTGACTGGAATGGGTTGTGCACTTTCTGTGTATTCGGCAACCCTTCATAGTCAAAGTTTGATTCAGGAGATTCTCCATTTTGGTTATAGAGTATATGAACCCCTTTATCGGTATTTGAAATCATTCTAAATGCTTCTTCATCTGTCCCATCGCCTCGTTGAATTTTATAGTCATAATCTAAATTCTTTGAAGCTTGAATGAAATCGCTAATTTCACCAGTATCAAATGTTGTCCATCCTTTTTCCGTTTCTTCCCAAAGACCAAGTGGATCTGAATAAATCAATGGATTATTGAACCCAAACCTATATGTAGTCCAACTCGTTGCCAATTCCGTCATCGGGTCCACCTGCCACCACCTCCCAATCGCTGGGTCGTTCCCACGAAAGAAGGCCATGTCCAAGTTCACCCCAAGCTCGCCCACCCGCTCTATTCCGTTGAACTGGTAGCGCTCGTCAGTGGCGGCTGCGTCGTTCATCCAAGGCCCTTCAAAAGAAAGACCGAAGGGATAGTAATGGTTCTCTTGAAGCACCTCGTTGGCACTGGTGTTGGTCTCGTCTATGACGCCATTTCCGTTCTTATCAGTAAAAGTCAGCCTCGTGTTGCCCAAATGGTCGCTAATGCTGTATTCGTATCGGTAAGTCCCACTATTGTTGAAGACCCTGCCCTCTGGGTGGTAAATGGATTCGATTGTGCTGCCGTTGTATTCAATCCCGTCCAGATAGTCCCGTGTAATTACCGAGCCATTGTTGTTTACCGTCATCCTCAGCTTGACGCCGTCTGCATCGTAAAGGTTGGTGAGGGTCCTGTTTGACCCCATGTCAACCAATGCCGGTAGGTTCAGGTGGTTATATTGAACCGTCATGTTTTTATGGGGGTCGGTGGTCATGTTACCATTGACATCGTAGAGGTAGTCTCCGCCTGCGCCGGGGACAAATCCTTTGGCCCTGAAGTTGACAGCCGTGGCGTCGGTAATGGTTTTTAGCTTGTTGGTGTTGGGGTGATAGGTATAAGTGAGGTCGTCTATCTGTGAAAACGACCAGCAACCACCGGACAGTTTGCTGCCTGTCCGCTTGAGCGTGGCGATGTTGCCCCGGTGGTCGGCGTAGGTCAGGCTTTCGTTGAAGCGGCTGTTCAGGCTGACGGTGCCCGCATCGTTCACGTCGGCATAGCGACCCGTCAGCAGGCGGTCGAGGAAGTCGTAGTTGAAGTTGTATGCCTGGCGTTCCCTGCCACGGGTACGCCACATCATCTGGTTGATGTTGCCGTTCTTCTGGAGGGTGTCCCCGGTCATGCCGGAGAACTGGCCGTCATATTTCAGTTCCATGTAGAACAAGTCGTTCGGGTCGGGGTTGCCCGTACCGGAGCCTGCGGAGCCGGGGTTCGGGGCGGTGGGTGCTGTGGGGCAAGCGTCCAGGGCGGCATTGGTGCCGCCGAGCGTGGCCCCGTTGATGGTGATGAGCCAGCCCTGCGGGTTGTAGGCGTAGTCGAGGCTCTGCAGCCACCAGTCGGTGCCGCCGGGGGCCGGTGGCGAGGTGGCCTTGCCGAGGAACTTCTCGGTGAGTTCGTCCTTGTAGTTGTAGTTGAGGCGGCTGAGGGTGATTTCGGCGGCGGTGTTCAGTTTGTGCCTGTTGTCCTTTGTCCGCCCCGCATGGTCGTAGGTTGCGGTTTCGAGGATGGTGGTGGTTGCGTCCGTGGAGAGCCGCTTATGGGTGCGGGTACTGGTCAGGCGGTTGTCGGCCCAGTCGTAGGTGAAGGCGTAGTTGTCGGAGCCGCCGGTGAAGTTGTTGGCGGCGGTGGTGGCCACCCTGCCGTGCGCATCGTAGGTGAAGTCGGTGGCGAGGAAGGTGCTGCCCCCGTCGAGGACTTTAGTTTTCGATTGCCTGACCTTGCCTTTGTAGATGGCCTGCGCACCCGCCACATCGTCGTAGGTGGTCTCGGTGAGTGCGTCGGAGGGGTAGGTGATGCTGAAACTGTTGGGGTCGGGGCTGGTGCCATTGACGAAGCCCGTCAGTGTCGGCCTGCCATAGACATCGTACTGGGTGCCGAGCCATTTGGTCTGTGCGTTGAGGTTGCCGTCCTGCATGAGGGTCATCAGGTTGCGGGCATTGTACTTCATGGCCATGGCGGCGGCATCCGGCACGTCCTTGCTGGTCATGTTGTCGGCGGCATCGTAGAGGTACTTGAAAATGAGGTCGGTGTTGGTGATGAGGGCATCCGGCGGTATCACCGTGGCCAGGCGGTCCTTGTTGTCGTAGAGGTTGTAGGTGTTGGCCTCCAGGGTGCCGGGGTTGTTGCGGCGGCGGCTGAGGATCAGCCTGCCCTTTTTGTCCTTGAAGGAGAAGGAGCGGTTGCCGTTGGGGTCTTCGACGGTGGTCAAATTGAGCGAATTGGCGGCGAACCAGGTGCCAGTGGTATGGTTCAGCTTGACGTTGGTGGCGAGGTTGGCGCCGTAGGTGTAGATGGCGGGGTACCACGACGGGGGCGTGACTTTCCAGACCCGGTTGAGGGGGTCGGAATTGTACTGCGTAAGGGTATAAGGCGTGCCGCCGGGGATGGTGGCCACGAAGACCCCGGTGTTGAGGGTGCTTTCAAAGACGTTGAAGGTGGAGTCCTGCCGTCCCTGGTTGTCGTAGGTCAGCACGGCCACCACGTCCTTCAGCGCCGGGGAGTGCTTCTGGTCAACGGTCTGCACGGGTCGGCCAAGCCCGTCGAAGTATTGCCAGACGGTCTTGTCCTTGAAGGCGCTGCCGCTGGCGGTCATGTCGGTGAGGGTGGTCAGGGTCTTGACGTAGCTGCGGGGGTAGGTGGCGTTCTTGTACTGGTAGCTGTAGTTGGTCTGGACGTTGTAGGTTGCGCCAACTTTGCGGCCCTTGGTCTTGGACGTGCGCATGAGCGCATCGTACTCAAACTCAGAGAACTGGCCATCTATGTCCGTTATCTTAGAGACAAGGCGGGTGTTGGGGAAGTAGTCGTATTGCGTGACGAAGTTCTTGTAGGCATTAGCATCGTTGTTGAAGGTCTTTTGCTTGATGCGGCCGCCGGAGTACCACTCGAAGAGTTCGGGTGCCCAGCCTGTTTGGGTGAACTTGGTGGGGAGGCCACTGGAGATGGTGGCCGTGCTGCGCTCGTTGATTTCGCCTTTTTTGACCCAAGTGCCAGCGGATGCCGTGCCAGCGGCATCGAAGGTCATCTCGTAACGGCGGAACTCCCAGGGATAAGGGGTGTTGGCGCTGATACATGCAGCATTGGGAAACCCAGATAGCCAGTTCGTCCAGCGGGTGCTGTCGCCGCTGACGATGGTTCCATCCACTTTGACGATAGTGCTGGTAGGCTGGGAGATGATATAGCGACCCACGAGATCGTCTCGAAGGCATTGGAAAGCCAGCGTGTTCGTGTAGCGGTACTCGGTACGTGTCACCTTTCCGTCGCTGTTGGTCACTTCGGTTGCCTTTGGCGACATCAGCGGCGTTTGTGAATAGTACTCGAAGTTGGTGGTGGTGTTGACGCCGTCGAGGGCATTGGTGACACGGAGTTCCCTGTATGGCTTCCTCGTCCGGATGGTATAGGTCTTGACGAGGTAAGAACCCTGGACTTGGTATTTTTTGTACATGGTGCCGGTGCTGACGATGTACGGGTCGGACACGGGTGTATGGTATTCGGCCGATAGGATGGTTCCTGCCTCGCCCACTGTTTTGGCGGTGCGGAGGTTCCCGGCGACCACCCTCGCCGGGGCTGGCCCAAATGGGAACTCGGTAGGGGATGGCGGGCCGGTAGGGGGTTCTGTCTGGTAGGTAAAGCGGCGGTACCCATTGCCCGGGTACAGTTCCTTGACCACGGTATATCCAATATGATACCCTTCAAAGGAACTGAGCGGTACTACCCCAGTGGCAATGAACACATTCCCGCAACCACCGCCATGTGATGGTGGGGGATTTTGGCAGGGGTCGCATTGCGTGCCACAAGAACTGCCAGGGCAAGGGTACATGGTCCATGCGTAATCGTATTTTGGCAAATTATAGAGTACGCTGTGTACTAATTTGTTAGGTTGTACCCGTAAATATGCTCAAAAACAAGTTTTTTTTTTGTCTTTGGAGCATAATTCGAGGGGAATAACCTAATCAATCAGTACAAGTACGCCACTGGACCTTGTGGTGAAGGTGGAGTCCAAGTACTCGTAGTTCCTTATAATATCGTTGGAGGTAGTGACCCCATCGTGGGTGCGGATTTGCTTGACACGCAGCCCGCCCACTTCTTCGTTCCCCACGGTAACTGTCCCGGTCTTATAGGCCATGAATATTGCTGACGCATGGTCCACAAATACTTCAAAGCGATAGGGGGTATTTGCCAGCAGCAGGTTGTTGCAGAATGTTTGCAGGTTTCCGTTCAACAATATGCCCGATGTGTCGTTGCAGTTGATCTGGTATTGTCCTGATTGGAAAACAAGGGTGTTGCTTGCGTTATATACTTTTACCACCATGCTCACTTGGAGCGGAGGTGAATTTGGAGCAACACAATTGCATTGAGAAGCCAGCCTAAGCCCCAGTTTGTATTTCAAGGTCGGCAGTTCCGCAGCGGTAAAAGTAACGGGGTTCGGGGTGCCCACCGTTGTGATGCCTGCACAAGGCCCGCCATTTGGGTAACCATGGTTGCAGGTGACCAACGAAATATCGGTGGTATAGCTGGTGCCAACATAACGCTCGTTGGCCTCCATGTCAAACTCCGTGAAGCCGCCATTGGGGTAGTTCACTTTTTTAAGTGCTCCGTACTTCATAGGGGCTTCGTAACTGGCCCTGTCCGAACTGCCGCCGCCGCCGCCAATCAAGTTCATGTTGAGGCAGGTGCCTCCATGAAAGCAGATATTGTCATAGTAGGGCATGTTCGGTGCAGGAAGAGAAGCATTGTTTTGGTCCACGCCATTGTAAAACCCCCAGTGGTCAATTGCCCTTGAAAAGGTTTTGGGCAAAAAATTGGGGCTTCCCGACGTGATAAAGTATTCAAAAGACTGGGGCGGGTTTACGAAGGTAGTTCCGTCAAGGCTTTTTTCGACAATCCTCAACAGCCGAAGGCGTTTGTTCTCGGTCATGCTACCCTGGGTGCTTGCCCAAGCTGAATTGTCCAACCAATAATCATGCACAAGGTCAAATCTTTTGCCGAAGCTGCCAGTGGCAATTGATATTGATTTAAGCCGCTTTGGCTTCTTAGCAGCGTCATTAAAATACGTTGGATGAGGGTCAAGGTCTTCCCGGGCGGTATCGCTGGGCACAAAAGTAACGGTTTCCAAACTGGTGGTGATGCTGGCCAATCGCTTGCTCTTGACATGAGAGCTTAAGTACTCAGGCAATTGATTAGAGGTAGTACGGGTCGGGGCGTATTTCTGCATAAAGTACTCATCGGTATAGCTAAAATTGATGGTAAATTTGCCATCATAGCTTTTGATTTTTTTCAGGAACCAAGCGGAGGGGATGTCCGGGTAGTTGCCGCCGTCTGATGCCGTGATTTCGATGGCAGGAGTACCGTCCCCAATATCACCAAACTCATAAATAGTGCCGTCAGGTGCGACGATGTCGAAGCCCTTTAAGTTGAAGGGGGCGCCAGTAGCAAATTCCGGCACTATTTTGAGGTCCTGCATCGGCACCAGTACCGGCACGGGGATAGCATCGTTGCTGAAATAAAACTTGCCGCTGCCGCCCGGGAAGCTGAAGGAAAAAATATCGGGCTCGCTGTCAAAAGCGCCTTCCCCATAATGCAAATAGAATGCACAGGCATTACTTTCCAATGGGATTTCATCGCCATGGTAGTACCACCCAAAGGAGCCATCCTCATCCATCTTGTCCTGCACCGTACGGGACACCATGCCGCCCGCCTGGAGGCTCCAGCCAAGGCCCACCCAACTGGGCACCTCGCTTACCTGCACGCCACCAGCATGGTAGCTCAGGGAAATAGGTAGGCTCAATGGCCCTTCGCTCAGCGTATGGATTGGGATGCTGACGTTTGGCACCCCTGTGTAATAACTTACGGGAACGTCTATATACCTGCCAAGGCTGGCCACTTCTGGCGATGGCACCATGATGTTGTTAAGGTAGCTGTTGCCTGGCTGTGCGTTCAAAATATGGAATGCCAATACTAAGAGGTGTATTGCGACGAGTTTGATATAGTTTGATTTCATGGCAATTGTTTTTGAAGCGTTTCCCGATGAACAATATGGATTGGCCATATTGAAGGAAGTTCTGTCAAGGGTTTAATGTTAAGGGAATTGCAGGTTCAGTTTCTGGCTTATGGTAGTACCGTCGCTCAATGTCGCTGAAATGCTGTACAAGCCAGCCGACCAGCTTCGTCCGTTCACGCTGGCTACGTGGTGCTCGCTTTCAAGGTCAAAATCACCTTGCCAGACGAGTTCCCCAATCATGCTATGGGCACTTAATTTAACCCTGCCAACCTTCCCGCCTACAATCTTGACACTAAATTGGCCAGCAGCCGGGTTTGGGAACAATAGCATGGTGGGTTTCCCGTCCAAGGGCTGCCCTTGAGTTGCTTGGTTTTTATTATCATCCTCCCGTAGCCCCAGACCTTGGCACCCGTTCGTCAGGCCGTACCTTGGCCCTTGTTCGGAGAGCACCGCCTTCAACCGGTTCTTTTGCCCTTGGGTGAACATGCTAAGTGCCACGTCGTCGGTGTTGTCCATATAGTTGATGACCATTTCAGGCTTGCCATCGCCATCTTCACATAAGCTCACATGATGGTAGTCATCGGATAGGCCGAAGTTCGGGGCATTGTGGATGGGCGTGTCTCCCACATAGTCGTCGGTGCAGGGGTTTTCAAAATTCCAAAGCTCATAAAGCCCAAGATAGCTCCCGATCAGATGGACGAGCGTTTTCCCTCCGCCGTAGGGGTATCCCTCGCCCTGCACGAAGCCGGGCAGGTAGTCGAAGTCCAGCACGATGCCGTCGCTGGCCGCCGGGCCGCCTGGAAGTTGGGCATAGCCGGCCCCGTGGCCCTTCAGGTTGCATACCCAGATGTTCAGGTAGTGTTCGGGGTCCCAGGGGTCAGCCCCGCCCGTCGCGCCCGATTTCATGGCCTGCCCCGGCTCCCATTCGGCCACGCCCGTTTCCACGAAGTTGATGCTGGCAGAAAGGCTGGGCATGCAAAAATGGATGCCCGCATCCACCGCCCCGTCCGAAAAGGCCTGCATCTGGGCAAGCGTGTATGGCTCGGTCGGCGGGGTATATGCCCCAAGTGCAAGGTTGAGGACGTCCAATTGGGCCATCACCTGCTCAAGACTGGGATGGGCGCTCCCTGCTTGGTACAGCACATGGAACACCACCGCTATCGTGTCGGCCCGGCCGTTGCCGGCCGTTCCGTAGCCGTTGATGTACTGCTCCATGCTGGCGAGGTTGGCGGCGAAGCTGGCGTCCTGCGCCAGCACCTGCTCTTGCACCTGCTGGGTGACGAATTGGCGGTAGGGCCGCTCCAACTGGGCCGTGGCAACGGCAACGTCCAACAGGAGCAATGCGAGCAGTAAGTATCTTTTCATGGTATCAATAGGTTTAACAATTCCAGGTTTGGAACAACAATGAAGTCCTGTGCGAAGAATCAAGGGAACCTGACGGGGTGGCCTATGGCGGGCAAGCAAAAGAGGGTTTTGCAGGAAAGCGGGGGTGTCTGTGTTTTTCATCTGGGTTTCGATTTTTAAGGTGCAAAGCCCGATTTTGACATCAACGCTTTGCGCCACAAATCTATGCCGCAAAACCCAATCCTGCAAATACGGGGTTCTGAAACCTGACTTATGGGCATAATAATATGGTGTGGGTTCGCATGAAACATAGTTGTCATGTCATCAAAACCACTCATGTTCAACCACTTGCGAAAACTTGATATGCCGGAAAAAAATTTTCAAGTGCCGGTCAGGAACCTGATTTTTGGCTTTTCCGGTATGTCGGCCACGTTCCAAAACCGCACCTGTTGCCTGCGACCCAATCGAACCTCTCTGCAAGGGTGAAGATCCATGCCCTATCCCCGTAGGTTGTCAAAAACGCTGATTCCAGTTTGAGCGTGGAACAGCCGCTTAACCGACAAAACCAACTGATTTTGAAGCATTGTCTGATGTATCTGGCATATCTGCTGATTGAACCAACTTCCCTGTAACTGTTTCCTTGTCATTGTAGGTTGTTTCTGTCGTATTTGCAATTGTAAATGCGACAGAAACAACTGTTTTTATCTCATTTGCAATTGTATCCGGGGCAGAAGCTTTGTTCCCAACTCAAGTACAACTGTTTTTGTGACGGAAACAGTTGGGTTTCTCACAAAAACAGTTGTACTTGATACAGACACTAAAGCTTTTGCCACGAAAGCAACAGTTTCCGTTTCATTATTATCAGACAATGGGTCAAAAAAACGGAGGAACAAGTAGTTGTTTGAAATTGCCTGCCTGTCGGCAGACAGGTTTGATGTTGTTCGAGATGGTTTGAAATCGCCACAAACGATTGTCCATCAATTTTTAGTCAACTTCTCCAAGGGAGAGGAGTCCTTTGGACGAACTATTTCAAACAATGTCAAACCAATCTTGTCAAACTACTTAAAATAGCGGGTTTTTTACGTAAACCGTTTAGGTTGAAAAGAGGATGGTTTTACGTCCCGGTACGTAAAACTTTTAGGTTCCGTACCTAAACCGTTTCGGTTCCGCAGAGGATACTTTATGGTTGTTTTGAGGCAACTTTTACGTCCATCGACGTAAAAGTTTAAGGTCTGGCGGCGCTTGGTTTGGCCTTTTGGGGGGCGATAGCCAGGCAGGGAATAAAAAAAGAGGCTGTATCAGAAGTAACCTTCAGGTACGGCCTCTTTTCATTTTAGCCACCCAAGTGCTGGCTTGCCCAAATTCCTTGTTTGTGGCGACCCACAGCAGGTCAGGGCACCAAAAAGCCAAAACAAGCCATTTT
>JACRAN010000090.1 GCA_016234735.1 Bacteroidota bacterium | reverse complement strand
TGTTGCTGTCTCTCACTCTCGCCCCTCTCACTCTCGCCCCTCTCACTTCTCTCACCCTCTCACTTCTCTCGCCCCTCTCACTTCAGCGCCAGATAATCCGGGTTCTTCGAGCCGGTGCGCAAAGCTCTGTCAAGGTGGGCCTGGCCGTTTTTGGCGTCACCCAATTTGAAATAGATTTCAGCCAGTACGCCGTTCACCGAGATGTTGTCCGGGCGGTTTTTGAATTCTTTTTGGGCATATTCCAGCCCTTTTTTGGGGTCGTTGGCTAAGTCGGAATACACCTTGGCGAACTCCAAATCCATGTTGTGGCCGTGCGCCTGGTCGTCTTTCATCATGGCGAGCACTTCCTGCACGGTTTTTTCAAACTCGGCCTTCCGGCCCGTTTCCCGGTACACCACCGCCCGTTTTTCGTAAAAACCAACCTCCGGCATGATGTCGATGGCTTTACTCAGGTAGGTCTCTGCGGCAGCGTAGTTTTTCCGCTCGATTTCGACTTGCGCCAGGCCTCCGAGGGCAAAGGGGAAATCAGCCCTCGTCGCCAATACGGTCTGGTAGGTTTGCTCCGCCTCGGCCATTTTGCCGTATTGAAGGTACAGCCCGCCCAAAGTCACCATCGCCCAGGAGGTGTTATCGGCACCGGGATAGCCCGCCTGCACCGCCATTTCCATCGCTTCGATGGCACCCGGCACGTCACCGTGGATTTCCCGCAGGTACGATACCCGTGAGTAGCTCCGCAAATCAGGGCGGATGGACACCATTTTGTCGGCCATCTTCACGGCCTCGTCGTAGCGGCCCAGTTCGACGTTGGCATCCACCAGGGCACCGTAAATGGTTGAGTTGTAGGGATTTAATTTCACCGCTTCCTCTGCGGTGGCCAATGCTTTGGCGAACTCGTGCTGGCTGAGTTCAACGCTCGCTTTGGCGCTCAGGCCCCGGAATTTCAGGTCCGTGTCCCGCATGTCTTTTTCATCGAAACCTTTGGCCAACAGCACTCCCAGCACCTGCAACGCAGCGGGGTAGTAGTGCGGGTGTTCGCCCGTCACCCTCGCCTCCTGGATGAAAATCTCGGCGAGGTTGAGCCAGGGTTCCTTGGCCTGCGGATTGTTGGAGATAGCTTTTGCCTCTTTGGCGTAGGCGTTTTGCACGTTCTCCCATTCCTTGCCGTACCAGATTTTTTCGTTCCGGTCGAGCAGCTTCGGGATTAGAGGGTTGCTGACGGACGTTACGCCGTTTTGTGAATTGCCGTCGGGAACGCAAGCGTAGAAACCTGCCGACAGGAAGACGATGAGTGCGAATGCGATGATTTTATTAAACGGGTGCATGATTTTGATTTTGGGATTTCGGATTTCGGATTTCGGATTCCATGCCTGGGGGCAAGCAACGCCAATCCCCAAGCCGAAATCCGAAATCCCAAATCCGAAATCGTGTTATTGGTTTTTAACCATTTTCATTACTTGCAGAATCTCGCCTTTGGCATTTGTGGCTCTGGCGAAATAGATACCTGCCGGGAGGCTACCGGCATCAAATTCGACCGAGTACGTGCCTTTGTCCATCGGCTGATTGACGAGGTTGGACACCAGGTGGCCGCTCATGTCGAACACGTTGATGGACACCTGGCCGTCGGCTGCCACCTCGTACCGAAGGGTGGTGTTGGCGGTGAACGGGTTCGGATAGTTGGCCATCGCCATCTTTTGGCCCACGGCTTCCGGCACCGGCAGGCTGAAACCACCGGCCTGCAAAGCGGATGGCTCCGACTGCACCGATGCCAGCACACCGCTGCAATCGCCGTCGCCCGACCACGGCATCGCCAGGAACGGGAATTTTTTGCCGAAGGCCAAATCATTCTGCTCCACGCCGGTCGTGTAAGTCAGCACGTCGAGCAGGTCCTGCGTCACGGGGCTGCCGCCGGGCACGTAGTCGTCGTACCAGAGGCCGATGGCGGCCAGCACCACGCCCGACACTGCCTGCAACTCGATGCGGGTCACGTCGTCTTCGAGGCGGCGGCCATTCGGGAAGCCGTCCATGTTCGGAATCCACTGGAGACTGGCGTTGCTGTTGTAAGCGGGGTCGGTCAGCCCCAACACGGCGGCCTGCACGAGGCCCAGTGTGCTGAATTTCGCATGGTTGCGGGGCGTGACCGGCACGGCCATGTTCAGGCGCAGCATATCGCCGCCGTTGGGCAGGAAGTTGTTGACGAACGGTTTGCCTGCGGCCAATGGGTTGCCGTTTTTGCCGGTAGCCAACTGGTACGGCCGCACGTTGGGTACGCCGGTGTGGAAAGCCGGCCACAAGTCCACCGACCTCGGCTTGCCGGGGCCAGGCAACAGCAGCGTTCCAAACACGGCATCGTCAAGTGCCGTACCGGCCACGGCGGACGAACCTTTGAGTGCGTAGAGGCCATCCTGCCCATTGCCAAAGTCAAAACTGCCGAGCGAGTTGCGCTGGATGCGCAGGGGGGCCATTGCCGGAACGGCACCACCGAAGAGGTCGTCGTCCATGTACAACGCCAGTTCAGGGTTGAAGAAGTAACCGTCGAACAGGTTGTCCGCCAACTCCTGGTAGGGCGTCAGGGCGTTCCAGTAGTCCTTGTAGCCGATCGGAATCACGACTTCGTTCGTGAGGGGCATACCGAGGCGGCTCACCTGCACCCAGTTGCCGGAGTGCGACTCACCGCCGGGGGTCAGGGTGCGGATCTGGCGGCGGCTGGCCGATGCCCACACACCGATTACGAAGCGGTCGTCGAGGATGCTGGCAGGCTGCACCGGGGCACCGGCTTTCCGCAGGAACGAAATCGGCACTTCGATGGCAATGGCGCTGGTGTTCATGCAGTGGAGGCCGTCACGGGCCTGGCCGCCCTGGCGGGGCAGGTCGCCGAGGTCGAACACGCCTCCGAGGTCCACGAAGAACGGGTCATCGACCGGGCCTGCGAAAGCACGTTCGCCGGTTGCCGTCTGGCGCACGGCGCTGCTGAACAGCGACTGGTACGTGGTGCCCAAACCGACTCCCGAGTTGATGCTGCGCTGGCCGATGTTTGGTGGCGGCACGGGCACGTTTTCAAGGATTTTTATCCAGGTAGCCCCGCCGTTGGTGCTTTTCTCCAGCGTGTAGGTCGTCCGCAGGTTCTGCTTGCCGAGGCGGATGTTGAAAAACGTGGTCGGGTCCTGGTTTTTGATTTTGAACGTGAAACGGTAGGTCACTTCATCGCCCACGACGGCAGCGTTGTTGTCCACGTGGATTTCGTAGCGGATGTTCTCCCCGAACTGGTAGTAGTTCGGCCCGCCCTGTGGCAATTGCAGCGGCACGTACGTGGCGATGAGGATGATGTTTTGCGGACGCTCCGGGCTGCGGAAAGCGTACACGTCCGCGTTGTCGGCAAGCGGGTCATCGGAGATGAGCGGCGCTTCCCGGTGGCTCGATGCGCTGGCGTTTTGGCTCAGAAACGCCACGGCCAGCAGCAAGGTGAAATATTTTAAGAAACTTTTCATTGTCAATAATTTTTTTGTAAAAATTTGATTTTCAAGCGATTGAGTGCTTGAGTGCCTGAGAATTTGAGTGCTTGAGATGTCTTGTTCTCACCCTCTCACTCTCTCACCCTCTCACCCCTCTCACTTCTCACTCTCCCGTCTCCGTCCCGCTCCACGGCGAAGCCACGTAGGGGAAAGAAGTTTTGAACGCCTTGTCGTTTTCGTTCACGCCGGTCGAGTAGGTCAGCACATCGACCAGGTCCGTCGTCACAGGGCTGCCACCCGGCACGAAATCATCGTACCAGAGTCCGATGGCGGCCAGCACCACGCCCGACACGGCCTGCAACTCAATGCGGGTCACGTCGTCTTCGAGGCGGCGGCCATTCGGGAAGCCGTCCATGTTCGGAATCCACTGAAGGTTGGCGTTGGAAGCGTAGGTCGGGTTGGTCAAGCCAAGCACGGCGGCGTTTACCAAGCCCTCAGAGCTGAAGGCCGGGTCGGTGCGTTGGGTCGGCGTGGTGGCCATGTTCAGGCGCAGCATGTCGCCGCCGTTGGGCAGGAAGTTGTGGATGAACGGTTTGCCTGCGGCCAATGGGTTGCCGCCTTTGCCCGTAGCCAACTGGTACGGCGGGAAGTTCGGAGCGCCGGTGTGGAAAATCGGCCAGAGGTCAACCGAGCGTGCCTTGCCGGGGCCAGGCAGCAGCAGCGTGCCGAACACGGCATCGTCGAGGGCGGTGCCCGCCACTGCGGCAGAACCTTTCAAAGCCCAGAGGCCATTTTTCCCGTAACCGAAGTCGAAAGCCCCGAGCGAATTGCGCTGGATACGCAGCTTGGCCATTGCCGGAACGGCACCCCCAAACAGCGAATTGTCCATGTACAGCGCCAGTTCCGGGTTGTAGAAATAACCGTCGAGGTTCGTGTCGGCCAACTCCTGGTAGGGCGTGATGCCGTTCCAGTAGTCCTTCCAACCGATGGGGATGACGGCTTCGTTCGTCAGCGGCATACCGAGGCGGCTCACCTGCACCCAAGTGCCGGTTTCGTTCGGGTTGGTGCCGTTGGTGCTGAGGGTGCGGGTAGCCCGGCGGCTGGCCGATGCCCACACGCCAATCACGTAGTCGGGGTCGAGGATGCTGGTGGCCATTGCCGGGGCACCTTGCTTCAGCAACGTGCTGATGGGCACCTGGATGGCGATGGCATGTACGTTGTACTGGCCGATGCCGTCACGGGCTGCTGCGTTCTGGCGGGGCAGGTTGCCGAGGTCGAACACACCGCCGAGGTCCACGAAAAACGGGTCGTCGGCAGGGCCGCAATAGACTTTTTCGCCGGAAGAAGCCGTGGTGATGGCCGAGGTGATGAGGGCATCGTAGGTCGTGCCGAGGCCGGCACCACCCTCGATGGAGCGGGGACCGATGTTGGCCGGAGGCACTTCACCGTTGGAGATGATGGTCGTCCAGGTGAGGCCGCCGTCCATCGAACGCTGGCAGGTGTAGGTGGTGCGCAGGTTGCGCTGCCCCAGGCGGATGTTGAAAAACGTGGACGGGTCTTCGTTCACCCGTTGGAAGGTGAAACGGTACGTGACCTCGTCGCCGACGATGGCGGCGTTGTTGTCCACATGGATTTCGTAGCGGATGTTCTCACCGAAGGTGTTGTAATTCGGCCCGCCGTGCGGCAGTTCCGCCGGAATGTACCAGGCAATCAGCGTCACCGTGTTCGGGTTGTCGGGGCTGACGAAAGCGTACACGTCCGTGTTGTCGGCCAACGGGTCGTTGGCGATGAGCGGCGCTTCCCGGTGGCTGGAGGCCATGGCCCCGAAGCTCCACAGGGAGAAAGCCGCCATCAGGATTTTTGAAAAAGACTTTTTCATAAATGATTGATTTAGAATTAGTTAATCAAGGACACAGAGGTTGCAGGCCAAACCGGGTGTGGTTCCCGGCAGGGTAATGTTTTCATTTGGACGTATTACCAGTTATCCGTGATGGGAAACGGTTGCTGTGTTTTCAGCAGGATAAACCGGCGTCTTCAGACGTCGTGTTGACTCAGAAAAAGTAACTCACGCTCCCTTTCAAAAAGAAAGGTGTACCTGGTGTAAAATGCAACTCGGTCACAGGTGCAGGCTCGTTGAAAAGCCGGCTCTCCGTGTCGAATTGCGCTTCGTTAAACGCTGTATCGAGGACGTTCTGTACAGAAATATTTACTTCAAACTTTTGCTTTTTCAGCTCTGCCAGGGCATCCACCACGAACTGGCCTTCGGCGGCTACGCTTATATTTTCGTTCGTGGATTGGTGGCCGAAGTGTTGGTGGCAAAGGCTGCCCGAAAGGCCGTTGTGGGCGAAAGAAAAATGGGCGGCAAAGACGAAATAAGTTGCCGCCATGAATCTTATGAAAAGGAAACGGGTGTTGACAAACTGCATAAATCGTTGATTTTTATCGTCCTGAACCTATTTACGATTATTTCCCGGAGGCGGTTTTCAGGGGTTTGTGTTTTTTTGAAAAAAGTAAATTTTAACGTGGCTGTTCAGCCTTGAGATGACACTTTTTTCCCTCGGATTTTCTGCTTAATTTTCAGTTGCCGGGCAGGAAAATGATGTCGCCTCGATACTGTGTTGAATAGTTACGGGACTTTTATACTTTTACGCCCACCATTTTTTATGCATCAGGACACTGAAACCATAGCACTACTTCAACAAGGCGACAAAACCGCCCTGGGCATCCTGTACGACAAGTACGGGGCAGCGCTGTTTGGGGTCATCCTGCGCGTAGTGCAGTCGAAGGAACTGGCGGAGGAAGTGATGCAGGAGGCGTTCCTGAAAATCTGGCGCAACGCCGCCAACTATGACGAATCGAAAGGGAAGTTTTTTACCTGGGCGCTCAACATTGCCCGCAATACGGCCATCGACGCCACTCGGAGCAGCGATTTTCGTAAAAGCCAGAAAACCGTTGACTTCGACATACTCGTATATTGTGAAAACCACCCCGCAACAGATTTACCCGTGGATGGTATCGGCTTGCGGGAAATCGTCAACAAGATCGATGAAAAGTACCGCAGGGTCATTGACCTCGCCTATTTCCAGGGGTACACCCAGACGGAAATCGAGCAGGAAATGAACATCCCGATTGGGACTGTAAAAACACGTTTACGATTGGCTATCAAAGAATTAAGGAAAGTTTTTCAGTGAATATCTGGCGGCGCACCTGCTGCCAACCCACTGCATATTGCTAACTGATAATGAACCTTCAAGGATACATATCAACCGGGATTTTGGAGCTGTACGTACACGGTCTGGCCACCCCTGAGGAAATTCAGGAGGTGGAAGGGCTGGCCTCGGAACACCCTGAAATCCAGCAGGAAATCGACAGCATCCGGCTGACGCTGGAGCGCTACGTCGAGGCACACAGTGTGCCCCCGCCGGATGGTTTGAAGGAAAAATTATTGGAGAGATTGAAGGATGTGCCGACAGGGCGGGAGAAAAACGACCCTGACCAACCAGCTTCAAATTACCCTTCCAGAAATTTCGACTGGGTTCCGAAGGAAGGCAGTATCTCCGGTTTGGCCACCTGGCTGCTCGGCCTGGCGCTGGTGGCGGCATGTGTCGCAGTTTTCTTGTTCTGGCAGCAAAGCCAGCGGGCCGGCAAGCAGGCACAGGCGGCGCAGACGCAGTTGGAGCAGTTACAAAAAGATTGCGACTCGCTCCGTGTGAAGGACAATCAGGTGAAGGAGCAGTTCATCGCCATCCGCCACTGGGCCACCAAACCCGTGCAGATGAAGGGCACTGCCCTCAGCGGCGATGCGTTCGCCGTGGTGTACTGGAACAGTGTCAGGCGCACCTCCTACCTCGATGTGGTGAAACTGCCGGAACCCGCCGCTGGCAAGCAGTACCAACTCTGGGCCATTGTGGAGGGGAAACCCACCGACATGGGCGTTTTTGACTTGTCAACGGCTGCCGACGGCCTTCAAAATGTGCCGTTCATCGAAAACCCACAGGCATTTGCGGTGACGCTGGAACCGAAAGGCGGCAGCCAGTCGCCTACGCTCGACCAGATGTACGTGGTGGGTGCGGTTGCGAAAGGTTGATATTTTTCCTAATTTTGATGTCAGATGAGTGACCAGAAGAAAACCGAACTTCTGAGAAAACTTGACCGAAGGGAACGAATCCTAAAGGGGCAGCTTAATTTTTTTGTCAGGCACCGGCATTCCATTCCCGAAGGAGTTGAATATGCCGATGACAGGATTAATGGTGCTTTGGATGAACTCAGGATTGTTTGGGAAACGAAAAAAAAGTATGGCCACTAAAACATTAGACATGGGTTCAAGGACAACTTCAAACTTACGAGACTTTCAGTCCTATCTGGATGAATACCTACTTCAAACCACAGAAGCTGAGATTAATGCTTTCTGGAAAAGAATGGACGAGGTGGTGAAGAAAATGCCGCTTGAACAAAAAAAGCAGTTTTTTCAGGATTTGATATCCGGGATTGATGAGAGTGTTGAAGATAGTATTTCGCTTAGGCAACAACTTTCATCATTGGCCTGACTTTCCTTGCCCGATTGATTTTCTAACCATTTCTATTAAGCTGGAATGAACCATCTTGTTGCCCCCTCCGTCCTCGCCGCCAATTTCACGAACCTCCAGGCTGATTTCGACATGGTGAACCGCAGTGAAGCGGACTGGTTCCATGTGGACATCATGGACGGGCGCTTCGTGCCGAACATTTCCTTCGGCATGTTCATCGTGGAGTTCATGAAAAAAATGGCCCGCAAGCCGCTCGATGTCCACCTGATGATTGTGGAGCCGGAGAAGTACATCGAGGCGTTCCGAAAGGCCGGTGCAGAGGTCATCACGGTGCATTACGAAGCCTGCCCGCACCTGCACCGCACTATCCAGCAAATCAAGGAAACCGGTGCCAAGGCAGGCGTGGCGCTCAACCCGCACACGCCCGTCCACCTGCTCGACGATGTGCTGGAAGACATCGACCTCGTGCTGCTGATGTCGGTGAACCCCGGTTTCGCCGGGCAGAAATTCATCCCGCATGTGCT
>JACRAN010000091.1 GCA_016234735.1 Bacteroidota bacterium | reverse complement strand
CAACTGCATCTCTCACCAAGACTACAAGATGCGAGGCAAGATAAATGTGGTTGAAATGGATGACCAACTGGTTTTCACGAACCTTGGCAGTTTTATTCCTGGATCGGTTGAAAAGGTGGTGATAGAGGATTCGCCGGAAGAACAATATCGCAATCCATTTTTGGCGACAGCCATGTTCAACCTTCAAATGGTGGATACTGTAGGTGGAGGTATCAGGAAAATATTCAACTTCCAGCGAGCAAGGTTTTTCCCGATGCCTGATTATGATTTTTCTAACCATAAGGTCAAAGTGACCATTACGGGGAAGGTGCTCGACATGGAATTCGCACGGGTGTTGGCTCAACACAAAGACCTTTCGCTCGAAGAGATAATCATGCTTGATAGGGTACAAAAGCGAAAGCCAATACCCAAAACGGAAGCCAAGCATTTAAGGTCAAAAAAACTCATCGAAGGCAGAAAGCCTAATTTTATCATCGCAGCAAACGTCGCAACTCTCGACAAAGATTTGAAAGCCCAATACATCAAGCATAAAGGATTTGACGATAGTCATTACAAAGATATGATATTAGAGTATCTACAAAAATTTAACAGTGCTTCAAGACAGGATATCGATAGATTGCTACATGACAAATTACCCGGTGTATTAGGTGATGCCCAAAAGAAGAGTAAAATCAACAATCTGATATCCAACCTTCGCATGAAAGGTAAAATTAAAAATACAGGTTCTAGCAAAAAACCAAATTGGGAGGCCACTTGAAATACTCTTAAAGTATTTTCTTGAAAGATTGCTAAGAGTAAATCTAAGAGTAGATCTAAGAGCAAATCTGTAAAAATGAATAAAATTTTTAAGATTAATTAATTGATAATCAATTTGTTGTAAACATTTTACTGCTTAATTAATTTGCTCTTAGACCTATTCAGTAACCTATTCAGTAACCTATTCAGTAACCTATTCAGTAACCTATTCAGTAACCTATTCAGTAACCTATTCAGTAACCTATTTTTCATAAAGCTGAAACGATGTTTCCACCATCCACCTACGCCACCCGCCGTGACCGCCTCCGCAAGGACCTGGGCAGCGGCCTCATCGTCATCCCCGGCAACAACGAAGCGCCGATGAACTACCGCGCCAACACCTACCACTTCCGGCAGGACAGCAACTTCCTGTACTTCTTCGGCCTTGACCAGCCCGGCCTCGCTGCCGTGCTCGATGTGGATGCCAACGAGGACACCATCTTCGGCGACGAACTCACGATGGAGGATGTCGTGTGGACGGGGCCGCAGCCTACCATTGCGGAGCAGGCGGCACAGGTTGGCGTGGCTAAAACGCTGCCTTTCAACGAGTTAGGCGACTTCGTAAAAAAGGCGCTTGCGCAAAAACGGCCAGTGCATTTCACCCCGCCGTACCGCCACGACAACATGATTTTGTTGTCGGAAATGTTCGGCCAGCCCGTTGCGAAGCTGAAAGAAAATGCCTCGGAAGTGCTGATCCGGGCCATCGTGGCGCAGCGCTCGCACAAGTCGGCGGAGGAAATTGTGGAAATGGAAAAAGCCGTGAACATCAGCGGGGCCATGCACGTGGCCGTGATGCGGGCTGCTGCCGCCGGCAAAAAAGAGGCGGAACTGGCGGGCATTGCCGCAGGGATCGCCACCGGCATGGGCGGGGCGCTGTCCTATGGCATCATCCTCTCCATCAACGGCCAGGTGCTGCACAACCACCACCACTACAACACCCTGCAAAGCGGCCAACTGCTGCTCGGCGACCACGGTGCCGAAACGGCCATGCACTACGCCGGAGACCTCACCCGCACCTGCCCGGTGGACAAAAAATTCACCGACCGGCAGCGTGACATCTACAACATCGTGCTCGATGCCGAGGTGAGCGCCATCGAATCGCTCCGGCCTGGGCTGGCTTACCGTGACGTTCACCTCGCCGCCGCCCGCCGCATGGCGGAGGGACTGAAGTCGCTCGGCCTGATGCAGGGCGACCTCGACGAAGCGGTGGCGCAGGGCGCTCATGCGCTGTTTTTCCCGCACGGCCTCGGCCACATGATTGGCCTCGACGTACACGACATGGAAGATTTGGGGGAAGATTTCGTGGGATATTCGGGGGAGGTTCAGCGCAGTACGCAATTCGGCACGGCCTACCTGCGGCTGGGCCGGGCGCTGGAGCCGGGCTTCGTGCTGACGGTGGAACCGGGTCTCTACTTCATCCCGGAACTCATCGACCAGTGGCAGGCCGAGGGCAAATTCACCGACTTCATCAACTACTCGGCGCTGAAAAACTGGCGCACGTTCGGCGGCATCCGCACCGAAGACAACGTGCTGGTGACGGAAACCGGTCATCAGGTACTCGGCAAACCTGTGCCGAAAACGGTGGCGGAGGTGGAGGCGTTGAGAGGGATGAGGTGAGAGGTTTGAGGTATTGCAAAGCAGGTTGGCAAATTTTTCTTTTACATTTGCGCCTCACAAAATACCTCAAACCTCATACCTCTCACCTCATATTCATGGATACCATCATCTTCGACCTCGGCGGCGTCCTCATTGATTGGAACCCGGACTATGTTTTCGATAAATTATTTGATGACCCTGCCCGCAAGCAATTTTTTTACAAAAACATCTGCTCGCTCGACTGGAACGAGGAACAGGACGCAGGGCGCCCCACCCAGGAAGCCACCGACCTGCTGCTGGCGCAACATCCCGAATGGGAAACCGAAATCAGGGCCTACTACGGGCGCTGGCAGGAGATGCTCGGCGGTGCCATCCACGACACGGTGGACATTTTGCGGAGCATCAAAAATACCGGATCGCACCGCCTCTACGCCCTCACCAACTGGTCGGCGGAGACCTTCCCGATGGCGCTTGAGACGTTCGATTTCCTGCACTGGTTCGGCGGCATCGTGGTGAGCGGCGAGGAAAAAACGAGGAAGCCGTTTCCCGATTTTTATCAAATCCTGCTCGACCGCTACCACGTGGAGCCGCAGCGGGCGGTGTTCATCGACGATAATTACCGCAATGTGGTGGCGGCGCAAAACCTCGGCATGAAGTGCATCCATTTTCAGTCACCGGATCAATTACGGCAGGAATTGGATGCTTTGGGCATTTTTGACCTAAAAAAAACAGCCCACTGATGTGCGTCAGTGGGCCGCCGAAATCCTGTATGAAATAGTCCCAAAGTTTTCACAGCTAAACATTGGAGTCAAAAAAAAGAAGGAAAAAAGGTGCGAGCGTGTGGTTGTTTGGGGTGAAATGTCTAATCTGAAATATCAGCTTTCAAAAATTGCTTTCTACAAGGACAAAGTAAGCGTGGGCAAAGGTTTCCGACCAACCAAACTATCCCAAAAGTCAGGTTTCTGATCCGCCGTTTTTTTCCTGCAACTTGCCTGATTTGACACGCTGCTTTTTTGTCACTGCCTGCAAACACACTACATTTGCGCCCTCCCGACGAAAACCACTTTTTTCATAAAATCAGTTTGCCAACCATTTTGGATGCCAGATTTTCAACCGAAATCCGACATCCGAAATCCGAAATCGAAACATGGACTCAAGGAAAATCAACTCCGCACTCATCTCCGTTTTTCACAAGGAAGGGCTGGAAGAAATCATCCGGGAACTGCACCGCCTCGGCGTGGTGATGTACTCCACCGGCGGCACTCAGACCTACATCGAGGAACTCGGCGTGCCCGTGGTGGCCGTGGAAGACCTCACCGGCTACCCCTCCATCCTCGACGGGCGGGTGAAAACGCTGCACCCGAAGGTGTTCGGCGGCATCCTCGCCCGGCGGGAAGCGGGGCACCGGGCGCAACTCTCGCAGTACGGCATCCCCGAAATCGACGTGGTCATCGTTGACCTGTACCCGTTCGAGGAGACGGTGGCCAGCACGGGCGACGAGGCGGCCATCATTGAAAAAATCGACATCGGCGGCATCTCGCTCATCCGGGCGGCGGCGAAAAACTTCCGGGACGTGGCCGTCGTGCCGTCGAAGGGAGAGTACGGCATGTTCCTCCAACTTTTGCGGGGAAAACAAGGCTTCACGGACCTCGAAGACCGCAAGGAACTCGCCCGGCGGGCGTTCAAGGTGTCGTCGAACTACGACACGGCCATTTTCAACTATTTCAACCGGGGAAGCGACGAGCTGTCGTTCAAGCACAGCATCCACCAGTCCGAGACGCTGCGCTATGGCGAGAACCCGCACCAGCAGGGCGTTTTTTTCGGGGATTTGGATAAAATGTTCGTCAAGCTCGGCGGCAAGGCCATCAGCTACAACAACCTCGTGGACATTGATGCGGCGGTGCAGCTCATGCGGGAATTCCGGGATGCCGGGCCGACCTTCGCCATCCTGAAACACACCAATGCCTGCGGCCTGGCCACCCGCCCGACGCTGACCGGAGCCTGGCAGGCGGCGCTGGCCTGCGACAACGTGAGCGCCTTCGGCGGCATTTTCGTTTGCAACAAAAAACTGGATTTGGCGACGGCGCAGGAGATTGACCAACTGTTCTACGAGGTGCTCATCGCCCCCGGTTTCGATACGGATGCACTGGAGTTATTGGCGGCAAAAAAGAACCGTATCCTGCTGAAAATCAAGGACTTCTTCGTGCGGCCCCGCTCGTTCCGCAGCCTGCTGAACGGCGTGGTGGAGCAGGACACCGACCTGAAAACGGAAACGAGGGCAGACCTGAAAGTGGTCACGAAAACAGCCCCCATCGAAGCCGAAACCGACGACCTGCTCTTCGCCAACATTGCCGTCAAGCACTTGAAATCGAACGGCATTGCGCTGGTGAAAAACCGCCAGCTCATCGGCATGGGCTGCGGCCAGCCCAACCGGGTGGATGCGCTGCGCCAGGCCATCGCCAAGGCCAAGTCCTTCGGCTTCGATTTGCAGGGGGCGGTGATGGCCTCCGATGCGTTTTTCCCGTTCCCCGACTGCGTGGAAATCGCTGACCAGGTGGGCATCACGGCGGTCATCCACCCCGGCGGCTCCATCAAGGACCAGGACAGCGTGGCCTACTGCGACGCGCACGGCATGGGCATGGTGATGACGGGGGTGCGGCATTTCCGGCATTGAACAGTGTTTGAAGAACAAAAGCGTACTTGAAATCAGTTGAATATTGGGTCGAAAAAACGTTACTTTGTCGAGCGTTTTTTCAAAAAAGTAATGAAGATGAAAAATTTGACCATCCCGTTGAAATTCGACTTGGGGCAGTTCCTCCGGTTTTTTACGCAATTATCCCCGGAAAACAAGGAGTTGATTTTCAATGCCTTAAAAGCGGCAATGCAAGCCGGGCCTGTCCGGCTGAATGGGGATTTCCCATTGCAGGGCACCGTATTGAAATATGACCATCCCTTCCAACCGGTAGCCGAAAATGACTGGGAGGTAATTGTATGATAGTGCTGGACACACATATCTGGATATGGTGGGTGAGTGGCGACAACAAGCTGAAATCGAAGTACCTTGCCGCCATAAACGCTGCCTCGCAAGTGTACATCAGTTCTATTTCCTGTTGGGAAATTGCCAAATTGGTGGAGGTGAATCGATTGACGCTTTCTGTGGATGTTTTGGTGTGGTTGCAAACTGCCCTCGTCTATCCGAAGGTTCAGTTGACGGCGCTCACGCCGGAAATTGTTGTAGAATCCACCCGCCTTCCCGGTTCCTTTCACAAAGATCCCGCTGACCAGTTGATTGTCGCTACGGCAAGAATTTTGAATTGCCCGGTGCTGACGGAGGATGCCAAAATCTTGGGCTACTCTCATGTCCAAACGATTTGAGTGGAATTCATTCAGTTGCATTGCTCCAGTTGCCCACTTTCACTTCAAAATCGCCGCCCCCACCGCACATTCCAGACACCTTTTCCTATCGCAATAAACATTTTTCAACTGCAACAACGCCTGCGTGTAGTACGCCGATTTCGCTTCCACGCCCAACCGTTCCCAGCCAGCGATGATGGTATTTTTTTCCGGCGGCAGGGCTTCGAGCAGGTGCAGCGCCTTGTCCTTGAAGGCTTCCTCACCCCGCATTTTACCGTACAAAAACAGGAACGGCACGATGGTGTTGATGGTGAGCAGCCGCACGGCTTCCTTGCCGAGCGATTTTTTTTTCTTCGTTGAAACCTGCCCGAACGTGTAGTGCGTGAGCCAGTAGCCGTCCAATTTTATCTTGAAGAGCGCTTCGATGTCCGCCTGGTTTTCCACCTCCAGAATGCGGCTGAACAGGTGTGCCGACTGCTGCACCAGCCTCGCAAATTGCGCCAGCCGGATGGTCGGGAAGTTGCCGGGGTGCAGCCGCAGGAACTTCCACCAGACTGCATCGAGGGGTGTCAGCGCATATTTTTTCCGTAAAAAAGCGTACTCGGTTTTCAGGGCATTCGGGTAATCGTCGGCGTGGGGCGGCTCCAACATGCCCGCCTGCCCGAAGAGCAGCGCCTCGATTTGCGGCAGGTTGTCCTTGTGCCGGGCGAGGATGCGCTGCGGCAGCGACCGGGCCAGTGCCTCGAAGGGTTCGGAGTTCACCTTCAGGCCGAAGTTGCGGGCGAGGAACTGGTAAAAAGTTTCCTCCCAGTTGTTCCCGTTTTCGGCGAGGGAGCGGCGGATGGCCTCGGTTTTTTGCTCCAGCCGCTCCACCAGCAGGCGGTCGAGCCACAGGGATTTGGTCAGGTTGGGCACCGAGTGGAAAAAATGCTGGCAGGGAATCCAGTGCTCGTTGTGCAACAGTTTTTGGTAGGTGCCAGCGATGCCGGGCGGCACTAATTTTTTCATTTCGAGACAGGGGATTCGGCTGCCGTCGGCCCTCGAAGCGGGCTGGTCTTCCTCCAAAACCACGTGCAGGATGACGTTGGCGTAAGCAGCGTCGTGCTGGTGTTGGTGGCGCAGCCAGTCAGAAGATTGGAGGTGCATTTCCACGTTGCCGGCCCAGTCGGTCGCGCCGATTTTCAGCCGGGCATTGAGGAAGTCGGGCCCTGCATGGGCATTGTGTTCGCCGGGATGGAGAATTTCGAGGGGTTCGCCCTCGGTGGTCGTCAGGTTGGCGTGGTCGAAGCGGCGGGTGCGCCAGAGGAAGTGGAGCAAATCTTCTTTCATCGTAGTTGGTTTCGGGGTGAAGGTAGGGATTTTTCAGGTAGGGGATGCCGCCGGGAAGTTGACTATTTTAAGCCCAGTATTTGTGGTAATACCGCTTTTTTACAATCAGCCCGAACAGCGCCGCCGTCCAGAAGGAAAACATGGCGTAAATGAGGGAGGGCTTGACCAATTCTTCGTTGTGCAGCAAAACGCTTCCAATGAGCAGCGCAAGGCTCAAGTTTTGCAGGCCGAGTTCGATGGCGGTAGTCATGCTGTCCCGGATGCCGATTCCGAACAGCCTCGGCACGTAATAACCCACGACCATTGCAGCGACGTTGATGGCCAGCAAGACTGGCAGCAAGAGCCAGATTTCATGTTGCGTGAGTTCGGCCCCGCCATGTTCTTTGCTGGCGAAAAACTTGACCAGATAAATGATGCCGAGCAGCACAATCGAGACGTTTTTCAATATCCGCTCCGCAACGTCCGCCGGTTTTGAAAAATACATTTTGAACAACATGCCGACAAAAACGGGGATGATCACAATGTAAAAAATATTGGTCGTGGTCTCGAACACGGGCAGGTTGACAATCACACCATCTCCCAGATAGAATCGGTGCGACCAGTTGACCAACGGCGGGATAAGAAAAACCGCCAGAAAACTGGTGATGGTGGTGAGCGAGATGGTCAACGCCGTAGTGCCTGAAAACCAATAGGTTATGACGTTGGAAGTGGTGCCGCCCGGGCAGATGAGCAGCAGGAAAATGCCGAGTTGGAACGTGGGCGGCAAGCCCCAGAGGTGCGCAATCAGGAGGCCCAGCAGCGGGAACAGCAGCATTTTTGAAACCAGCGCCACCAAAAAAATCCGGGTGTTCCGGAAGATGTACCTGAAGTCGTTGGTGGTCAACGACAAGCCCACACTGAGCATAATCATCGCCAACACGATTTTCAGGAAAGTCTCGATATTGATAAAATCAGGCAATTCAGGTGCAGCTTGGATGAGGTGGGTTGAGTTATTTGGCGTGTGCCGGGATGGATTTCCACAAAATTGATTGCCTGAGTTCAAGACAAACTCAAACCATCCCGAACAAACTCAAACAATTGCAAACAACTCCTTATTTTCGCCCCGTCACATCTTGCGTCGAAGCCCGTCCCACGAACGCTCAAAGTTAGGAAGGATTTCAAAAGTTGTCCGGCAATACATGAGAACCATCGTCAACAAAATATTTTCAAAGTACCTCGAGTACCGCATGGAGGCCAACCGGCGGTTCATGGCCACGTCGCACGAGACGCAGGAGCGGGTACTGATGGAACTGGTGCAGGCACATGCCGACACGGAGTGGGGCACGAAGCACCGTTTTCACAGCATCCGAAAGCCCGCTGACTTCGCCCGGAAGGTGCCCGTGCAGAGCTACCTGACGTTGCAGCCGTACATTGAAAGAATGATGAGAGGTGAAACGGACGTGCTGTACACCGGCTTTGTCGAATGGTTCGCCAAGTCGTCGGGCACGACCGGGGCGGTGAGCAAATACCTGCCCGTGACGCAGGAAAGCCTCATGCAAAACCACGTGAAAGGTGCCTGGGACACCCTCGCTTTCCTCTATGACAACCACCCGGAATCCAATGTTTTTGCGCACAAATCGCTGGTGATGGGCGGCACTTTTTACCCCGACGAAGGCTACCCTGCCGTGACCATTTGCGACATTTCGGCGCTGCTGCTGCGCCAGATGCCACTGGTGGGCCGCCTGTTTTACGTGCCGCACCCGGAGATTGCCACGCTGCGCAATTGGGAGGAAAAAATCAGGATGATGGCCGAAATGCTGCTCGAAGAGGACATCTCGATGATTGGCGGCGTGCCCACCTGGACCAATATTTTCCTTCAAAACGTGCTACAGGTTTCCGGCAAAAACAGCATTTTCGACATCTGGCCCAACCTCGAAACGTACATCCACGGCGGCGTCAATTTCGAGCCGCACCGCCGCCAGTTCGACCACTATTTTTCCGCAAAAAAATTCTTCTACGAGGAAATTTACAACGCCTCGGAGGGCTACTTCGCCATCCAGAACGACCTCTCGGACAACGGCCTGCTGCTCATGCTCGACAGCGGCACGTACTACGAGTTCCTGCCCAAATCGGAGTGGGGGGCTGAAAACCAGCGGGCCATCCCGCTCCGGGAGGTGGAGTTGGGCGAAGACTACGCCCTCGTCATCACCACCAGCAGCGGCCTCTGGCGCTACGTCATCGGCGACACGGTGCAGTTCACCTCGCTGGACCCCTTTAAAATCAGGGTTTCCGGGCGCACCAGCCTCTACGTGAACGCCTTCGGCGAAGACGTGATCATCTCCAACACCGACCGCGCCATCACCCAAACCTGCCATGAAATGGATGCCATCATGAGCGATTACACGATGGCACCGGTGTATTTCAACCTGGATAAAAAAGGTGGCCACGAGTGGATTGTGGAGTTTGAAAAACCGCCCGTTTGCATCGAAACTTTTGCCGAAAAACTCGACGTGAACCTGCAAAAAGTCAACTCCAACTACGAACAAAAACGCTTCAATTCCGTGGCCCTCCAACGGCTCCGGCTCCACACGGTACCCAAAGGCACCTTCAGCGACTGGCTGAAATCAAAGGGAAAATACGGCGGCCAGCACAAGGTGCCGAGGCTCTCCAACAACCGGGCGCACCTGGAGGACATCCTTGAATTTTCGGGAATTTTCGCTTAAAATCAAAAGCTATGAACGACGCTCAAACCGCAGCTAACGAACTCATTATCAAGGACTTCGAACTTGCTTCGACCGAAGGAGGGGCACCTTCCGAAGCCGAAATTTTCCAGGCCCTCTGCGACCGAATCTCCTGGCTCATCGAGCACAACATGGAGTACCTCCTCAGCCTCCTCTACCGCAACGACGTGTCCGAAACCAAAATCCACGATGCCCTCTCGCCCGGCAACCCTGACCCTGCCAATATCGCCCTCGCCAAACTCGTCATGGACCGCCAGCGCCAGCGGCTCGCCACCAAAAAATTCTACGGCAGCCAGCCGTCGGAGGGGGTGGACGAGGAGTTGAGGTGGTGATTGGGTATTGGGAATTAGGTATTTGGAATTGGCAACTGAAAAATACCCAATTCCCAATTCCCAATTCCCAATTCCCAATTCCAATACCTAATTCCCAATTCCCAATACCCGGATTCGTTCCAGCACCACCACCAATTCCCGCTCCGTCGTGTGTGGGTTCATCAGCGTCGTGCGGAGGTAAAGTTTGCCCTGCAACCTCGTCTGCACGATGAAAAACTCGCCCTCCCGCACCAGTCGCTCCCGGATGGCGGCGTTCACCCGGTCGGCTTTCTCCTCGCTCCAACCTGGTTGCAAGTACCTGAAACATAGGATGTTGCATTCCGGCTCGGCCACCGGCATTTCAAAGTCCCCGGCTGCTGCGAGGAGCCGGGCGAAGGTTTTCCCCAAGTCGAACTGCTGCTCGACGTACTCCCCGAAAAGCGCCGGGCCGTAGGTGCGCCAGAGGGCGTACACCCGCACGCTCATGAAACTTTTGGTGAGTTCAAACGTGCGTTTGGCGAGGTTGAACCACTCCCGTCCCTCGTCCGAATCCCACATGTACGATGCCTTCTGGGTGAAGGTCTGGTACGAATGCTCGCCCCGCCGGAAGGCGACGGCAGTGACAAGTTTTGGGGTCATCAGCATTTTGTGGAAGTCGAGGATCATGCTGTCCGCCCGCTCAATGCCGTCGAGCAGGGAGCGGTATTTTTTAGAGAAAAGCGCACAGCCGCCGTGCGCCCCGTCCACATGCAGCCAGAGTTTTTTCGCTTCGCAAAAATCGGCGATGTCGGCCAAGGGGTCGAAGCTGCCAGTGGCGGTGGAGCAGGAGCTGGCCACCACCCCGATGACGGTCACGCCCTCGTCCGCCGCCTGCTGAAAACACGCCTCCAATTGGTCGGTACGCATCTGAAACCGTTGATTAACAGGCACTTGCACCACGCCCCGCTTGCCCATGCCCATCACCTGCACCGCCCTCGCCACCGAGTAGTGGGCCTCGGACGAGACCAAAAAAGCGTACTGTTTTCCCTGAAAACCATTCTTCCACACATCGTTTTCCACCATCACCTGGCGGGCGCAGAGCAGCGCCGTGAGGTTGCCGAGGGTGCCGCCGGAGGTCAAATAGCCCTCCGTGCCGTCGCCCCAGTGCATGATTTTTCCGAGTTCCTTCACCAGCAGCCGTTCGAGCGCCACGCCCGACGTGCCCTGCTCGTACACGCCCATGCCGGGGTCGAGCAGCCCGCCGATCAGTTCGGCGAGGGCGGCAGGTGGAGCCACGTTCGAGGTCTGGTGGCCCAGGTACTTCGGGTGGTGCATGTGCATCGTGTCGTGCAGTATTTTTTCAAAAAAACCGCCCAAATCCCGGTGGGGTGCCCCGGCGAGGTCGGCCTGCCAGCGCTCGTAGAGTTCGTTGGGGTCCACGTAGTGCAGCACTTTTTCGGGCGAATCGCCTCGACGGATGTTGGTGAGGTAGTCGGCCAGCAGGTCCACGAGGCGGTGGCCTTCCCGGCGGAAGTGTTCGGGGTCGTAGGCTTGTTGCAGCAGTTCCGTCATTTTTCGTTGAATTTGCCGGAAAAGTCGCACTTTCGGAGCGACAATCGCAGTCCGGCGATGTCATTTTTCTGGATTCCCTTCGGAACAAAAAAAAACGAACCACAAAATTTTGAACCATGTTGAAAAAATTTCTCCTCCCAGCCTTTCTGCTCCTCCATTTTTCCACCCAGGCCCAAACGGACGACCGTGCCGCCGTCATCGCCGTCATCCAGCGGATGTTCGATGGGATGCGGGCGAGCGACAGCGCTGCCGTGCGCTCGGTGTTCGACCCCTCGGCCCGGCTCCAGACGGCTTTCGCCGACCGGGAGGGCAAACCCACGTTGGCCACCGAGGAAATTTCGGGGTTTGTGGAAGCCGTCGGTACGCCGCACGAGGAGATTTGGGACGAGCGGATCTGGGGCTACGACGTGCGCATCGACGGCCTGTTGGCTACCGCCTGGACGGAGTACACATTTTTTTTGGGTGAAAAAATGAGCCACTGCGGGGTCGATGCCTTCCAGCTTTTCAAAGGAGAAAACGGCTGGAAAATCACGCAGATCAGCGACACCCGCCGCCGCGAAAACTGCCAGACCGAACCGGCTGCCGACGTGCCCGCCATCCACCGGCTCATGGATGCCTGGCACCACGCCGCGGCCGTTGCCGACGAGGATACGTTTTTCGGCAGCATGACCCCCGACGGCATCTACCTCGGCACCGATGCCACCGAGCGCTGGCTTCGTGACGACATGCGGGAGTGGTCGAAAAAGTATTTTGACCAGGAAACTGCCTGGGCCTTCACGGCCCATGACCGCCAGGTTTACCTGTCTTCTGACGGTCAAACTGCTTGGTTTGAAGAATTGCTTGACACCTGGATGGGTGTCTGCCGGGGCAGCGGGGTGCTGCAAAAAACTTCCGCCAACGGCGGATGGAAAATCCGGCACTACGACCTCGCCGTCACTGTGCCGAACGAGGTCATCAACGGCTTCATCGAACTGGTGAAAAATGCGCCGGAGAAGAAGGATTGATTGAACGTCGGCGGGGTTCAAAACCCCGCCGACGTTTGTGTTAAATCACCTGGCAATCATCAATTTTTTACTGAACGACCGCCTGCCTTCGGGCTGCACCAGCACGAAGTACATGCCGTCTCGCCACCCGTCGATTTGGATGCGGTGGAGGGAGCCGCTCACTTCGGGGATCACCTCCCGATTTACGAGGTGGCCGAATGGGTCGAAAACTTCCACCGTCACTTGCCGGCCTTCCAGCTTCGACATTTCGAGGAAAAACTCGCTGCCCGCCGGATTGGGGAACACGCTGAATGCCTCGACCAGCTGGAAGTTGGCCGCTGCCGGGGCTTGCGACAGCACGTTGCCCCAGCGGTCGAAGAGCGTCAGGCGATATTGGTTTTCACCATCAATCGGCCGACTGTCAAGCGTTTGCATTACAGTATGCCCGTCAGCACCAGCATCGGCCCTGCCAGTTTTCAGGGTAACGAAACCTTGCCCATCCACTGATTTTTCCAATTGCCAGAAAGTAGCGCCCATCGGGATTTCGAGCACGGCGTAGAGCGCTACGTCGTCGATACCGGGCATGGCATTGAACTGGATGGCGGCTGTCCGATTGCCCGTGCCACCACCGAGGTTGCTACTGATGTTGACGGTGTAATCTTCCACTTCGCCGTTGGGAATGGTTTCGCAGGGTGTCGGGTCTGCGTCGCGTTTCATCGTGACCCTCATGCGGGTGGGGCCGGTGAGTGCAGTTGCGGGAATGTTGATGGTTCCATTGACGGTGAACTCGTTGGTGCCGTTGGGCGGCGCAGGCTGCGTGGCGGAGTAGGCCAGTTCGCCGGGTTCCTCGAACGTGCCGTTGTGGTTGTAGTCAATCCAGACCTTCCAGTGTTCTTCGTAGGTGTACCAACTGAAACCTGAAGTCAGCGCCACCGGGTAGCTTTGGCCGAGGGTAACGTTGGCCGTGAGACCAGTGAAATCGCTGTACGCGGTTTTGCCGGAAGGGTTGTTGACGTTTGAAAAACTGACCCCGGCAATCCAGTCGTGCCAGGGGAAGGCGCTCGTGGAGATGCAGTAAGTCGGGCCACCGCCACCGTTGCTACATGGGGCAGGAGGTGTGACTGTCACTGACCGGGTGCAGTTCGCATCGTTGTTGTCGTGGAGGGTGAAATTCAACACCCCGCCGCTGATGGGGTACGGCCCCAGGAGGGTGGCCGTGCCGTAAGCGCCACTTTGCGGAGCGCCCAAAATCGTCGTCGTCCAGCCCGTGCCCGCGTTCGTGCCGGTGACGGTCAGGCTGAACGTGTAGGTGTCGTCGGCGGGGTTGGTCGGGGTGCCGTTGTTGTTGCAAATGGGCGTGGAAGCTGTCGCCGTGATGTTGCAGGGGTTGACGTTGGAACAGGGCGTCGGCGGCGTCACGCTGACGGTGGCCGTGCAGGTGGGCGTTCCCGAATCAGTAACGGTGAAATTCAGCACCCCACTGCTGATGAGGAACGGCCCGATGGTCACCGGGGTACCGTATGCCCCGGTAACATTTTGCCCAAAAATGGCGGTATGCCAGGAGGTGCCCGTGCCGTTGCCGTTCATGGTCAGGCTGAAGGTGAAAGTGTCGTCGTTCGGGTTGGTGCCCGTGCCGTTGGCGTTGCAGGTGATGTTGGCAATGGTGGCCGTGATGCTGCACGGCACCGGGCCGTCGCTGGCGAGGTTGATGGTGTAATCTTCCACCTCACCGAAGGGGATGGTTTCGCAGGGCGTTGCGTAAGCGCCCCGTTTCAACGAAACCCGCATGCGGGTCAGACCGAGGTCGGCGCTGGCAGGCACGATGACGGTGCCGGTTTTCACACCGCCCGGCGAGCCGACCGGAGGAGCAGGAAGGATGCCGGAGTAGGCGATTTCGGCAGGTTCCTCGAATGTGCCGTTGCGGTTGTAATCAATCCAGACCTTCCAGTATTCGTCGTAAGTCTGCCAACTGAAGCCATTTTCGAGGGTGACGGTGTAGCTGGTGCCGGTGTTCAAATTGGTGCTGATATTGGTGAAATTCGAGTATTGGCTTTTGCCGGAAGCGTTGTCGATGGTGTTGATTTTCACCCTCGTAATCCAGTCCACCCACGGGGTGCCGCTGGAGGCGCAGTAGTTCGTGGGGTTGCTGCCCGAAACGCTGATGACGACGCTGCCGGTGGCCGTGCATCCGTTGGCATCGGTGACTACGACGGAGTAGGTGCCGCTGTTCAGGTTGTTGATGGTGGCGGTGGTGGCACCGGTGCTCCAGAGGAAAGTGTACGGGGCAGTGCCGCCGGTAGGGGCGGAAGTGGCGCTGCCGTTGTTGGCGGGTGCGGAGGTTTCGTCCACGCCGGTCACGTTGGCGTTGAGCGGAGCAGGCTGTGTGATGACGACGATGAGGGTGCCGGTGTTGCCCTGGCTGTCGGTGGCCGTGACGGTGTAGGTGCCCGCCGGCAGGTTGCTGATGCTGGCCCCGGTGGCGCCGTTCGACCAGGCGTAGGTGTACGGGGCCGTGCCGTTGGTGACGGTGACGGTGGCGCTGCCGTTGTTGCCGCCGTTGCAGGTCACGTTGGTTTTTGAAACCAATTGCACGTTGAGCGAGCCGCCCTGCCCGGTCGGCACGGTGAAACTGGCCTTGTAGTACAGGCCGTTGTTGTCCTTGCGGATTTGGAGGTTTGGCGTACCGTTGTTATCTGTGTCCACATCCGATTCAAAGTAGATTTGGATGAAATAACTGCCGGGGTTCAGGCCCGCCAGCAGGTTGAGGTTGGGGTTGCCTTCCCTCGTTTCGGTGCGGTACGGGCCGTTGGTGACGGTGGTCAATTGAGGCAGCACATACGGCGTGAACGCACCAGGGCTGCCTGATTGCAGGTAAATCCGGTAGTACAGCCGGGCGTTCATCACATTGTTGTCGCAACTTTCCCAGGTAGTGGATTTTGCCTTCGTAATGTTCAGGCTGGTGGGCGAGCCGAAGTTGTGATTGTGGAAAACGGTAAGGTACGGGCAACTTGACACCTGGTAGGTCGAAGTCACGCCGTTCAGTTCCACATCGATGGTGGTAGCGCAATCCGACACGTAGTCGTACCCGCAGGCCATTGTTTTCTGTTGGAAAAACAGGGATGTCAATGCCAGCAGCACGGCGCTGCGAAGCAGTCTTTTTGAGTTCATAATGTCTGTGTTTTTTGATAAAAATTGTTGCCGCTTTCGCCCCAGCCGAATAGTTTCAGGAGCGAGAGCTGCTATGAAAAAATGTTCAGGAAAATTCAAAACCAAACCAAGCCAAAAGGGGGGGCAGCTTTTGAGAAGGGTATAGATGCCAACTTATTTCTTAGTGAATGAGTATCAGAGTGGGATGAGAGGCAAGGGCTTTCAAAAAATTGCCCGGCAAAAATAGAAAAGGTTTTTGGAAAATACAAACCATGACTTCCATTCAAAATGCCGGATGTCGATTTTTTGCTTTGTGCAGCACCTTGTTTCGATTAAAAAACCGCCTCGGCCACCTGCCGGATGGTCTCGGCATCGCCCATCGTGTAGTAGTGCAGGCAGGGTGCGCCATTTGCTTTCAACTCCTTCGATTGCATGATCAGCCACTCGATGCCCACCTGCGTACGGGCCTGCGGCGTGGTGGCTTTTTGCATTTCATTCACCAGGTCGCCAGGCAGGTCGATGTAAAAATTGCGGGGGATGGAACTCAACTGGTGCAGTTTCGTGAGGGGTTTGAGGCCCGGCACAATGGGCGCGTTGATGCCAATCTTGCGGCACTCGTCCACGAAGTTGAAGTAGTGTTGGTTGTCGAAAAACATCTGCGTGACGATGTAATTGGCCCCGGCATCCACTTTGGCCTTCATGTGGGCGAGGTCGATGCTGAGGTTGGGCGCTTCAAAATGCTTTTCCGGGTAGCCTGCGATGCCGATGCAGAATTCGGTTTTTGCGCCCTTTTCGATGTCGTCGTCGAGGTACTTGCCCTGGTTCATCCCGACGATTTGCTTCACTAAGTCGAGGGCGAACGCATGGCCGTCCGGCTCCGGCACGAACTTCCCGTCCAGTCCCCTGGCATCGCCCCGCAGGGCCAGTACATTGTTGATATTCAGGAAGTTAAGGTCGATGAGCGCATTCTCGGTTTCCTCCTTCGAGAAGCCCCCGCAGATGAGGTGCGGCACGGCGTCCACCCCGTAGCGGTGCATGATGGCGGCACAGATGCCGACGGTGCCGGGGCGCTTGCGGATGGCCACTTTTTCAAAGTAACCGCTCGGCATTTTTTTATACACGAAATCCTCCCGGTGGTAGGTCACGTCGATGAAGGGTGGCTTGAACTCCATCAGCGGGTCGAGCGTGTCGAAGATGGCCTTCATGCTGCCCCCCTTGAGCGGCGGCAGCACTTCAAACGAAACTAAGGTCTGGCCGTTGGTATTTTCAAGATATTCGGTTACTCTCATAATTCAATTTCGGATTGGGGATTACGGATTTCGGATTCAGGGTGCAAACTTACGGTCTTGTTCGTCAATCAACCTGAATCCGCAATCGGAAATCAAGGAATCCGAAATCCTAAAACCCCCGCATCAGGTACGTTTTGTCGGCAATGATCATGGTGCTCACCGTATGGTCGCCGTTGAGGTACAGGATGATGTTTTCCTTTTTATCGTTCACAAACTCCCACTGGTAGCGCTCCTCCTGCAAGGCGGCCTGCTTGTCTTCCTTCTCCGTGACCCGCTTCACCGGGTACTTCCAGGTCTTGTCCTCCCGCATCCCGTCCTCGAACTGCACGATGGAACGCACCACCACGAAGTGTTCCTTGGTGATTTTCACTTTTTTGTCGGCAGCAGCGCTGTCCGCCACCACAACGGTCGAATCCAGCACCAACGAATCGGTCGGCAGGGCCTCCACCACGTCGGTCTGTGGTTTCTTTTTCTTTTTCACGTCTTTTTCCACGATGGTGATTTCTTCGACGAAACTGATGCTCGTGCTGTCCCGCATCCGCAGGCGTTCCTGCACTTTCGCTTCGGTGTGGATGCGGAGGAAGGGATGGATTTTTTGCCCCCAAAGTGAATCCGGCGTTGCGATGGCCTTCTCGCCCCGGTCGGTGAAATACGCCTTCTCCTGTTCGTTGATCTTGCCGGGGATGGCCGCCTGGTAAAAAATCAACTCCTTGTCGGTGGGCGAGCGTTTGAAAATCAACGTCTCCACCATGCCGTATTTGTTCAGGATGACTTTCAAATGGCCTTGCAAACGGGCATCACGGGCGTTCATCAGCGTCAGTTTGAAGCCGTAGTCCTCCGGTTGCATGTTGTTGATGTTGTAAACGCCCTCGATGCCCTCGCCCTTCACGTAGAGGTTGGTGTGGGTGATGCCGAAGGAATATTCGCCGGGGTCGAGGTCTTCCTTTTTTTCGTTGGGAATCTCCTTCACGGCGGGTTTGAAGTCGTAGCCAATCAGTTCGTCCGCTGTGAAAAAACGGCGGTCGGAGAGGTAGCTGTGCTGCGCCTGCGCCAGGGTTGTGAGCGTGAGCAGCAAGAGCAAGAGGTTCGTTTTCATTATTTTACAAAATTATTTCTTTTGATTGCAATGGCATTTTTTGTCTTGGACGATGGCCGATACCTCATACCTCAGTCCACCGTTGCCCTGTTTTTTAGTTCAACTTTGCCGGGGTCAGTGCCAAAAAACAGGCCGAGAAACCCGCTGTTGCCCTGCTCCGTCACAATGCCCGCCCAGGGTTCGCCGCAAAGGTCGGCCAAATGAGCGCCATCCAGCACCAGCACGGCATCTTTTTCAACGACAATTTTTTTGCCGGAGGCGATGCGGATTTCGCCTCGCAGCGTGAGCGTTGTGCCTTTTTTTACCACCACATCGGAGCGGAGGAGCATGAAATCCCACACCGCATCCCGGTCGACTTCGATGGTTTTGAAATCGGACGGCAGCGCCAGCGGCGACTCCCAGATGCCCCGCCCGAACGTGCCCGCCACGATTTTTCCCTGGCAGTAGTTCATTTCCAAATCGGACACGAGGCACACCGGCAGGCCGCTGTTGAAACACTGCCACTCGGAATTGGGGTCGGAGGCGTTGAAATTCACGAACACGCCCACGTCGGTGCCAGCGTACAGCACGTCGGCGGTGCCAGCCTGGAAGGCCAACGCGCTCACCGGGAAAGGCGGCAGCCCTGGCCCCGTGCTGCCCCACGTTTCGCCACCGTCGCCGGAAAACCAGACTTTGAACGGCGAGTCGAAAGTTTTGAAACTCACCCAGACTTTGCGGGGATTGGCGGGGTCGGTTTCCACCGCCAACATCACGCCGCTGCCCCTTCGGAACTTGGCGGCATCACCCATTTTCTCTCCCAACGGCTGCCACACGGCCGAATCGGCGTTGGCATCGTCGGTGCGGTAGAGCTGGTCGCCGTAGGCGTAAATCACTTCGCCACCGGGCATGGCCACCGACATGGCCGTCACGCGCCAGGGGTTGTCTGTCGGCAGGTGGATGTCGCCGATTTGCTGCCAGGTGTCCGAGCCGTAGGGCAGCCGCTGCACCTTCGTGGTGCCGGTGTAGAGGTAGCCGTTTTCATGGAAAATCATGGGGTGGTAGTAGCTGTCGCCGTTGGCCACCGTGCCCTTGTTCCAGCGGCTCCACCTCACGCCGCCGTCGGTGGAGCGGAAAATGACGGGCGGGCCGAGCGCCCAGGAGATGCTGAAAATGTTGGCGGGGTTGAAGGGGTCAACGGCGCAATCGGTGCCGTCGCCGCCGAGGTTGGGCTTCACGGCTTTTTCGTCCCGGTAAATCAGCATCGTGCCGAGGTCCTGCGTACCGCCGGGCACCACCGAAAAATCCTCGGCCACCGCAATCCCGTAGAACTGCATGTTGTTGAAACCCAGACCGGACACGTCCCGCCAGCGCCATTTTTTACCGTCAACAACGCCCCGGTACAGCCCGCCGTCGTTGGCCGAGTAGAGGATGTCGCCGCCGTTGCCGTCGCTCACCACGCAGAGTTCGCGGTGGTCCATGTGGATTTCGCTGCCCGCAATTTGTTTGCTCGTGGCCTTGCCATCCTGGGAAATCGTCACCTGATGCACGTACAGCCCGCCTGCGTACAGCACGTTGTCGCCGTTGGGTGAAATGGCAAAAACGTGCTTCTCGTAGCTGGAGCCGAGGTTTTTTTTCAACACCAACTGCCAACTCGCTCCGCCGTCGAGCGAGCGGAGGATGAACTCGTTTTTTTGCGCCGAGCAACCGAGGTAAATCAATTCAGGGTTGTGTTCCGACACGGCCACGTCCATGCGCATGACCGGCTCGGTGATGCCGAGGCTGCTGTCCACGGCGATTTCCGCCCAGGTTTCCCCGCTGTTTTTTGAAATAAAAAAATAGCCAGCATCGGCGGTCAGGTACAGCACCTGCGGACTGCCCGGTTTGGTGAGAATGGCCCGCCAGGCGCTTTCCCAACCGGCAGGGCAGGGGTGCGGGTTGGTATTTTTCAGGGTAAAACTGGCACCGCCGTCGTCGGACCGGTAGTAGTTTTTTCCGCTGAGGACGTGCAAGGTGTCGGGGTTTTGCGGATGCACGAGGATGTCGTGGACGACCTCCGCCATCGAACCGGGCGGCTCGAACGTGAGGCCAGTCGGCTGCCAGGAACGCCCGTCGTCGGTGGTTTTCAGCAGGCCAATGCCGTAGGCCCGGCGCAGGTCGAGCGGGTAGCGGATGCCCGTGCCGAGGTACATCACGTCGGGGTTGCCCGGCTCGAACTCAAAGTCCCGCACCCCCAGCACAGGCAGGCGGGTGCTGTCGGTGAGGTTCTCCCAGACGGGCACCGAGTCGAGCACGTTGCGGGTACGGAAGAGTCCGCCGGTGGGGGTGGCGGCGTACAGTTCGGTCGGGTTGGTGGCTTTCGGGTCAAAAAACTTGACCCGAACCTGCGCCCCCGTGCCGGTGCTGCCCATGCCTGCGCCCGGCCCAGGCGTGGGCGGGCTGACGGGGCCGAGGTACGTCCACGCCGAGCCGTTGGCGGGGGTGGTGCAGACGGGGAGGGGCTGTGCTTGCAGTGAATGGACAAGTATCGATAGCACAAAAATCCGAGCTACATTCATCATTTGTCAGTTAGATTATAACCCATCACATCTTCCCCTCCACCATTTTCAAAATCTCTTTTTCCCACTCGTCCGCCCGCTTCGCAATCGCCTCCGCTTTTTGGACAAAATCGGCGGCCAGTTCCTTGTCGGCGAGGCTGCTGGCATTGATTTTCACGTTCATCCAGCCGCCAAACACGGCGGCACGGGCGCAGAGCGCCCCCACTCCTGCATCGCTCACCGAGTTCGGGTTGCCCTCCTGCACCATCGCTTCCGCCAGTTCAAACACGGCGAAGGCGGCCTCCATCGTGCGCATCGGCGTTTCGATGGCGTAGCGGGTGGCCGCCTGTACGGCCTGCTTGCGGGCCGCTTTTTCCTCCGTCGTTTCCTTCGGCAAACGGAAGGTGGCCATGATTTGGTTGAACGCTGCGGTGTCCTCGTCCACGAGGCGGAGCAGCGTGTCCTTGAGCGCTTGCCCCTTTTCGGCCCAGGCCGAGAACTCTTCCAAGCGATCGTCCCAGCCACGTTTTCCTGCCGAGAGGTTGGCCACCATCGTGCCGAGTGCCGCGCCGAGCGCCCCCACGTAGGCGGAAATGGAGCCGCCTCCGGGGGCGGGGCTGTCCTTGGCAGTTTCGTTGGCGAAGGCCCGCAAGTCCATGGCCACGAGTGGGGCAGATTTCTCGTTCGCCAGTTGGTACTCGATGATTTTTTTCTTTGGGTCAAATGGGGCAAGCTCGTCCAGCCCCAGCGACTTCACGGCGATGTGAATCAGTTCTTCCTCCGACACGCCCGCACTCCATTTTTGTTTTTGCAAAAAATAGCGGCCTGCTTCGGTCATCACCTTCAGCGGCACGAGACCCACGAGTTCGGAGCCGGTGACCCGCATCCCCCGGCGGTCGGCGCTCCGGCAGCACTCCTCGAAGGCCACGTGCAGCGGCGTCACCTCGATGTTCGTCAGGTTCATGCTCACCTGCGCCACGCCGTACTCCGGGATGTACCAGCCGATGCCCTTCACCGCCTTTCAAGCGCCCGGTTCCCGCACCGGCTCACCGTTTTCGTCCTTCACAATCTCGCCGTCAATCGGGTCGCCCTTGCGCAGCACCCGCCCCTGCTCCCGCACGTCGAAGGCGACGGAGTTGGCCCGGCGTTCGGAGGTGGTGTTGAGGTTGACGTTGTAGGCCACGAGGAAGTCCCGTGCGCCGATGACGGTTGCGCCCGCCCGTGCGTTGAACATGGCGGGGCCGTAGTCGGGCTTCCATTCTGCTTTTTTCAGCTTCTCCGGTAGCGCTTCGTACTCGCCCGCCCGAATGGTGGCGAGGTTGCGGCGCTCTGGCCTCGTAGCGGCGGATTCGTACATGTAAAATGGGATGCCGAGTTCATTCCCGGCTTTTTCAGCGAGTTGGTGTGCCCACTTGGCCGTTTCCTCCATCGTGATGTTGGCGATGGGGATGAGCGGGCAAACGTCGGTGGCGCCCATGCGGGGATGCTCGCCCTTGTGCTTGCTCATGTCGATGACCTCCGCCGCTTTTTTGATGGCCAAAAATGCAGCTTGCACCACCGACCCCGGCGCTCCCACGAAGGTGACGACGGTGCGGTTGGTGGCCTTGCCGGGGTCAACGTCGAGCAGCTTGACGCCCTCCACGCTTTCGATTTCGTCGGTGATTTGCTTGATGATGGCCATGTCCCGGCCTTCGGAGAAGTTGGGGACACATTCGATGAGTTGATTGGTCATTGTTGGTTGCTAATTGTTGATGGTCAGGGACTTGAGTTTGTCGAGGAAGTATTTGGCGCTGGGGCAGTTGGGGTGAGTGGCTGCGGCTTCGAGGGAGAAGCCAGAGTAGTGCATTTTTTGCCCAAGTGTGCGCTTGTCGCTTACGCCACTACCGAGGCGTTCTTTTCTTTCGGCTTTGATAAGTTCAAAAGGCTTTGGGATGGTTTCTGGAGCTTCGCAAAAGTATTTTCCTTTTAACAAATTGGACATGGCAGTTGTATCCGCCAGAAACCAAGCCTCAATCATCTGGACAGCCACAATGACGATATTTTCACCCGTTGGGTCAATTTCCTGCTTGGCCGAGGTGATGCACTTGCCGTCCGAATCGGTCAAAATCAGTACCTTGTTTGCACCTTTATCTTTTTGGATTTGAAGGAGGGATTTGATTTTATGGTGCTGCAAATTGCTCACACCACCTGCGTTCTCCACTTCCTCCAAAAACGGCAAATTCAATTTTCTGAGCAAAGCCCGGAAGTTTTCAGAGGCCAAAACCCGTTTCTCTGTGTCGCCTTCCGCAATGAAACCGAGCGTCACCATGGAAGCCCACCTCCAAGGGCATTCGTCAGCCAGGCTTCGTCCATTTCGAGGTCGTAGCGCTTGAAATCGTGCGGGATTTGTTTCGCCTTCGTAATGCCGTCCACCTTGTCAATCAAGATGATTTCCTCGTTCCGCAACTCCCGGACCAGCGTGGCGGAGTGTGTGTTGAGCCAGATGTAGTGGCCTTTTTCCTCGCACATCTGCCGGAAAAAACCAACCAAGGTGCGCACCACGTATGGGTTCAGCCCATTCTCCGGCTCCTCGATGCAAAGGAACTGCGGTTCGTCACTCTGATAAACAGCGGTGAGCAGGGCGAGGATGTTGTAAGTGCCATCGGAGATGAGGTTTTTACCGATGGGGTCGGGGAGGTGTTTTTCAAAAATCCGAAGAAAATAATCGCCACTGAGGTCGCTTTTAGCTACTTCAACTTTGTCCAAGCCGGGAATGAGGGATTCCATCCAATCAGTGACTTCTTCCCGCTTTATTTCGTCTTGGAGGATGCGGTGGAGGACGGGTTCGAGATTGGCACAATCTAAGGCTAGCTTATTTGGTGATTTAATAGGTGCTTTTACTATTTCTTTTTTCCCAATAAAATAACGGGAATGAACACTACGAAACCATTTTTCATTTAAATCAATTTTACTTAAATATTCATTCCAATCTTCACCTTCCACTATCCCAGCACCTCCGCCAGACTTTGTGCTAGGTAGATATACTCCATTTTTCTTACGGTACTTAATATGTACTTCATTTTTGAATTCTAAAAAATCAAGGACTACAGAGATATCGTCGTTTATGGTAAATTCATTTTCCAGCCCTCTAAGAACTTTTTGATAGCTCTTATTCAAATAATTCACTGCTCCTTCAAAAAGCTCATCCGCTCTTAAAAAGTTTTCACTTGCAAAACTCAAAAACTCCAGCGCCTCAAACACATTCGACTTACCCGCCGCATTCGGCCCGACGAACACCGAAAATGGGTTCGGCTCCACCAACTCGAAGTTGACCAGCGACTTGTAGTTATTGATGAATAAACGCTTGATTTTCATGGACGCAAGGTAAGGTGATTTGTTTGTATTTCAGTAATCGCTGACGTTCCGGTCAGGTCGGGCGGGATGTCTCCTAACTTTTTATTAAAAAAAATTGCCCTGTGGCAAGTTTGTTCAAAATCTGGCATGGTTTTCTATGTTTCTTCCTTGCATAAAAAAACAAAAACACGGACATGAAGCAGACAAGCACTACCAACGCACCTATCGACTTTTCTCCCGAATTCACAGAATGGCTCGTCAATGAAAAAGCAGATGCCCGTCGGCATCAGATGCGCATTTTGAAAGCATCTTTGCTGATTGCCATCGGCTCCATCCTTTTTTTACTCAAACAACAACCGGAATGGATTGCAGGCATCTTCGACCTGGGCAACTTCGCTGCCGGGTAGTGGTTTTGTGCCGGCTTCGTTCGTCGTTAAAAATACGAAAAGAACTTGGCCCTCTAACTTGCGGTGAGGGTCGGGTTATGGTTACAAATTGCATATTTAAAAGCCTGCCGGTTTTATACCAGGCAGGTTTTTTTTATTTGCCATATTTGAGAAAAATCATCCTGTCGATTCGTCCGAATCTTCTGCTTCCTTTGTTTCTTTACACCCCGATTTTGTTTTCTGAAACTGCCCGTAGTGCGGGCAGGCTAAAATGACACTTGATTTATGTCCACGCAAATAATCGAAAAAGAAGCCGTCATCATCAAATTCGCCGGCGACTCCGGCGACGGGATGCAACTCACAGGCGGCCTGTTCACCGACGATACTGCCATTTCGGGCAGCGACCTTGCCACTTTTCCCGACTTCCCTGCCGAAATTCGTGCCCCGATCGGTACGCTGGCAGGCGTGTCGGGTTTCCAGTTGCACTTCGGCAGCCGCAAGATTTTCACGCCCGGCGACCGCTTCGACGTGCTGGTGGCGATGAACGCCGCTGCGCTGAAAACCAATATCCAACAGGTGCGCAGGGGCGGGGCCATCCTCATCAACGAAGATGGTTTCGACTCGAAAAACCTGCGGCTCGCCAAGTACGACGAGGCTCAAAACCCATTGGAGGACGGCACGTTGGACGGCTTTGAAGTCATCAGAATTCCGGTGACGAAAATGACCCGGGAAGCACTTGCCGAGTCCACATTGGGGACGAAGGAAAAAGACCGCTGCAAAAACATGTACGTGCTGGGTTTCCTGCTCTGGCGATACAACCGCACAGTGGACACCACGCTTAAATTCCTGAAAGCCAAGTTCAAAAGCAAGCCCGACCTGCTGGATGCCAACCTCAAAGCGCTGTACGCCGGCTACCACCTCGGCGACACGATGGAGGAGTTCAGCGACCGCTACACGGTGAAGCCTGCCGAACTTGAAAAAGGCAGCTACCGCAGCATCATGGGCAACGATGCGCTCGTGCTCGGCCTCATTGCCGCTTCGCAAAAAATGAATTTGCCGCTTTTTTACGGCTCGTACCCCATCACGCCTGCGTCCAGCATCTTGCACTCCCTGTCGAAATACAAGAATTTCGGCGTTCGCACCTTCCAGGCGGAGGACGAAATTGCAGCGGTCGCCTCGGCCATCGGGGCCAGCTACGGCGGCAACCTCGGCATCACGGGCACCTCCGGCCCCGGCCTGGCCCTGAAAGGCGAGGCGATGGGCCTGGCTGTGATGCTGGAACTGCCGCTCGTCGTCATTGACGTTCAGCGGGGCGGCCCCTCCACCGGCCTGCCCACCAAAACCGAGCAGTCCGACCTGATGCAGGCGCTGTACGGCCGCAACGGCGAGTGCCCGGTGCCGGTCATTTCGACCAGCAAACCTTCCGATTGTTTTGAAACGGCGATGGAGGCCTGCCGCATCGCCGTTCAGCACATGACCCCGGTCATCCTGCTCAGTGACGGTTACATCGCCAACGGCGCAGAACCCTGGCGCTACCCGAAAGCAGCGGATTTGCCCGAAATGAAAGTTTCATTTGCCAAGAAATCGGAAAATGGCGAACATTTCATGCCCTACCAGCGGGACGAAAAATTAGTGCGCCAGTGGGCCATCCCTGGCACACCGGGGCTGTTGCACCGGGTGGGTGGTATTGAGAAAGAAGACGTGACGGGCAACATCAGCTACGACCCCGCCAACCACGAACACATGGTGAAAACGCGGGAGCGCAAGGTGGAATCCATAGCTGATTACATCCCCGAGCAAAAAATCGATGCAGGCTTCGACGAGGGGCAACTGCTCATCCTCGGCTGGGGTTCCACGTTCGGGGTGTGCGAGTCGGTGACCCGCAGCCTGGTCGAACTTGGCTACCGCGTAGGCCATGCGCACCTGCGTTACCTGCGCCCGTTCCCCCGCAACCTCGGCGGTTTGATGCGGCGTTTTGACAAGGTTTTGATACCGGAAATCAACAACGGCCAGTTGGTGAAAGTCATCCGTGACAAGTTCCTGCTGCCGGTGGTTCCGTTCAACAGAATCCAGGGCACACCCATTGCACACGAGGAGTTGTACGATGTTGCGCTTGCGCTTTTGTGAAAGTTGATAACAGGTTGATGAGGGTTGATAGTTGGTTGATAACGAGATATTTATCAACTTTTTATCAACCCTCGTCAACCCTTATAAATCAATAAAAAAATGGCAGTTGATGTAAATTTGAACGGTACCAACGGCGTACCCATCCCCTTGAAGGCCAAGGACTTCGCCACCGACCAGGATGTGCGCTGGTGCCCCGGCTGCGGCGACTATTCCATCCTGAAACAGGTGCAAACCGTGCTGGCCGACCTGGGGAAACAACCCCACGAGACGGTGTTCATCTCCGGCATCGGCTGCTCGTCCCGTTTCCCGTACTACATGGAAACCTACGGGCTGCACAGCATCCACGGGCGGGCACCGGCGTTCGCTTCCGGGCTGAAAATCGCCAATCCCAACCTCAGCGTCTGGGTCATCACTGGCGACGGCGACGGGCTGTCCATCGGCGGCAACCACATGCTGCACATGTTCCGCCGCAATTTTGACCTGAACCTGATTTTGTTCAACAACCAGATTTACGGCCTCACGAAGGGGCAATATTCACCGACTTCGGAAGAGAACAAGCGCACCGCCTCCACGCCCTACGGCTCCATCGACCACCCGCTGAACCCGATTGCGTTTGCGCTCGGTGCCGATGCCACGTTCGTCGCCCGCTCGATGGACCGTGACCCGAAGCACCTGAAGGACATGTTGATGAAAGCCGATGGGCACCGGGGCACTTCGTTCCTGGAAATCTACCAGAACTGCAACATCTTCAACGACGGTGCTTTCGAGACTTTCACGGAAAAAGACACCAAGCCTGACACGACGCTGCTGCTCGAAAAAGGCCAGCCATTGGTGTTCGGCAAGGAGAACGAGAAGGGCATCCACCTCGATGGCTTCACACCAAAAATCGTTGACCTCCGCACGGACGGTATGACCAAAGACGACCTCTGGGTACACGACGAAACCGACCTCATCAAAGCGCAAATCCTCTCCCGCTTCTTCGACAACCCGACGGTGGATGCGAATGCGATGCCCCGGCCTTTCGGGGTGTTCTACCAGACGGAGCGGCCTTGCTACGAGGCGTTGCTGCACCAACAAATTGACTCGACGGTGAGCAGCCTGGGCGAAGGGAATCTGGATAAATTGCTGGCGGGGGGGAGTACGTGGGAGATAAAGTGAGGAAGAACAAGTGGTTTGGGTGCTGCTAATTCGTTATATTTGTCAGGAAAAATATTCAACTATGCTGAAAGACGACGTTTTTACCGAAGAAATCCAAACGTTCGAGCCTGATTACGAAACGGAACGCAACAAGCCTATGCCAAACAAACTACACGGTATCCTGCAACATTTCATTGGGTTTCTGCTCGAACAGGGCTATGGAAATCTGTACGACTTCCCAACAGAGGTGAGTCTTGCCACAGAGCCTGGCACTACCCCCGATATTTGCATCTACCCCCGTTCGGAAAAGTTCGATTGGTCAAAAATGCAGGCGAAAGAAACGGAAATGCCCATCACCACCATTGAGATTTTGTCGCCCAGCCAATCGCTGGAAGCGATGGCGCTCAAAATCAGGAAGCAATATTTCCCCAACGGCGTGAAATCCGCCTGGATTGTCGTTCCTGCCTTCAAAGCCATCCATGTCCTGCTTCCGGACAGTAACCTCTACTTCAGTTCCGGCAACCTCGTTGACCCTGCTACCGGGATTGAGATTTCGGTGGACAAGGTGTTTGAAAGGGTGGTTTAAGCATAAAATTCCATCGCATTCCTACCCATGATGCCCGCCTGCTCATCCGCTGAAAAGCTGCCAAAATACCGCCGAACCACTCCCGTCACATCGCCGTAGCTGCCCGCCAGTAAGCACACCGGCCAGTCCGAGCCGAACATCAGCCGCCGGGTGCCGAACGCCTCCGTCACGAGGTCGAGGTAGGGTCGAAAATCGTCTTGTTTCCAGCCGTGCCGGTCGGCCTCCGTCACCATGCCGGAGATTTTGCAGCACACATTTTCTTCCCCGGCAATTTCCAGCATCAACGCCGCCCAGCCGTCGTAGTAGCCGTCCCGGATGTACGGCTTGGCGAGGTGGTCAATCACGAATTTTTGGTTGGGGAAACGCCGCACGAACTCCAGCACCGCCCCCAATTGGTGCGGGAAAACGAGGATGTCGTAGGTAAAACCAGGCGCCTCCAACCCTGCCACGCCCCGGCAAAAATCTTTGCGGAGCAAAAAATTCACGTCCGCCTCGCCCTGCACGATGTGGCGGAAGCCTGCCAGTTTTTCAAACTGGGAAAAATAAGCCAGCCGCTCCGCCACGTAGGGCGAACGCAAGTCGGTCCAGCCCACCACTTTTTTTATAAAATCATAAATATCAGCCAATTGCAACAGAAAATGCGTCTCCGCCTCTGACTGGTCGGCCTGCACGGCCACGCAGCCGGAGATACCGTGGGCGGCCAGTTTCGGTTCCAAATCGGCGGGCAGGAAGTCCCGTTGCAGCACCTGCATCGAGTCGTCAATCCAGGCATCCCGCACCGGATTGTACTGCCAGAAATGGACGTGGGTGTCGAGCATGGGGAATGGAAATTGGGTATTGGAAATTGGGTATTGGGGCATCTCGCAATACCCAATACCTAATTCCCAATACCAACTTATTTCACTACCGGAAACTTAAACTTCGACTTCAACATCACCCGCTTGCCGCTTTTGCCGGATTTGCGGGTTGCCTCGATGATTTCCAGCACATGCAGCGCATGTTCGGCAGCGATGAGCGGCTCGGTGCCGCTCACGAGGCTCTCGGCGATGACCGATGCGCCCTGCTGCCAGACGTAGTCGCCGGGGTCGGGCACGAAGCGCTCGCCTTCCGGTTTGTCCCAGTCGTTGGCGAGGTGGACGCCGAAGGGTGCCCAGTCGTAGCCAATCATGGCCATGTTGCCCTGCGTGCCCCAGAGCAGGATGGTCGGGCGGTCCTGTCCACTGCCCTCGTGGCCGAAGGGGTCGAAGTAGTTGAAGCCGCACTGCACGTGCGAGAGCACACCGTTGCCGTGGTCCATCAGCAGCATGGCATTGTCCTCAGCCTCCACCTTGATTTTGCCCTTGTTGTCCACCGTGCGCTCCGGGGTCACGATGCTCGTCATGGCCGTCACGGCCAGGGCCGGGCCGAGCAGCCCGGTGAGGGTGGCGATGTTGTACACACCGAGGTCGGGGAGGCTTCCCCCGTTTTTTTCATAAAAAAATGCCGACCAGCCCGGCCCGGTATGGCCGTAGTGGGCGTGGGCGGCAGCCATTTTGCCCAGCTTGCCCTCGTTGAGCGCCTTGGCCATGAAGGCAAACTGTGGGCTGTTGACCACGGCAGGTGCGCCCCAAAGCCGCAGGTTTTTGGAGATGGCAAAATCGAGCAGCGCCCGGCCTTCCTTGTAGCTGTTGGCCATGGGTTTTTCGCTCCAGACATGGCGGCCTGCGTTGAGCGCCAGTTGGTTGAGGCGGCCATGCTCCTGCATGTCGGTGGTGTTCACCAGCAGGTCGAAAGGCGCCCCAGCCAGCATCTGGTCGATGTGTGGGTAGTGGTTTGGCACTTTGAACTTCTCAGCCTGCTTGATGGCCCGTTCGTGGATGATGTCGCAGGCGCTGACCAGCTCCACGTAGGGCGACTTGCTGAGGTGTGGCAGGTACATGTTGCTCACGCTGCCGCAACCAATGATGCCGACTTTGATTTTGCGGTCTGTGAAATGAAGCCCCTCGGCCTTGCCGATGATGGGCGCCAATATCGCGCCAGCGCCCATTGCGCCGAAAGTCTTGAGAAATTGCTTGCGGGAGATTTTGCCGTTGCTCATGTTTTTTTTTAAAAAAAGGATGAAAAACGGCGGAATTTAGGAAAGAAAACGGAGAGGGTGCTGACAGGCAGGCTTCATTTTTTCATTTTTCAAAACCATAGTCCCGCTCCACCTTGCAGATGCGGGTTTTGTAGGCGGCGTACCAGTCCGTCCGGCCTTTTTGCTGCGCAATGAGGTGTTCGGTTTGCTGCTTCCAGTGGCGGATGGCTTCGAGGCTCTCCCAGTAGGAAACGGTGATGCCCAGCCCTTCCCGAACGCCCTCCACGCCCAGGTAGCCCGGTTGCTCCGCAGCCAGTTCCAACATGCGTTGGGCGGTTTCGGCGTAGCCTTCGGCAACGTCGGTGCGCAGGCTGGAGAAGATGACGGCGTAGTAGGGCGGGGGTGGTGTTTTTGCAATCATTGTGAAAATGCTCATTTCAAGGTCAGCGGCCTCTCTTGCCGTAGCAGTTGTTTCGCTTTTTTTACGGCAGCATCGTCCTCGTTCATCACGTAGTAGTAGCCTTTTTCTGACCAGAGGTGCCGGGCGATGGAGGCTTTCAGGGTTAATTTGATGTCATTTTTGACAGCTTTCCATTGGCGCCCATTGCGCTTTTCGCCTCGTTTCACCGCAAAATCAAGAAACTCGTTGGCCACGCCGTCCGTCACGGTGAATTTTTTTGAAAAGTCCACCAGTGAAGTTTTTTCGATGTCAGCCCGGTTCGTTTCAAGGTAGCGGAAAGCGAAGGAGGGCAGGTGTTGGTGCAGCTTGATGTAGTAGGGATTGAGCAGGAAGGAATCCAGCGGGATGAACACATCGGGCTGAATGCCACCGTGACTGTACACGACCCTGCCGCCATTAGTGAAGTACCGGGTGGTATCATCGTGTTCGATAACTTCTTCGCCGTACAACTCGCCGTTTTTTATGCGCCCGGCCACATCGTCTTCATAATCTTCACGGCCTTCGTAGGGTTTTTGGATGCAACGGCCAGAGGGCGTGAAGTAGCGGGCCACGGTCAGGCGGATGGCGGAGCCGTCGCGCAGGTGGTACTGCTCCTGCACCAGCCCTTTGCCGAACGAGCGCCTGCCGATGACGATGCCCCGGTCCCAGTCCTGGATGGCCCCGGCAACGATTTCACTGGCGCTGGCCGAGCCTTCGTCGGTCAGCACGGCGATGTTTCCCACTTCGTAAAATGGCCTGCCGGTGGACTTGTAGTCGTTGCGGGGCACGTTTTTGCCCTCCGTGTACACGAGCAGTTTGTCTTTTTCCTTGAAAAGCTGGCTCAGGATGCTGGTCGCTTCCTGCAAGTAGCCGCCGGGGTTTTGGCGCAGGTCGATGACGAGGTGCTTCATGCCCTGGTTGTCAACGAGGTCTTCGAGCGATTTCATGAACTCTTCGTAGGTGTTGGCGCTGAAACGGTTGATTTTGATGTAGCCGCTCACCTCGTCGAGCATGTAGGCGACTTCGACGCTGTGTACCGAAATCTTGTCCCTGGTCAGGGTAAAGCGGCGCAGTTTTCTTTCCAAACCCCGCAGAATGCCGATGTCGATTTTCGAGCCTTTGTCTCCCTTGAGTTTTGACAGTATGCCTTCGTAATTAATATTTTCACCGACGGTGAGGGAGTCTTCAATCTGCACGATTTTATCACCGGAGAGGATGCCCGCACCTTCTGCCGGGCCACCTGCCAGGGCGGCCACCACCATCACCGTATCGTCCACCACCACGAACTCGATGCCGATGCCGTCGAAGCTGCCTTCGAGTTGCTCGTTCACTTCCTTGAGTTGTTCGGCGGAGATGTAGCTGGAGTGAGGGTCGAGTTGGTAAAGGATGTTGTCGATGGCTTCCTTCACCAGTTCGTCCTTGTTCACGTCGTCCACGTAGCGGGCTTCGATGTAGCGGATGAGTTCCTCCAACTTGCCCTGGCCCAGGGCGCTGGGAGGCAAATCTTCGTTTTTGGGCACGTCGATGGCGGCAACGGTTGGCGGGTTGGACTGCATTCTGGTGCCGATCAGCATTCCCCCCACCAGCACCAATGAAAAGAGCAGGGGAAGCCAGATTTTTAACTTTTTCGGCGTTTGTAAAATGTCGTTGTTCATGCCGGGTTGGAGTGTATTTGAAACGGATAGGGGAGTCAAATTTATTTTGCCACAAAACTAAGCCAAACTGTCGGATTCGGCCTTGAATCCGTGGCCAAACCATAATAATGTACCAGGCACACCTAAAGTTTGCAAGGAAAACAAAAAACTTCAATGGCCACGGAATGGGGGGGCAATGTGGCACGGAGCAGTGCCGTTTTGTTAAAAGTTTTACAGAATCCTCAATTTACGGGAAATATCGCCAGCACATTTTGAAAATATCATCTTAAAAAAGCATTTTTGTTGAAAATAAATGAAACGCCATCAATGGGCTATCCGAATACCCCGTTGCCCAATGGCCACAACCCGGATTTATGAACGGAATTGACAAAACCGACAAGCTTATCCTCTCCATGTTGATGACCGATGCGGAGCAGCCCTACACCGACATTGCCAAAAAAATCGGCTACGTGTCAGGAGGCACGGTGCATGTGCGCATGAAAAAACTGCGGGACATGGGCATCGTGCAGGGGGCCAATCTGGTGGTGGACCACGGGCGATTGGGGTATGATATTTGCGCCTTCCTCGGCATTTACCTTGATAAAAGTTCCTTGTACGACGTTGTGTCCGAGGAGTTGAAAAAAATCCCCGAAGTGGTGGAGGCATACTACACGACTGGCCTGTACAGCATTTTTGCCAAAATATACTGCCGGGACACCGACCACCTGCGGGATGTGCTGCACGATAAAATCCAGAAAATCGCTGGCATCCAGCGCACGGAAACCTTCATTTCCCTTCAGGAAAGCATCAACCGGCCAGTCGATATTTTGACGGACGAGGAAGTTTGAAGGGAAGCCCTGCCACCATTTTTAAAAACGATTTTGAAGCAGCGCTGGCAGGCGTCTTCTGTGAAAAATACCGTCCGGTTTCCTCTCAATAACCGGGCGGAGTTAGCGTTTCCTGACTATGTTTTTGAATCTAAAACCTGCAAACATATTTTTCCTCTCGCTTTCCATTGCCGCAGGCATCGCAGGTTTGGCATTCTCCGATTTTTTTCAACCGATTCCTCACCCCTCACCCCTCACCCCTCAGCTCTCGCCCCACCCCTCAGACGATACCGTCAAATACCGCGGCTTCCGGCTCGACCTCACAAATTTTGAAGTGGTAAAACGAACGGATGATTGGGTCAGGGTGCGGTTCACGGTCATCAACTCTGGCCGGATGGACGTGGATTTCAGTAAAAAAGGCACGGAGCATTGGGTGCAAATCAACTTCGACCCAACGCTTTTCGACAATAAATTAGGGGGCCTGCGCGACAATCTCCGGCAGGCGCTGTACGACGATAATTTTGTGTTGGCAGCAGGCAAAATCCAACGGGACAAGGAACTGAAAGTTCCCGTGGTGCTTCTCCAAAAACCGGGAAAGCCCGAAGAAAAACCTGCCGGTTTTGCCACCATCGAACCGGCGGAAAAGGAAAGTGTTGAGGCCGGATTTGCTGCCAAAGGCGGCGAGGAGGAACCTGTGCAGCCTTCTGCTGAATCGCCCAATACCCCGGCGGACTGTCCCGATATTTTTTTCAACCAACTCCGCATCGTCGAGCAGGACGACAAGTCGGCCACGGTTGAATACACGATTGAAAACAAGGGGCAAGGAATTTTTAAACTCTTTGAAAAAGGGAGCAATTCAGAGGAAAAATTAGTGGTGAAAGCCTACATTTCCGGGGTGCCGGTGCTGTCGAGAGGGGCGCTGCCGCTGGGCGGCCAAATGGTGAAAGCACAGTCCGGCCAATCTGGCGACCTGCTGCCGGGCGACACCTACTCCGGCAGGATGCGGCTCGATGTGCGCAAGAAAACCCGCTACATGAAAAGCCTGATTCTTTCACTCGATTCCGACCAGTTCAAATTTGAATGTGACAAAACCAACAACACCGGGGCGGTGATTTTGGATTGACATACGATTTCGGATTTGAGATTTCGGATTTCGGAGAACCCGCTTTCCACAAAGAGAAAAGGGTATGAAGCGATACGCTTCATACCCTTTTCTCTTTGAATCCTGATAACACCTATTCCGAAATCGCAAATCCGAAATCCGAAATCGTCAAGCCCCCAGGTAGTGCTTCAACAACTTGCTCCGGTTGGCGGAGCGCAGTTTATTGATGGCTTTGTCCTTGATTTGGCGCACCCGCTCACGGGTCAGGCCGAACTTGTCGCCAATGTCTTCGAGCGACATGGGATGCTCTACGCCGATGCCGAAATAGAGCTTGATGACGTCCATCTGGCGGTCGGTGAGGGTGCTGAGTGAGCGCTCGATTTCGAGGCGCAACGATTCGGTGTACTCCAGGTCCCGGTCGGTTTTCGGCGAGTGCGGGTTTTCGAGCACGTCGAGCAGGGAGTTGTCCTCGCCATCAACGAACGGGGCGTCCATCGAAACGTGGCGGGCGGCTACGCCGAGCGTGGTTTCCACCTCTTCGGTCGGAATTTCGAGCAGCGTGGCCAGTTCTTCGGCAGAAGGTTCCCGCTCGAAGTTTTGCTCCAGTTCGGAGAATGCCTTGTTGATTTTATTGAGCGAACCCACCTTGTTGAGCGGCAGGCGCACGATGCGGGATTGCTCGGCCAATGCCTGGAGGATGGATTGGCGGATCCACCAAACGGCGTAGGAAATGAATTTGAAACCCCTGGTTTCGTCGAAGCGCTGGGCAGCCTTGATGAGGCCGAGGTT
>JACRAN010000001.1 GCA_016234735.1 Bacteroidota bacterium | reverse complement strand
CCGTGAACGGAAATTGCCGCAGGGCGTCGAGATAGGCACGAAGGGAAGTGTTCATGATGAGTGGAATTTTCACGAATATCTTCCTTTTCGTGCTGTTTGTCAATTTGCATGGGAGCTTAACTTAATGGGAATGAACAATGCGCTAGCAAAACCCGACGCCAAAAGCCACCCTTTAATGCCAAAGCAAGCGATAGTATGCATGAATGCCTCAGTTAACAACAAGCTATCCCAACCACTACCAATCGCCCTATCCTTTCAAAAAAGTGTAACTATAATTCCTCACCCTCTCTAATCAATTCCAACCCCTCCCCACCTTTTCAAATCTCAACGAAGCAATTCTAAACTCTCCCCATGCTTTTAAAAACTCAACGAAGCAATTTTAAAGTCATGGCAAGGCTTTAAAAATACAACGGAGCGGTTTTAAAGCCTTCCCATGACTTTTAAAACGCAAGTTTCCGTTTTAAAACGCTCGGTCGCAATTAAAAAAGATAGCGGGCAATTGGGAGACTTCCGGCCTTACTTTTCGGTCTTTTTTTACAAATAAAATTCTGCGGCCTTGAAAAAGGGGCTGTGTACAGTTTTCCGAAATCTTCAAGATTTCGGAAAACTGGCATTAACTCAATTGACTCCCCACCCAAAAAGAAACCCCGGCAGCGGGGAAGGTGCTGCCGGGGTTTTGCCTGGCGATGGCAACCGTTAGGCAACGGGGACACCGTTCTGTACCTCTTTGGCCGCTTTCTCGGCGGCGGCTTTGGCGGCCTTGGCTTCTTTGGCGGCCTGCGTTTCTTCCTTGCGGGCACGGGCGTAGCGTTGTTTCAGTTTGTCGGCGGTGGCTTTGTATTCGGCTTTGTTGTTGGCGTTGTACTCAAAGCTGCGCTTGATTTCGTTGCAGGCGTTCATGATGTCCTGCCCGTGCAGGCGGCGGCAGTTGAGCGTTTCGGTGTAGAGTGGTTCGAGTACGGCAAGCACGTCGTCCATTTCCATGATGGTGGCCAGCTTGCTTTCGAGCAGCGGGACATCGATGCTGCCGCTGGGCACCTCCGGGTGGGCGATGGCGGCAGCGATGCAGTCCTGTACGTAGCCGAGGCTGGCCTGGCCCATGTTCTGGCGGTTGCGGCCTGCGATGGGTACGTTGGAGGGGAGCGCCAGTTTGGTGTCGGCCAGTTTGAGGGCATCGACGGTTTCGGTTTTGGTCACTCCGTTGAGCACATAGGTGATTTGTATGAGCATAAGGATGGGATGAATTTGTACCTGAAGTGGGAAGTAGGTCTGGTGGTGCGCTGCGCCGAAGCTTAGTTTTTGTAAGGTTGAGCGATGGTTTCACCCGGCTGGCTTCCCGTCTTCAAGAAGTAATGATGCTTGATGGACAGTTAAAGATAATGGGTTATTATATTTATTAAAATAACGCTTTATTTATTTTAACATTTGTTTAACGCTCGTTTGTCGCCGCAGTGGGCTTACATCCCCCTGCCCCCCTTCAAAGGGGGAATTAGTTCCGGGGATAATTCCCCCTTTGAAGGGGGCAGGGGGATGTCCAGTGTGCGACAGATATTACCGTTGCGGTTTTCGAAAAAAAGAAAGCCCCGGCAACACACTCGCTGCCGGGGTTTTTCATCCAATGATTTCAAAAAATTCGTCAATACGTTGGCACTGCCGCATCGATTTCCTGCGACCAGGCAAGGATGCCGCCCTTGAGGTTGTAGAGGTTGTCGAAACCGAACAGGCCCTCCAGTTCCCGGATGGCTTTGGCGCTGCGCACCCCGCTGCGGCAGTGGACGACTACTTTTTTATCCTTTGAAAACTTGTGGGCAGCGGCAGCGACGGTGCCGAGCGGAATGAGTTCGCCATCGAGGTTGGCGATGGCGTACTCGTGAGGTTCCCGCACGTCGATGAGTTGGAAGTCGGCACCTTGTACCATCCACTCGTTCAGTTCCTGCACGGTGATTTCTTTCACCGGCTTTTGGTCAGCGGGGGATTCGAGGCCGCAGAACTGTTCGTAGTTGATGAGTTCCGTGATTTTCGTGTCCGGGCTGCTATGTACTTTCAGGATGCGGGTGGTGAACGAAGCCGCATCGAACAGGAAGAGGCGACCGGCCAGCGGCTCCCCTACCCCCGTCAGCACTTTGATGACTTCGCTGGCCTGCATGGAGCCGATGATGCCCGGCAACACGCCCAACACGCCGCCTTCGGCGCAGTTCGGGACGAGGCCGGGAGGCGGTGGTTCGGGGAACATGTCCCGGTAGTTTGGCCCACGGGTGCCGTCGGCGTTCGGGTAGTTGAATACCGACACCTGCCCCTCGAACTGGAAAATAGAGGCATAGACGTTTACTTTTCCGGCCAACACGCAGGTATCGTTCACGAGGTAGCGGGTCGGGAAATTGTCGGTGCCGTCGGCCACCACGTCGTACTGATTCACGAGTTCCAGCGCATTTTCCCGGGTAAAACGGGTTTTGAAAACCGTGATGTTCAGGTGGGGGTTGAGCGCCAGGAGGCGTTCTTTGGCCGTTTCGGCTTTCGATTTGCCCACGTCGTCTGTGGTGAAAAGCACCTGCCGTTGCAGGTTGCTGTCGTCCACCACGTCGAAATCGACGATGCCGATGTTGCCCACTCCGGCAGCCGCCAGGTACAGCAGCACCGGGCTGCCCAGGCCGCCGGAGCCGATGACGAGCACCCGGCCCGCCTTGAGTTTTTCCTGCCCTGCAATGCCGAACTCCGGGATGGCGATGTGCCGGGCGTAGCGGGCCATTTCGGCGGGGGAAAGGTTGTGATTCATATAATTGAGAGTTTGAAATTTGGAAATTAGAAATTTGGAAACTGGGTGGCTGTCCAATTTCCAAATTTCTTAATTTCTAAATTTCAATGACTGCCTCCGGCAATGGCCGGCACGATGCTGATGACGGCATCTTTTGCCACGCTGGTAGCGCCTTTTTGCAGGGAATTGATGTCGTCTTCACCGAGGTACACCCGGATGAACGAGCGCAGGTTTTTGTGGTCGTCGAGCAGGTGGCGCTCCAGGTTGGTATGCGTTTGGGTCAACTGTTGAATAGCTTCCTGCACGGTGGTGCCGGTCGTTTCAAAAACGCCGGAGTTGTCGGTAAATTTACGCAAAGGCGTTGGGATGATAATTTTTGCCATTTTAATAATTGTTGAATTGTTGAAATTGTTGGATTGTTTGAAGTCATTTTTTGTCAAAAAGTCAATGCCGAAAGTGCGAAAACCTCTTCTTCCTGAAATTCCCGCACCTCGTCCCGCAGCTTCCAGCTTTTCAGGTCGGCAATTTCGCCGTCTATCACCGACACGATGACGTAAGAAAAATAAGGCATGGCCACCACCAGGTCATGCGCTGAGGCAATGGCCGGGTGGTTGGGATGCGAGTGGTACACGCCGAGCAGTTGCGTGTCATTTTCCAGGGCAAACTGCTCCGCCCGCAGGTAGTCGAGCGGCGAAATCTCGAACCGGCGGCGCTGGTCGCCTTCTTTGCTGTTCGTGACGGGCACGGCTAACGTGACGCTTCGGCCCTCCGTTTCGTGACCGTAGAGGAAGCCGCAGCACTCGTCCGGGAAGGCTTCGACAGCGTGGCGATTGATGGTTTCCACTGCTTCCGGGTCGATGTTGATTTGAAAATCACTCATGTGGTTCGTTTTTTCAGTTAAAAATATGTGCCATCACCTCTGAATACTTGTCGGCATTGTCGGCGAAGGTGGTGACGACGACCCCCCGCTCGATTTCTTCGGCCACTTTGATGGCTCCCAGCAGGTTCGCTGCCGCCGACGGACTGACAAGCAGACCCTCCTCCTGCGCCAGCAGGCGCACCATGTCGTAGGATCCCAGCGTGTCGATTTCGAGGATTCGGTCAGCGAGGCGATGGTCGTAAATTTTCGGGACGATGGCCGTTTCGAGGTGCTTCCAGCCTTCCAGCCCGTGCATCGGGTTGTCGGGTTGCAGGGCCACCAGTTCGATGTCGGGGTTGAAGTTCCGAAGCCCCCGACCGGTTCCGGTAAACGTGCCCGTAGTGCCCAGCCCCGCCACGAAGTGCGTGACCTGGCCGTTGGTTTGTTGCCAGATTTCGGGGGCGGTGGTTTCGTAGTGCGCCCGCCAGTTGTGGTCGTTGGCGTACTGGTTGGCGTAAAAAAACTGGCCGGGGTTCTCCCGGAACAGTCGCTTGGCTTCCAACTGCGCCCCGTCGGTGCCATCGAATCGGGAGGTGAAAACGATGTTCACGCCCAGGGCGTTGAGGATGCGCTTGCGTTCCTCCGAGGCATTTTCCGGCAGGCAGAGCGTGACCGGGATTTTCAGGGCGGCGCATTGTGCGGCGTAAGCGATGCCGGTGTTGCCGCTGGTGGCGTCGAGCAGGTGGCGGCCACCGCTCAGGTGCCCTTCCCGGATGGCGTTTTTGATGATGTTGAAGGCCGGGCGTGACTTCACGCTGCCACCGATTTGCTGCCACTCCAGCTTGGCGTAAATGCGGACGCCGGGTTTGCGGAAGACGCTCCGAATCTCGTACAACGGCGTCTTGCCGACCAATTGGCCGACCCGCCGGATTTTCTCTTCGGCGGAAATGGCTGGAAAATGCAGGATTGCAGTCATGGAATTTGATTTTCAAAACGGCTTAAAACAAAAAAGCCTTCCCAAAATGGAAAGGCTTTTTCGTTGATAATCAGATAATTGCGTACATCACCGCAATGCTCCGCCGCCTTTCCATTTTGGAATGGTACAGCAACAACAACATGCAGCGATATGTATTTGAGTCATCATTCTTGTTGGTAAAATCAGTACAAATTACAAGCTATGCCCTTAAAAGTTCAAATTTTGTGCCATCGAATTTTTTAGAAAAATCGGCAGCGGTAAAAACAAGCCATGTAAAAAATTGTCCAAGACATTGATTTTCAATTATTTACAAAACATAATCCGCAGCGAATTCAATGGAAAAGCCCCAGGTATTTTTTTCCAACAAATAGATATTTAACAAAATTCGTTGCAAAAATCCACTTCCGATTGTGCTGGAAACATTTTTTCCCTATCTTGCCCCCGATTTCAGACACACACACCTTTAGGCTCGTTCTTGGATATTGCGGTATTAGAATAAATTGCCATTCACCCACCGGCAACTTTTGAAAAAAAGTTCACTGGAAACACTACACAACGAAGATAGATTCTTCACTTTTTCGATTACATTCCCATTTTCCGATTTTACAGTTTTTAGGCAGCGCCTAAACCACAATTGTTAATACATCCCTTACCGAAATAATGATAAGAGGCTGATTGTATTTGCAAAAAATCTGTCGGCCCCGGTCATCAAAGATGCAATTTGTAATCCCTTGAGAACACGCAAGACCTCTTTCTGGTTTATCCGGGAAGGGGTTCTGTGTTTTTAAAGGGTAGGGGGAGCGGGAAGCAGAGGCGATAAAATTATTTTTTTATAAATACTTTGCGGTATTCAAAAGAGCGGCTACTTTTGGGCACGATTTTTAAGAACACTTTAGAAAATTCCCGTGAACATGAAAGGACTGTTACTCAACGCAAAAGCGTGATGAGAAGCCGGAAGGACATCTAACCAATTAGCAACACCGTTTTTTTACTATCCTGACAACCGATTTGTAGTACCGACATCTCACAAACCATTGTGATCCAGGCTTCTCATCCATTTTTTTCTCAGCTCCCCAGGTTTGTTCACGGTCGGAGTTTTTTGTTTTCGGTGGTGTTGCTTGTACTCAACCTTGAATTTATTCCGTTTTGCAGTGGCATTCGTCAGTGTGGCGCTCTGATTATCAGAGTCACGCATCCTGTTTACCCTGCGATGAAGGATTGCTTTTTCTGCCCCACAGAACAAAAGATGTAATCGGTTTTTGGGATAGCCTCTCTCCTGATTGTTTGGAGGGGGGTTTTTTTTTTGCCCGTTTTTAATCCGTCCGTCGTCATCCGCTGCGTCGCCTTTGGTCGAAAAACGCTGCGTTTTTGCCCCTGTCGCCAAGTCCAAACCCCGCCCTTTTTTGTTTACTTTGCGCCACTTTTCCAAAATGGCCCTTGAAGGGATTTTTTAACAAAAAGAAGTATAAATGATAGTTTGGGTAGGTTTTATCGTCTTGATTTCCATTTTTCTGGCGCTCGACCTCGGCGTTTTCAACAAAGAACCGCACAAAATTTCCACCAAAGAAGCACTCCGCTGGACCTCACTGTGGGTGAGCCTTTCGCTCCTGTTCAGCGTCTTCATCTACTTTGCATACGAACATCACTGGCTGGGTATCGGCCTGGAGATTGGCGACGATGTGGGAGGCTCGAAAGCAGCCATCACTTACCTCACGGGCTACATCATCGAGCAGTCGTTGAGCATGGACAACATTTTCGTGATTGCGGTGATTTTCAGCTACTTCCAGATTCCGCAGAAATACCAGCACAGGGTGCTGTTCTGGGGCATCATCGGTGCATTGGTTTTCCGGGGCCTGATGATTGCAGCAGGGGCATTTCTGGTGGAGCGGTTTGAGTGGATTATTTACGTTTTCGGGGCCATTTTGCTTTGGACAGCGTACAAAATGCTGAAGTCTGACGATGAACAAATCCACCCGGAAAAGAACCCCGTGGTGTTGCAACTCCGCAAATTTCTCCCCGTCACCAAATCCATCCGGCGGGAGCATTTTTTTGTGAAATGGAAGGGAAAAACCATTGCCATGACCCCACTTTTTGTCGCCCTGGTGGTCGTTGAAACGACCGATGTCATGTTCGCTTTTGACAGCATTCCGGCAATTTTTGCCATCACAAAAGACCCGTTCATCGTTTTCACGTCCAATATTTTCGCCATTCTCGGCCTTCGCTCCCTGTATTTTGTGCTGGCTTCCTTCATCGACAAATTCGAGTACGTGAAGATCAGCCTCGTCATCATCCTGGCGTTTGTGGGCATTAAAATGCTGGTGTTCACACCGCTGCACATCGAGCTACCGGAGTGGTTCTCGTTGGCGGTCATCGTGCTGCTGCTGGCAGGCGGGATTTTGCTATCCATCTGGAAGGAAAAGAAGAAGGAGGTCTGAGGTGTTTTTGTCTGGTACTGAATACCTCAGACCTCCATACCTCAGACCTCAAAAACGGTTCTTCCACATCATACTTTCCACGGGTTTGTCCGTGCGGGTATTGTATTTGGCATCTGCTTTTTTGTTGTAAAACCTTTCGATTTCACCGTCCACGAGAAAATAAATCAACTGCCCGATGGGCATCCCGGCGTACACCCTGACGGGTTGGGTGCAGGAGATTTCGAGCGTCCAGGTGTTGCAAAAACCCACGTCGCCTTTGCCTGCCGTGGCGTGGATGTCGATGCCGAGCCGCCCGACGCTGCTTTTTCCCTCCAGGAACGGTACGGTGTGGTGCGTCTCCGTGTACTCCTCCGTGACGCCGAGGTACAGCGAACCTGGTTGGAGCACGAACCCTTCTTCCGGTATTTCAAACAGGTCGATGGGGTTGTGCCTGCGGGCATCGAGCACTTCGTCCCGGTAGGTGGCCAGCCATTTGCCGAGGTGTACGTCGTAGGAATTGGTGCCGAGGCACTCCCGGTCGTACGGTTCGATGACGATGTCGCCAGATTCGATGGCTTCGAGGATTTTGATGTCGGAGAGAATCATTTTGCTTGAAAATTGAGGGGCAAAAATAGTTTTTTGTGCGATTGCGGGGCTATTTTCCGAAATTTGCCGCCCGCTGGAAAATCAACAGAGGCGAGTAGTGAGAGGGTGAGAGAGTGAGGTTTCAATGCATTGAATCTCAAGATTTCAAACTCAAACAACTTCCTCCAATATGCCTCACGGCTCAATAATAAAATCGAAATCACCATGTCGAACCCAACACGCACCACAGGCTCCACGCCTGTTGCGAAGAAAAAAAAGAAAAAAAGCAGTTTCAACTGGAAGCAGGCCCTCATCATCGGGGCGATGGCGCTGGCCCTGCTGAGTATGGTAGCCCCGAACATCAGGGGGCTTTTCATGGGCATGAAAAAACGACCGCCTATCGATTTAACATCACCGGATATGGAACCCAAATTTCAAAAAGAAGGCGAACTCTCCTTCGTGAGCGGCGCAACGGGGCAGCCCGTCACGAAAATCGACATCGAAAAGGCCGACAACGAAACCGACCGGCAGTTTGGCCTGATGTTCCGCCGCTCGATGCCCGAATCGCAGGGGATGCTGTTCCTGTTTGAAACGTCGGGGCGGCAGTCGTTCTGGATGCACAACACGTACATCCCGCTCGACATCATTTTTGTGGATGAAAACAACGTCATCAACACCATCCACAAAAACGCAAAACCGCTCAACGACACTTCGCTGCCCTCGAAAGGCAACGCCAAGTATGTGGTGGAAGTGGTGGGCGGTTTTTCGGACAAATACGGCTTGAAGGAAGGGGACAAAATCAGTTGGCAGTGAAGCAGTTGGCAGTTGGCAAAAAAAACAGCACAAGCAAACTTGGAGGGCTGTTTTCTTCGTAAATGTTTAAAAAAAATGCTCCTGAAATTTCCATGCCTGCTTCTGCTGCTCCCGCTCTTCTCGGCGACTTGTACCGAAAAGGAACCGATGCCCGACATCGAACCGCCCGTCGTCCCTGACACCACCGCACTGACCTACCTGGCGCTCGGCGATTCCTACACCATCGGCCAATCCGTGAGCGTGGCGGAGCGATTCCCGGAACAACTCGCTGACAGCCTGCGGCTGGCTGGCCATGAGGTCGGCCACGTGCGCATCGTCGCCAAAACCGGCTGGACGACGAACGAACTACAAACCGGCATTGGCAAGGCCCACATCGCCGACAGCACCTACTCGTTCGTGTCGCTGCTCATCGGCGTGAACAACCAGTACCGGGGCCGCTCTGTCGAAGATTACCAACCTGAATTCACAGAACTGCTCAACCAGGCCTTCGCCTTCGCCGGGGGCCGGAAAGACAGGGTCTTCGTCGTATCCATTCCCGACTACGCCTACACGCCGTTCGGCAATGGCAACAGCGACATCAGCGAAGGCATCGATGCTTTCAACGCCGCCAACCGGGAAATCACGGAGGCGCTCGGCATCCGCTACTTCGACATCACGCCCATTTCGAGGGAGGGCCTCGACGACCCGATGCTGGTGGCTTCCGACGGGCTGCACCCTTCGGGGAAACAGTACGCCCGGTGGGTCAGCCTGATGCTGCCGGAGGTGAAATTGATGCTGGAATAAAATGACTTTTCGGTTTCAAAAATCCGTGTCCGCCGTTTTCAAATCCAGCTTTTTTATCCAGACGTTCCGGTACAGCACGTCGTGCCCCTCCGCCTGCAACTTCAGGCCGCCGGGCGTGTCGGTGATGCCCTTGCCGCCGTCGTTGCCACCGTCAATACCGGAGTTCGGGCCGCCCCAAACCTGCATAATCGGCTGGTTTTCATGCACTTTGATGCCGTTGAAGTACATCGTGACCATCGCTTTTTCCACTAATTTCCCATCCTTGAAACGGGCCGCCCGGAACACGATGTCGTAGGCGTTCCACTTGCCTGTGCCGTTGTAGGCGCTGTACGGCGCTGCCTTTTCGTTGATGACGGCCCCAAGGCCGTGCGTGGTGGAATCCCCGTCGAGGATTTGGATTTCGTAGCGGTTCTGGAGATAGACGCCACTGTTGCCGCCGGGATGCACCGCCATGAACTCGACGTGCAGCCGGAAGTCCCGGAACGCCTCCTTCGTCACCAGGTCGGCGCTGCCGTACAGGCCCCGTTTGGCTTCGGGGTTGGGGTCGTTGCTGCTCACTACCTTGCCCTTCCCGGCGGGGTCATCGACGATGGGCCACTTGACTGGCAGCGTGGCAGTGCGGCGGGGGCCGTTCCAGTACGTCCAGTTTTTGTGGAGTTTCTTTTTGCAGCCGCTGAGATAGACTTTGGCACCCTTGGCGGGCCTGGCACCGACACCTACCTGGGCATCGAGTTCCGCAGTGATTGCGAGGCAAAAAAGGAGCGCCAGCAAGGTGGTGAGAAGGTTGAATTGTCGCATTTGAAAGTTGATTTTGTTGATGAGTAGGATTGTTAATTCGAGTTGCTCACGAACGCCACCCGCCGACCGTCCGGCGACCACGAGGGCGTGTTGATGGTGCCCTGGCCGCCGTAGAGGTAGGCCACCACAGTCGGTTTTTCCAGGCGTTGGCTGGTCGGCACCGCCATTTTCCGAAGGTAAACCTGCTTGTAAAACGGGTGGTCGCCAGCGTCCACATCGGGCATGTACGACAGGAAAACGATGGTCTTCCCGTCCGGTGAAATATGCGGGAACCAGTTCTGCCATTCGTCGTCCGTGAGTTGCTCCTGCCCGCCGCCGTCGGGCCTCATGCGCCAGAGTTCCATCTTGCCGCTGCGCACGGAGTTGTAGTAAATCCAGAGTCCGTCGGGGCTGTACTCCGAGCCGTCGTCGAGGCCCGGCGTGGTGGTCAGGCGGACTTCGTCGCCGCCCTCGGCGGGTATTTTGTAGATGTCGTAGTCGCCGTTTCGCTGCGCCGTGTAGGTCAGCCAAATGCCGTCGGGCGACCAGCCGTGCAGGTACGACGGGCCGGTGGGCGTGACGTTCACCGGCCTGCCGCCCCCAATGGGCACGGTGTAAATCAGCGAGCCTTGCGAGGGGTGCCCGCTCGAACTGCTGAGGCCGAGCCGCTTGCCGTTGAAGGAAATCACGTGGTCGTTGTTGTTGGCGTTCACATAATCCGTGTTCAGCACTGTGGGTTTGCCTTCGGCAAAATCGAGGCGGTAAATCAGCCCTTCGCTGTTGAAAATCAACGCTTTGTCGTCGGGTGTCCAGTTGGGTGCCTGGAGGGAATTCGGGGCGGAATGCACCACCTGCCGGTGGCCGGTCGTCACGTCCACGACTTCGATGTGGCTGCCGAGGTAGTCCCGGTAGGGCGTGTAGCCCTCCCCTGGCGGGATGACGATGCGCACGTTGTCGAACACGGCTTGTTCCACCACGTCCTGGTTGTGCGAGCAGACGAACAGCCCGACGTACAACTCTTCCGGCAAATCGAAATCGGGCACCTCCACCGTCCAGAACGGTTCGCCGAACTTCGCCACCGACAGGAAAAAACTGCGGCCCCGCCGCTCCAACTGGATGATGTCGGGCATTTTCACCGGCGATTTCACCTCCTCGATATTGGCTCCTGTCTGCTTGCGGAACTGGATGGCCGTCAGCCCGTCGCCGTGGACGGTGGCACTGACCATCGCCGCCGAAGTGTCCAACCCGGTGCGCACCATCCAGCCGAACTTGCGGTGCGGGTCAGTGCCGGTGCCGACCAGCCTGCCCCGTGTTTGCAGGATGCAGTTGCCCTTCACCTGCTTCCAGGCGTAGTGGAACTCGTCTTTTTTGAACCAGATGTTGGCCCCGGAACCGGCAAGTTCGTAGGTCTGCGCAGCAGCATCGTAGGTCGTGCTGCCGGGGTGCAGGACGGGGCCGACATCGGTTGTTTTTTCAAAAATGCCGGGGTTGTTTTGCGAAAAAAGAGAGAGGGATAGCAGGAGGAAAGTGAGGGTAAGTTTCATGTTGGTGATGTTTGTTGATGAATACATACGCCGCCAATAAGGTCGAACATTCAAAAGTCATATTTTTCGTCCCATTGGGAGGGCATTTTTGTAGAAAATGTTCCGCATCGTTAACCGTTCCATTGGAACGGCACCTGCTTGGATGAGATACCGTTCCGATGGAACGGAGCAATCGGGTTAATTTGCCACTACAAAGATGCCGTCCCGATGGGGCGATTATTCTCAATTAATGGCCGAGCCTAATGGCGGCGAAGGAAATTTTTTAAATTGCATCCCTCTCCTTCCGTTTTATTTTCCCATCAAAATCTCCACCCCGAACGCCAGATAGACCAGCGGCGCATTCCAGTTGATCGCAATCTCGTTGGAGGCGTAGGAGCATACATCGTCGGTGAAACTCTCGTCGGGGATGTTGTTGGGGTAGAGGTCTTGCACTGGTCCTGCTGGCCGGGGTTCGGGCCGCCGGAGAGCAGGCCGGGCACGGGGGCTTCCACGCCGTCCGTTTCCGAAGGGTGGTGGTGGGGGTGCATCGGCGTTTTGCTGCCGAAGCCGGTCACGAATGAGTAGCCGGTGGCGTTGCGCAGAAAAACGAGGTCGTTGCTCAGGCGGTAGGCGTAGAGCAGCACCATGCCCTGGTTGGCGCAAACGGCGTTGCTGCCCCAGACGAAGTTGTCCACATTGGTTTCCATCGGGGCCGCTCGTCACGAGCTAAGCTCGTTGACGGGTTTTAGTTGCGGCCTCCAGGCCGCCGTAAACTGTCAAACATGGCCTACGCACTGCGGCCAGAGGCCGCAACCAAAGCCCGTGTGCAAGCGCAGCTTGCAACGAGCAGTGCCGTGTTTCAATGGACAGGTGGTGGGCTATCGGGGCAAGAATGCGTGTTTAGCCCAGTCGCTTCCTCATACCTCTCACCTCATCCCTCGTTGCCCGTTGTCTTTTCTTTCCAAAAAATATGACTGCTTTTGCTTCTATTTTGGAATAAAATCTAAATTTACGGTCGGATGCCTACCCTATTGAAGCACAAATAATCTAAATCATTTGAAAACGTGACAAACCTACCTATTCCCATTAGAGTTGCTCTGATGTAAGTTGTTGATTTTCAATGGATGGGGTGTGTTATTTTTGTTCCCAAAAACATTGATGAACATCCATTATCAAAAATTAAACACAAATCGGCAGTGGAAAGCCGCTACCGGCGTTAGCCAAAAGCACTTTGAAATTTTGGTTCCTCTGTTCGCTGATGCTTTTGTTCAGCTTTTCGGCAAGTCCATGCAAGACCGTCAAAACGACGGCACAACAGAGGCTTGCTTGAAGACTCCCGCAGACCTGTTGTTCTTCCTGCTGTTCTACCTCAAGAACGGGCTTACGCTTGACGTGCTTGGGTTCGTCTTTGGGATGAACGGTTCCAACGCCCAGCGCAACATAGACATTGCCACGAGGGCGCTCAGGGCAGCCTTGACGCCCTTGGGCGTGATGCCCAAAAGGGAATTCAAGGATGTGGCCGAGTTCGAGGAATACTTCAAGGAGCACAAGAGCCTGATTCTTGACGGGACCGAGCAGCGGATGCAAAGACCTGAGAATCAAGCAGAACAGAAGGCTTGTTACAGCGGCAAAAAAAAGGTCACACTGTAAAAACGCTGGTCATCTCAAGTGCGTTGAAAGTTATCCTCTACATCAGCCGTCCCTTTGAGGGCCGTGCCCACGACTTCGCAGTCCTCAAAATGGAGTTCCCGCCACACATGGATTGGTTCGCCAATTTTGAGGTGAAGCTGGACTTGGGCTTTCAAGGGTTCAAGGACGACTACAAGTGCCTTTTGTTGAAGATTCCGAACAAGAAGCCCAAAGGTGGCAGCCTGACAGAAGCCCAAAAGGCTGAGAATAAAGAGGTTGCCAAAGAACGAATCAGAGTCGAGCACAGCCTTTCGGGGTTAAAGAGATTCAGGATTTTGTCTGACAGATTGAGAATGCACGATTTAGACCAATATCATGAAATAATTGGGCTGTGTGCCGGGGTATGGAATCACAGCCTAATTTATGCAATTGATTGATTATCATGTCAAAACAACTCTATT
>JACRAN010000087.1 GCA_016234735.1 Bacteroidota bacterium | reverse complement strand
CTTCCGGCCTGCTCCCGCCGGGGGTGCAACCTGCGCTCGGGCCCGATGCCACCGCCCTCGGGCAGGTCTATTGGTACACCATCGAAGGGCGTGACCCGCAGGGAAATGTCACCGGCGGCTGGGATTTGCACGAAATCAGGACGGCTCAGGATTTCTATGTGAAATACTCCCTCAATGCCGTGGAAGGCGTTTCCGAGGTGGCCTCCATCGGCGGTCAGATTAAGGAATACCAGGTGGATGTGAATCCCGGTGCCCTGAAAGCTTACGACATCATGCTGATGGATGTGATGGCAGCGGTAAAGAAATCCAACCGGGACGTCGGTTCTCAGACTATCGAAATCAACAAAGCGGAATACTTGGTGCGGGGCCTGGGCTACATCAAAAAAGTGGAAGACATCGAACTGGCGGTAGTTGCCGTACACAATAACGTGCCCATCCGCATCAAAGATATTGGCGTGGTTTCATTGGGGCCAGCCACCCGAAGGGGCATCCTCGACAAGGACGGCGCTGAGGTCGCAGGCGGCGTAGTGATAGCCCGTTACGGCTCCAACCCGCTGGCAGTCATCAATGGCGTAAAAGAAAGAATCAAGGAAATTGCTCCCGGCCTGCACAAAAAGACACTGCCAGATGGCACGGTGAGCCAACTCACCATCGTGCCGTCTTATGACCGCACCCAACTTATTCAGGAAACACTCGGCACCCTGGAGCGGGCGCTCTCCGACGAAATCCTCATCACCATCATCGTGGTCATTGTCCTGATGCTCAATCTGGGGGCATCGCTGCTCATTTCCAGTCTGTTGCCGGTGGCGGTGTTGATGACCTTCATCGTCATGCGCTATGCCGGGGTGGACGCCAATATTGTGTCGCTTTCCGGCATCGCCATTGCCATCGGCGTGATGGTGGACGTGGCGATTGTTTTTGTCGAAAACATCATCCGCCACCTCGATATGCCCGAAAACCACGGGGTGCGGGGGCGGCGGATGCTTGAAGCCATCTACGAGGCTGCCGCTGAGGTATCATCCGCCATCACCACGGCGCTGGCGACCACGCTGGTCAGTTTCTTGCCCGTCTTTGCCATGGAGTCGGCGGAGGGGAAGCTGTTTAAGCCACTTGCATTTACCAAAACTTTTGCGCTGGGGTCTGCATTTTTCCTCGGCATCGTCGTTTTACCGGCACTTGCGCACCTTGTTCTATCGCTGAATTTTGATAAAAAAAGGGTGCGCAACGTGTGGAACGTGGCGCTCATTGCCGCAGGTATCCTGTTCGCTGTTGTTTATAAAACCTGGCTGCCCGTTTGGCTCGTGGTCATTGGGTTGAATAACCTGTTCACCTCTAAGTTTTCCGAAATTTTCAAAATTTCGGAAAACTGGACCAACTACATCAACATCGCCGTCATCGTACTGGTGGCCACTTTCATCCTGTCTGAAGAATGGGTGCCCCTTGGGCACCAAAACTCTTTGTTTGTCAACCACATTTTTGTGCTGATGCTGCTCGGTATCATACTCGGTGTGCTGATGTCAATCATCCATTTTTATGAACCTATTTTAAAATGGTGCCTCGTGAACAAGGGCAAATTCATGCTCATCCCGTTGTTCACCATTCTGTTCGGGTTGGTCATTTGGCTGGGCTGGAACAAAACCTTTGGGTTGGTGGCCAAAGGTTTTGACAAAGTGGGCTGGAATGTCCGCACGACCGGATTTTGGAGCACGATGCTGCACAAATTCCCCGGCATGGGCAAGGAGTTCATGCCTTCCCTCAACGAGGGGAGCTTCCTGCTGATGCCCACCTCCATGCCTCACTCCGGGGTGGAGCAAAACCAGCAGGTAGTGGCACAGCTCGACATGCTGCTCGCCAACATCCCCGAAGTGGAACTGGCCGTCGGCAAAGCAGGGCGGGCTGAAACAGCCCTCGACCCCGCCCCCATTTCGATGTTCGAGAATCTCATCAATTACAAACCGGAATTTTTAATCAATGAAAAAGGAAAACGGGAAACTTTTAGAACTGATAAAAAAGAGCGCTTCCTACTTGTTTCGGGCGATACGCTCACTAACGAGGAAGCGCTGCTGCGGGGGGTAAAACCTGGCGACCTCATCCCCGACCCGGACGGGCAGTATTTCCGCAATTGGCGCACTCAAATCAAAAGCCCCAACGACATCTGGGACGAAGTGGTGCGGGTAGCCAAAATCCCCGGCGTCACCTCCGCCCCGAAACTACAGCCCATCGAAACCCGCCTCGTCATGCTGCAAACCGGCATGCGGGCGCCCATGGGCATCAAGGTGTTCGGGCCGGATTTAAAGACCATCGAGGCTTTCGGCTTAAAACTCGAAGCCATCCTGAAAGAAGTGCCTTCCGTGAAAGCCGAAGCTGCCTTCGCCGACCGCATTGTGGGCACACCCTACCTCCACCTGAATATTGACCGCGTCGCTGCCGCACGGTATGGGTTAAACATCGAAGACGTGCAGGATTTTATCGAAACCGCCATCGGCGGCATGAGCGTGACGACGACCGTGGAGGGCAGGGAGCGTTTCCCCGTGCGGGTGCGCTACCCCCGTGAGCTGCGGGACAACCCGGAGAGCATCAAAAAAATGCTCGTTCCCACACCCGTCGGGGCGCAAGTGCCGCTCGGCGAGTTGGTCAAAATCGAGTACGTGCGGGGGCCACAGATGATAAAAAGCGAAAACACCTTTCTCACCGGTTACGTGCTTTTTGACAAAAAAGCAGGCTACGCCGAGGTGGATGTGGTGGAGGAAGCACAGCGTTTTATCCAGCTAAGAATTGACAACGGAGAATTGGTGGTGCCTGCTGGCATCAGCTACAAGTTTTCCGGCAGCTACGAGAACCAGTTGCGGGCGATGAAACGACTGTCCATCGTGATTCCCATCAGCCTCGTCACCATTTTTTTGTTGCTGTTTTTTCAGTTCAAAACGGTCATTGCCTCGTCCATCCACTTTTCGGGCGTGTTCGTGGCGTTTTCCGGCGGCTTCATCATGCTCTGGCTTTACGGGCAGGATTGGTTCCTGAATTTTTCCGTTGCCGAGGTCAGCATGCGGGAAATGTTCCAACTGCACCCCATCAACCTGAGCGTGGCGGTGTGGGTCGGTTTCATAGCCCTGTTCGGCATCGCCACCGACGACGGGGTGATTATGGGCACTTACATCCACCAGGTTTTTGAGGAAAAAAAACCCACCACGGTGGCCGGGGTGCGGGCAGCCGTTTTAGAAGCCGGCAAAAAGCGGGTGCGCCCCGCCATGATGACAGCAGCTACGACCATCATCGCCCTGTTGCCTGTGTTGACTTCGACCGGAAAGGGCGCCGACATCATGGTGCCGATGGCCATACCCACCGTTGGCGGCATGACCATCCAATTGATGACCATGTTCGTGGTGCCGGTGTTGCAGGCGTATTGGCGGGAGGGAGCGGTTAGGAAGCAGTTGGCAGTTGGCAGTTAGCAGTTGGCAGTTGGTTTCAATCATTTTGAAAAAGAAATATCATGCGCACAATATTCATCATCATTTCAATCATTGCCGCAGGCAATCTTTCGGCCCAAACGCTGTACGACTACCTGAAAATCGCCGCCGAAAACAACCCCGGCATCCGGGCGAAACAGACGGAATTTCAGGCTGCCCTGCAAAAACTCCCGCAGTCAAAAGCCCTGCCCGACCCGACGGTGAACGCTTCGTTTTTCCTCGGCCACATGATTTTGCCAGAGGGCAACCAGTTGGGCAGCATCTCGGCCATGCAGATGTTCCCCTGGTTTGGCACACTCAAGGCCATGGAAAACGAGGCGGCCCGCATGGCAGAGGTGAAACTACAGGCCGTGATGGTCGCCCAAAACGAGTTGTTTTTCAAAGTGAAAAATACCTGGTACCCGCTGTTCGAACTGGAAGAGCAAACCCGCATCCAGCAGGAAAACCTGCGGGTGCTGGAAACTGACAAGGAACTGGCAACCATCAAATTCCAGCACGGGCAGGCCCCGATGGTGGACGCCATCCGGGCGGACATCATGATTGACGAAGTGAAAACCGAAATCGCCCTGCTCGAACTAAAACGCAGACCGCTGGAAGTTGCCTTCAACCGCCTGCTCGACCGGGATGACAGTTTGCCCGTCAGCATCTCCGGCAGTCTTCCCGAGCCTGTTGCCGGAGCGATTGCAAGTGGGGGCAGCCTCATCGCCAACAACCCCGTACTGGCTGTTTTTGACAAACAAATCCAGGCCGTGGCAGCGGAGCAAGCCGTCGCAGAAACCATGCGCAAACCGATGATTGGCGCCGGCATCCAGTACATGCCTTTGGTGAAGCGAAAAGGCGGCGGTGAGCATGACGTGCCGCCGAACACCGGCGCAGACATGGTGATGCCAATGTTCTCCGTCACCATCCCCATTTGGAAGAAAAAGTACAACGCTGCCGTCGAGGAGCGCCGCCTGATGCAAGTCATGTTTGCCGATATGAAACGGGACATGGCAAACGACCTCGCCGCCATGTACGAAATGACAATTTACGAACTGGAAAAAATGGCGCAAATGGTTGAACTGCTCAATTTGCAAATGGTGAAAACCCAGCAGGCAATTGACCTGATGCTGGCGGCTTACAGCAATGCCGGACAGGATTTTGAAGAAATTTTACGTTTGCAACAGCAGCTCTTCCGCTACCGGATGGAGAAGATTTCGGCGCAGACGGAGTACCAACTGATGTTGGTGAAACTGGATTATTTGACCGGAAAAATGAATTAATCATATCCCAAGACTTTCCAGGTTTCAAAAACCTGGAAAGTCTCAGACTTCAAGTTTTAAAAAAATGAAAAAGATACAATTCAATCGTTCCACCCTCCTCATCGCCATCGTCATGCTGGCGGCAGGATTGCTCATTGGTTGGCTTGTCAAGCCTTCTTCTTCCCCCGACACCTCCCACGAAGGGCATCAAATGGAAAATGCGGAATCTTCCAAAGCCACGATTTGGACCTGCTCCATGCACCCGCAAATCCGGCAGTCAGGGCCCGGTAAGTGCCCCATCTGTGGCATGGATTTGATTCCATTGGAAAATGACATGGGCGAGGGCGACCCCATGGAAATAAAAATGTCGCCCACGGCCATGCAACTCGCCAATGTGCAGACGGCAGTGGTGGGATATGGGATGCCCACCCGGGAAGTGCGTATGAACGGCAAAGTGCAGCCCGACGAGCGGCTCATTTATTCCCAAGTCACCCACCTCGATGGCAGGGTGGAGCAGCTCACCGTCAATTTCACCGGCGAACCCGTGCGCAAGGGGCAAAAGCTGGCGAGCATCTACTCCCCGGAATTGGTGACGGCGCAAGAGGAACTTTTTTCCGCTCAAAAAATCAAGGACATGCAGCCTGCCCTGTTCAACGCAGCTAAAGAAAAACTCAAGAACTGGAAGCTTACCGACCAGCAAATCGAAAACACCATCGCCAGCGGAAAAGCACAAGAACGCTTCCCCATCCTGGCCGACGTGAGCGGCATCGTCATGGAAAAAAAGGTGAACCTCGGCGACTACGTCATGCGGGGAATGCCGCTGTACGACATCGTGGACCTGTCGAGGGTCTGGCTACTGTTCGACGTGTACGAGAGCGACATGACCTGGGCGACGGTTGGGAGTACGGTAGCGTTCACCATCCAGTCGCTGCCGGGCGAAAATTTCACCGGGAAAATCAGCTTCATTGACCCGGTCATCAACCCGGCAACGAGGGTGGCAACGGCGAGGGTGGAAGTTGCCAACCCCGGCGGGAGGCTCAAGCCCGAAATGTTTGCTTCTGGCATCATCAAAACCCAACTGACGAGCAAAAAAGAAAGTATCATGGTACCCAAAACGGCCGTCTTATGGACGGGCGAGCGCTCAGTGGTTTATGTTAAAAAATCAACCGACCAGGGCACCAATTTCCTGATGCAGGAGATCACACTCGGGCCTTTGGTCGGCGACAATTATGTGGTGAAAAAAGGGCTGGAGCCCGGCACCGAAATCGCCGTCAATGGCACGTTCTCCATTGATGCTGCTGCGCAATTGGCCGGCAAACCCAGCATGATGGGCAACCCCGAAGGTGGCACCGTGACGACGGGGCACCAGCACGGCGGCACTGCCCCGGCTACCGCTGCCCCGGCGGAGCCTGCGAAAGTAAGCAAGCAGGCAAACGCTGCTGTCAAGCAGTTGTTCGACCTGTATTTCCCGCTGAAAGATGCCTTGGTGAAAGGCGATTTTGCCACCGCCAAAAAGCAGGCGGGCGATTTGAAAAAAGCCTTTGAAAAAACCAGCATGAGCCTGTTCACCGGCCCGGCGCACGACCTCTGGATGAACCACAGCGGTGCTGCCATGGAAGCCCTGAACAAACTCATGGCCTCCAAAGACATAGAGGAAGCGAGGAGGCATTTCAAACCCCTCTCCGGGCAAATGGTAGCGCTGGCGAAGGCTTTCGGGCCTTTCGATTCTACCGTTTACGTGCAGCACTGCCCCATGGCGGACAACAACACCGGCGCTGACTGGCTGAGTTTGGACAAAGAAATCCGCAACCCGTATTTCGGCGACAAAATGCTGAAATGCGGTAAGGTGACGGAGACGATTAAGTAATTATTTGATGGCCGAATGCCTACCCTGGCATGTTGGCCATCTATTTCATAACCCTGTCTGCCGACTGGCAGGCACTAAATTTTTTAAAAATGAAGTATTTCAAAATGATTTTTCTCGGCATTGCCATGGCTGCTTTCCTCGCCGCCTGCCGCGGCCATGAAGGCCATGAGCACGATGGACACGACCACGATGCCATGCAGGGCGGAGCCACTGAACATGCAGACACCCTAAAGCAGGGCAACGCAAACAATTTTACCTATGCCTGCCCCATGCACCCTGACCAGGGTGGCAATGAGCCAGGCAAGTGCTCCAAGTGTGGCATGGACTTCGAGAAGGTAGAGAAACCCGCAGAAAGCAGTAAATAAAGCGCCGGCCGGCAAGACAGACTTACCGGCCCTGCTTTATTTTTCCTGAGTTGTACGCTCACACCTGAAGAATTGAATGTTGACAACTATAACTCAACCGGCAGGCTGCCAGGGAAGAAAGCCCTTGGCGGCAGCCCATTAAATTTTTCTCATCATGAAGTATTTAAGTTTGATTTTCGGCATCGGGTTTATCCTGTTTACGGGGTTTCAGGTACAGGCTCAACATGACCATGGTAATCATGGCCAAAATCCTCCAATGAAGAAAGACGCTATGATGCAGGCCAGCGAAGTAACTGACATTTTCGTAGTTTATGGTAACTGCGGGATGTGTGAAAGGAGGATTGAAGGGGCACTGTCCAATGTCAATGGCGTTCAATCCGCTGATTGGGACGTGGATACGAAAGTGCTGACCGTCAAGTACGACGATGCAGTCATTTCACTGGACGACATCAAGAAAAAGGTTGCGGAAGTTGGGCATGACACGGAAAAGTTCCGGGCGAAAGACGAAGTGTACAGCAATCTTCCAGGTTGCTGCCAGTACGACCGCCCGAAGAGTTAAGAGGGTAATATTTCCCAGATATAGATTTTTCGAAAGGATGCAGCAGGCAAAGGGTACGTTAGCATCCTTTGTCTGCCGCTTTTTTCTAAAAAGCGGCTGGCATGAAATCATGCTGCAAGGAAGCGAAGGGTAACCCACCAAGCTCCGTATTTCGGGTAGATGATGGGCATTAAATTTATTGGAGCGGGGGCCGACCCTTCTCCGTGTTTTTCAAAAACAGTTTTCAACATGAAAAGTATCTTTTTAGGGTTTCTCTGCTCATTCGCTGCTGTCAACCTGACGGCTCAAACCCTCACCGGCACCGTCACGGACGGACTTGGAGCGCCGGTCGTCAACGCACGGGTGACCATTTTCAACAATGACACGACGATATTTTACGAAGCCAGAACGGACGCCAATGGTGTGTACATTTTAACCAATCTGGAGCCATTGTATTTCTTTTTTGGCGTAGCCAAGCCAGGGAAGGCATATTTTCAAAATGCTACCACTGCCATTGTCGGAACGGTGGTCCACGATGCCGTACTTGCGCCTGAAACCGAACCCGGCGATTGGGAAATCATCATGCAGTCCCCCGAACCGCTCGGCGGCACCGACCTCGGCGTGCTGATGCCCGACGGCAGCATTTACTACTGCCACAGCACGAAGGACCCCTTCTTTTTCGTGCCTTCGGAAAACGACACGGCGTTTGCGCAAGGGCACACGCAGGTTCAGGGTTGCGTCGGTCCCGCTCTTTTGACCAATGGCAAAGTGCTGTTTGCGGGCGGCACCGACCAGGAGATTTATGGGCCCGGCACGATGAAAGTCAAAACTTTCGACCCCGCCACCGGACAATGGCAATATCAGCCCGACATGCTGGATTACCGTTGGTATCCTTCCATTGCGCCGCTTTACGACGAGCGGTTCATCATCGTGGGCGGCGGCGGGTTGAACAATCCTGTTCGGGTGAAAACTTCGGAGGTGTACGACCCGGCAACCGGCAATTCCGTTGCCGCCGACACGGTGCATTTTGGCAACGAAGTCTCGCCAATCCTGCCCCTTTTTACCGGAAAAATATTGATGACGCACCGCCCGCCGCAACTGTTCGACCCGGAAACGATGCAGTGGGAACCGGCAGCCGATTTCGTGCAGGGAAACCGCCTGCCCAACGGCGACCACAGCGACCACGAACTGGTACACCTGCCCGACGGCAAGGTGCTGGCGGTGGGCTTCAAGTCGTTCACGCCGGGGCAGCCGGGCGTCAACCTTGAAATTTACGACCCGCTGAACGACGAATGGTCGCTGCGCTCCAATTTCTCCCCGACCCGTTCGAGGGCGAAAGCGGTGCTGCTGCCCGACAAAAAAGTGCTGGTGATGGGCGGTAAAAAAGAAGATGCCAGCGACCCGGTGCCCGTCAACAATTGGGGCTACATGGACTTGACCGACCAGTACGACCCGGCAGCGGACACCTGGCGGCGGCTGGAAAAAATGAACATCAAACGGGAATACCACGCCATCACTGCCCTCGTGCCCGATGGCAGGATTATCGCCGTCGGCGGCGAAGGCGCTCCCGGCAACGAACCACCGGAGAGCATCATCGAGGCTTTTTCGCCGCCGTACCTGTTCCGGGGCGTACGACCTGAAATCAGCAATTTGAACACGACAGGATTACAGCGGGGCGGAACGCTGCAATTCGACGTGGCGAAAACCAACGCCCTCACGGGCGTTGTGCTGATGTCGAACCCCGTGCTGACACACTTCATGAATTCCGGCAACAACCGCTACCTCGACCTCGATTTCACCCAAACCGGGAACTCGGTGACGGCAACCTTGCCGACCGACAGCCTGCAACTTATGCCCGGCTGGTACATGCTGTTCGGCATGGTGGACGATATTCCTTCGGTGGGGAAAATCATCAAAATCGAACGGGGGCTTGCGCCGGTAGTTTCGGCGGTGGCAGATGTGGCGGACGAGGTTTTCTCCGCCCGTGTTTTTCCCAACCCTTCCAGTGGGCGGTTTTTCGTGGAAATCAACGGGGCGACGGCGGGCGAGGTGCTGCGGCTGGAGGTGGTTGATTTGGCGGGGAGGCTTGTTTTGCGGGAAGATTTGCAGGCAAGCGGCAGCCAGGTGAAACACGAAATCAAGCTGATGAAGGGTTTGTCGCCTGGAGTGCTTTTTCTAAAAATTTCAGGAAGCAAAAAGGGCGGTGTTCAAAAAATCGCTCTCAGGTAAGTTCAGGTTCAGGATGTTGCCGCTTCGTTTCTGGATTATTTCAATACCTTTGCCCGCATGAGATTGCTGTTCCACAATTTTTTAGTGATTGCCGCCTTTAGTTTCCTATTGGCGCACAATCTCATTCCGCACCATCACCACGGCAAAGCGAGCGTCGAGGCGGAGCATCGACACGACGAAGGCGACCATGACCACGACCATTCCCCGCTTACCTTTTTCCATGTTGACGAAGTTTTCTTTGTCAACTCCCTCGACCTAAAGTCAACGGCTCCTTCAGCGATTGCGGCGGTTGTTCCTTTCACTACGGTTTTCGGGAAAATCGTAGAAACGAAAACTTCCGGTTTCATTTCCAATCCAAGCGGGCATCCACCTGACCCGCCATTTTTAAAAGCCTTTTCCTTCCGGGGACCTCCCGCTGTTTAATCTTGATTTTTTTCAAGCAGACTGTCATTTGCTGATAGCAAATGCAGTTTTCCTGTTTTGACCTGCGCTTTCCGCAAAGCGCCTGAGCTGTCTTTTTTAAGCTTAAATTTCAACATCAACAATGAAAAAAATAGTCATTGGCTTGCTTGCCGCAGCATTGCTGGTAAGCTGCCAAAAGCATGAGGGCGACCACGCCCACAATCCCGACGGCAGCCACGTCGCTCCCGCAGAATCCGAACTTGAACCTTTGGCGTTCACCCTCCACACCGATAAAACCGAACTTTTCGTTGAGTTCAAGCCCCTCGTCGTGGGAACGGAAAGCCGCTTCGCCGCTCACTTCACCTCGCTGGGCGAATCGTTCAAAGCCATCGGCGAAGGCTCGGTTACGCTCTCTCTCATGGGCAGCGCGGGCAACCAATCCGTCACCGCCGACGCACCCGAAGTGCCCGGCATTTTCCGCCTG
>JACRAN010000086.1 GCA_016234735.1 Bacteroidota bacterium | reverse complement strand
CACGAAAGAGTTCACCGGCATCCCGGTACAGACGGACGAGGGCGATTTTGATTACGTTCGGGCAAAAAAAGGCGGCCTCTCGGCCCCGTTCATGTCCATCTACATTCCGTCCTCGTACCAGCAGCAGCCGGATGGCGGCAAGTCCCTCGCCGACTCGCTCATCGACATGGTGAACGGCATCGTGGACATGCACCCCGACAAATTCGCCACTGGCAGTACGCCCGACGAAATCGAGAAAAATTTCAAAAACGGCAAAATCTCGCTGCCGATGGGCATGGAGAACGGCGCTCCGGTGGTGGAGATTGCCGACGTGGCGTATTTTCACAAGCGGGGCATCCGCTACATCACGCTCACCCACGGCAAGGACAACCAAATCTGCGACTCGTCCTACGACACCACCCGCACCTGGAACGGCCTCAGCCCCTTCGGTCGGGAGGTGGTTCTGGAGATGAACCGGCGGGGCATCATGGTCGATATTTCGCACGTTTCGGATGCCACATTTTACCAGGTCATCGGGCTGACGAAGGCCCCGGTCATTGCCTCGCATTCCTCCTGCCGTTCGTACACGCCTGATTTCCAGCGAAATATGAGCGACGACATGATACGGGCACTGGGCAAAAACGGCGGGGTCGTCATGATAAATTTCGGCACATCGTTCCTCGATGGCCGGGTGGCCAAAAGCAGCGAAACCATGCGGGAGAAGCTGCGCAAAATGCTGGAAGCGCTGGGTCTTGAAGAAAAAGACGAGGCTGCCAAACCTATCCTCGAAAAGTTCAAGCAGGATAACCGGGACTCGCTCTATTCCGACGTGGAAATGGTGGCCAACCACATCGACCACGCCGTGAAACTCGCCGGCATCGACCACGTGGGCCTCGGCTCCGACTTCGACGGCGTGGGCGACTCGCTGCCCACCGGCCTCAAGGACGTGGCCGCCTACCCCAACCTGATTTTTGTGCTGTTGAAACGGGGCTACTCCGAAGCCGACATCGAAAAAATCTGCTGCAAAAACCTCTTCCGGGTCTGGCGGGAGGTGGAGCGAATTGCAGGAAATTGAGAAATTAGAAAATTGGAAATTCCTCAGACTACGGTTTTTCAAACCCAACTATTCAACAATCAAACAATTCAGCAATCAATTGATAATGAAACATTTACTCACAACTTTTATCCTATTTTGCTTCGCAAAAACGCTGGGTGCCCAACCTGCTGCATCCAGCAATCTCGAAACCCAACTCTTCAACCTGCCCGATGTCGTTTTCAAAAAAATAGACACACCGGACGGCTTCGAGGCAGCCTACGAACTGAAAATCCGGCAGCCGCTCGACCACAAACACCCGGAGAGGGGTCATTTTTACCAACGGGTTTTCCTCACGCACAAGGGCTTTGACCGCCCAACGGTCATCTGCACCGAGGGGTACGAGCGGCCCACCAACCGGGTGTACGAACTGACCAGCCTGCTCAAGGCCAACCAATTGGACGTGGAGCATCGCTATTTCGGCGAAAGCAATCCCGAAACTGTTGATTATCAATACCTTAACCTCGAACAAGCCACTGCCGACCTGCACCATGTCAACGAGATTTTCCGTGAAATTTACAAGGGGAAATGGGTCAGCACGGGCATCAGCAAAGGCGGCCAGACGACGATTTACTACCGCTATTTTTACCCCGCCGATGTGGATGTGGCCGTGCCCTACGTGGCCCCGCTGAACCAGGAACTGGAGGAAAAACGCATCTACGCCTTCCTCGACACGGTGGGCACGGCGGAATGCCGGGCAAAAATCAGGGCCGAGCAGATGCGCTTGCTGAAAAACCGGCAGGAGGCCCTCACGAAGCTCCAATGGTTCGCCAAGGGCGCTGGCCTGAAATTCAGCTACCTCAACTTCGAGCAAGCCTTCGAGTACGCCGTGTTGGAATACCCGTTTTCTTTCTGGCAACTCGGCCACGACTGCTCGAAAATACCCGACGACAAGGTGCCGCTCGACAGTACCTTGACACACTTCCTCAGCGTGTCGGGCCTCGATTTTTTCGCCGATGAAAGCATGACCAACTACGCCTCGCACTACTACCAGGCAGGCGACGAAATGGGCTACTACGCCTACCGCACCGAGGATTTCAAGGGCCTGCTGAAGGCACTGCCCATGCAGCCGCACCCCAGCGCCGTGTTCATGCCGGGCAAGCAGCCCACCAGCTTCGACGGTGAACTGCCGAAAAAAACAGCCGCCTGGCTCGACACCTGGGGCCACAATTTCATCTACATCAACGGGGACTCCGACACCTGGTCGGCTACGGCGGTGCGGCCTTCCGGCAAGACCAATTCCGTCTGGTTTTTCCTGCCGAAAACCAGCCACGGTGGGGCGAGAATCAAAAACATGACGAAAGCAGACCGGGAAAAATTGGTGACGACGCTGGAGAATTGGCTGGGGATGGAAATTGAATGAAATTGAAAATTGAAAATTGAAAATTGAAAATTGAAAATTGAAAATTGAAAATTGGCGAGCAATACGATTGCTCGCCAATTTTTTTAGGACAACAAATTGTCCAAATCTGCACCAATTGAATGACAAAATGAGCTTTTGTCTTGTAAAAAATTGCCGTCCAACAGCCGGAAATGATGCCACTCAGTGCGCTTGTAATCAAAGACAAAGCCCTCCGGCACACCGTAGTCTTGCATGAGCGTTTTCAATTTTTCAATGTCTTTTTTAACGCCCTGCGTGTGGGTTATTTCAACAATGACCTGCGTTAAATCAGTCGAAGGCTCAATGAGCATGACATCTGGGACTGGGCTGGTTTGCCCTTCGTCAATCATCGTTTCGGGATAAGGAAAATACTTAGACTGGCCATTTTTGAATAGCTGAGTCAGCCCATAAATAAGGTGAGTAATCACCTTTTGGTGTTGCCGTGAGAAAATAATAAGGTCATCCTTCATTTGAATCGTCTGCCTAATTTTTCAGTACCCGAAACCACCCGACCTCGTCGCCTTGCACCATTTTTATCCAAAAAACACCTGCCGGGAGGCCGCTCAAATCCAGTTCAAAATTTACCTGCCCGACCTGTTTTTCGTAAAAAACCGGCAACTGTACCTGCCTGCCCGTCCCATCAAAAACGGAGGCCGACATCATGCCAACCCATTGATTATCAATCATCACGGAGGCCAACCCGCCCGTCGGATTGGGTGAAATCCGCACGGTCTCGCCGTTGAGCAACGCCGATTCGGTGGCCGTGGTGCTGGTGACTACGATGGCCTCGTTGCTGTACGCCGAGGAGGCCGCACCCTGCACCGCCTTCACCCGGTAAAAGTAGGTGAGGCCCGGCAGCACCGTCTGGTCGGCGAAGGCGGTGGAGTTGGGCGGCAGTTGCGCAATTTCCACAAAGTCCATGTTCACGAGGTCCGAGCGTTCCAGCACGTAGCCGGTTTCGCCCACAGCATTGTCTAACCAGGAGAGGCCCACCTCGGCATAACCGACGTAGGTGACGGCCAGGACGGTGGGCGCAGCGACCACATCCGCATCGCAGCCGGTCGTAATTTTATCCTGCACGGCCAGCCGCACATCGGGCAGCGTCGGGTAAAACGAATCGCCGGGGCAGGAGGTAGTGCAGCCGTCCCGGTGGCCGGAGATGCGCATGAGCGTGAGGCCGGAACTGGCATGGAAGGCGGAGCCGAGCGGGTCGAGGTTCTCATCGCAGCACTTCCAGGCGAGGAAGTCTTCGAGGGTGTTCACAGCATCGTTGGTGGGCTGGATGCCGGTGAAATCGCCCATCACGCAGATGCCCACCGTCTGGCCGTTTTGCCCGCAAAAATGAGCGCCCAGCCTGCCATCGCCCCGGCCTTCGTAGAGCACGCCGTTGGGGTCAACGAGCCAGTTGTAGCCGATGTCGTCCCAGCCGTTGGTGTTCACGTGGAAGTCCCAGATGGAGCGCACGACCGCCGCCCAGTCGGAGGCCGTGTTGGTGCCCGCCGTGTGGTGTACGATGATGTGCGTGGCCACCGGCACGAATTCCGGCGTGGGGTCGGTCGGGCAGGTGCCGTCGGGGCACCAGTCGAGGCGGCCCTGGTAGGCGGGCTGCGGGCAGGTGCAGGTGGAACGAATCGAGGGATGAGGGATGAGGGATGAGGGATGAGCCGACTGCCCACTGCCCACTGCTGACTGCCGACTGAGGCCAGGGTCGAAAAAGTGGACGGCGATACTGTCGATTCTGGCGGTGCCGGTGAAGTGGAGTCGGAACTCGGCAGCGTTTTTTTCCAAAAAATACAGCTCGCTGACGTGCCTCCGGGGCGAAGGGTCGGCATGGCTATCGGGGTGGATGGTCACAACTTCGGACGGGCCGCCAGTGCCGAACAAGACAGTGAAGTGGTCGTTTTTCTCCTCCCAACTGTTTGAATACCAGACGATTGAGTAGGCGAGGAACGGTCCGGTCGGTTGCAACGGCACATCGGCGAGGGCGCTGATTTTCCTGATTTGTTGACCATCCGGCAATTTGAGGATGGCCTGGTTGAGTTGGTGGGGTTGTAGTTCGACGACGGCCCGGCGGGACTGTGCCTCGGCATTTTTTATCCAAAAAAAACAAGCCAGCAGCGCTGGAAAACAATTCACGAATATTTTTTTCATCCTCCAAATTTTTAAAGAAAAAACGGCAAGCGGGGCTGTAGCCAAAATTATAAACTTCGGAATAACCAGCCGCTTTTTAATTCTTCTGAATGTCGTCGCTCCGAAAAACTTTCTTTCTGTCAAACCTCGCTAAAACCTTGACAAACCGGGTATTTCCGCATTCGTTTCTTTTTGAAAAATAGCTTTCTTTGCTGCGCATATTGCACCCGATTCCAGGAGATTTTAGAATTTAGACCTTAGACTTTATACTTTCAGCCCTTGAAATCTAAAATCT
>JACRAN010000085.1 GCA_016234735.1 Bacteroidota bacterium | reverse complement strand
TGGGACGGGACGTTCAAGGGAAAAGCCATGCAGCCCGATGTGTTCGCCTGGATGGCCGAAATCGAGTTCGTCGATGGCATCACGGTATTGTACAAGGGGGATGTGATGGTGGTGCGGTAGGAGCGACCCTTGCAGTCGCCCAATTCGACGAATCAACCTTCCAGTTCAAAAACCCGCTGAATCCAATTAACAAAATTATCGGCGGCGGGCGCATTGGCATCGAGGTAGCCAGCTTGAATGGATGCCCCGATGCGCTTGCCCGGCTCTTTTTGCCAAGCAAGCCAGGTATGCACCAGCGCTTTTTGCTTTCTGATGGCGCTGAACTTGCAAAAACCTTCCCTGCTCAATTGCTCGACTGTGGCATCGGTATGACGCCAAAGCTCGTCTTCCTGCGGTGCCAGCTTCGCCACGAAATGCTCCAAGTAGCCCGTGCTGTTGTTGTCAGGCATGACCCAAATTCCTACGGTCAGTGTTGGCAATATTTCGATGACGATTCCATTGGCAGAAAGGATGTAGGCAGACAAGTCGAAATCCGGGAACTGCTCGTGCAGGATGTTTTTTAAGGTCTCCCAGCGGTGCGCTGCACCGGGTTCGTCAGCATCCACTACGATGCCGATGCGGTTGAGGTCGGTGTTGTTGAGTGCTTCCCTAAATGCGATGATGGCCTTGTCGTAGCCCCCGGCGGCCACAACGAACTCCTCCTCGAACTGGCGTGGGTCTGCATAACCATTTGGCGGTGGCAGTTGGCGCTTTATGCAAATATTGGCAATCACGATGGCGTCCGAGCCTTCTACGATAAGTTGTTGTGCCATGGGGTTTTAGCGGGTTTCGAGGTGAAGTTCCAGTGATTGGCCGAGGCGCTCCATGTCATATACTTGGGCTTCGTGCTTGCCCGTCCGATCGAATTGTAGACGAAGGAAAGCTGCTTCCTTTTCGTTTTCTTGAAGTGAAGCAACGTAGTAGAAGCTTCGCACGGTGTCTTCGCTGTGGGTGGTGACGAATAGTTGTATGTCCAATTCCTTGGCGTAATGGAAAACCATTTCCCATAGCTTTTTTTGGACGGAATGGTGCAGGCCAGCCTCAAATTCATCAATTAACAACATTTTGCCTTTGGCACTGACCATTGCAATAGCAAGCATTAACATTCTTTGAACGCCATCGCCCAAGGATTGCAATGGAACGGGGTATTCTTCGCCTGCTAAACGGACTTTTACGTTTTCAGAAGAAAAGTCTAATCTGATTAATCGCGGTTCAACTGTTTCACTTATGATTCGAAATACTTCGTCCTCCTTTGGGGTAAGCACGATTTTGTCCCAAAGCTCTCTGGTATTTGCCAAATCAGCTCCAAACGGGACATAAACAGCACCGTCATTTGGATAGTCAGGGAGAGAATTAATTCTTAGTTCACTTGATAGATTACCATCGATAAAAACATTGAAAGTTGCTTTTGTAGCAATCTTCTCAATGAATAGCTTATTTATTGATAGCTGTTTATTGTCTCTATCTGTTTTTTTAGCCAAGTATTTTCTATTATAAAGCGATAGATAGGCTTGATCAAATTGCTTGTACTGTCCCCGGCGTTTTAAAATATGATTTACAACCGTGGACTCCCCACTTGCCGCCAAAATCCTTAACGCCTCCAGCATCGCCGTCTTCCCGCTGTTGTTCTTCCCAGCTATCAAGTTCACCCGGCACAAGCCCTTTATCTCGATGTCCTCGAAGACTTGAAAATTCTTGATATGCAATGTCTCAATCATGGTTGAACTGATTTGTGGGTCAAAAGTAGGGATTTTTGAAGACCCACCTCGCCTTGCCATGCAATTGTTCTTGCCTGCCTTATGCCGATAGATAAATCCCAAGTTTGTACCTACTTTTTCATTACGTTTGTGTGCCCTTCAAACCTCAGTTTTCAAATCAAACACACCATGCAAACAGACTACGACGCCATCGTCATCGGCTCCGGCATCTCCGGGGGCTGGGCCGCCAAGGAGCTTTGCGAGAAGGGCCTGAAGACCCTCGTGCTCGAACGGGGCCGCAACATCAAGCACAACGAGGACTACCCGACGGCACTGATGCAGCCCTGGGACTTCAAGCACCGGGGAAGCCTGGCCAAGGCCGTGCTGGACGCCAACCCGCTCATCTCCAGGGCGGCGGGCTATGGCGAGGACACGGCTCATTTCTTCGTCAAGGACGCCGACCATCCCTACGTGCAAGAGAAGCCCTTCGACTGGGTGCGGGGCTACCAGGTCGGCGGAAAGTCGCTGATATGGGGACGGGCCTGCCAGCGCTGGAGCCAGTCGGAGTTCGAGTCGCCGGGCAAGTACGGCTACGGCATCGAATGGCCCGTGGGCTACGCTGACATGGCGCCGTGGTACTCGCACGTCGAAAAGTTCATCGGCGTGTGCGGCAAGCGGGACGGCGTGGACTCCATGCCCGACGGCGAATACCTGCCGCCCTTCGACTTCAACTGCGTGGAGCAGCACATGAGCGACACCATCCGCCAGCATTGGCCCGACCGACACCTGGTGCAGGGCCGCTGGGCGCAACTCAG
>JACRAN010000088.1 GCA_016234735.1 Bacteroidota bacterium | reverse complement strand
GCTTCGCAGGCTGTGCGGAGGTAGTCGCTCCAAAGCTGCAAGGCTTCTTTGCCTGCGCCGAATTTGAGATGGAAAGTGTTGCGCTCTATGAACATAGGTTGCGTTTTTGACAGCGTTTAAATGCGAACCATGCGAAATTAAAACCAAATTACTATTCCTCACCCACCTGGGCAAATATAAAATTTAGGGATTGAAAAGCCCAACCCCAGTCACTCCGTTTTTTCCTCTTTCAAATAATTCAACCGATTCAAGTCCTCCCGTTGGCCGGGGATGGTGTCGAGCAGGTTCCTCACCTCCTCAATATTGTGGGTGATTTTGGTGAGGTGCCATTCGAGTGATTTGTGGCTAAACTCCTCTGCTTTTAGGCGGTCGAATTCTTTGGCCACGTACAACTGGAAGGCTGGTTCGAGCCAGTAGCAAAAATTGAAGGCGATGTCTTTGTGGGCAAAAGTGCCTCCGTACCGTCCTGATTTGGAAATCAAGCCTATTGCTCCCGTCTCTTCTATGTAATTTTGAGGTGTTACGATGTACCTGTTACCTGTCGACTTCAATCTAAAGGTGGTCATTTGACCACCTTTAAAATTTGGGTTGTGTAAACGCTCCCATGCTTCCAAGTATTCGAGCGTGGCACTGTTTTTCATCCAACTTCGGATAAGCTCGCCAGCCCGTTGCTCCATGTCCTGTTTTGCGATGTCCGTCAATGAAATATAGTCCTTCTCGTGGACTTGCTCAATAGCTATCGTTAAGCCTTTGACGGTGATGGTTTGTTTTTTCATGTTCGTAAGTGTTTGAATTTCAGCGCTCACGGATGGTATCGAACAGGTTTCGCACCTTGACATATTGTGGCTTAACGGGCTGCATACCGAATGGCCTCTTGCACCAATTCCTTTGTCAATAGTGGATGTTTCGCAGCGATGCTTTCCGAAGTCCCGCCCGTGCCCAACCAGTCCATGATGAGTTCCACGCTGATGCGGGTACCCTTGACGCAGGGCTTGCCACCCAAGATTTCTGGGTCGGACATGATGTTGGAAAAAAGGTTCATGATTGGCTGATTTTTAGCAAAGATAAGGAAGGGATAGGACAAATGGGGAAACGCTTGTTGTCGGCGGCTTGCAGCCCAAAGTACTCCATTTGATGTACTTTAAAATTGGGGCTGGTGTCGAGCAGGTTTCGTACCTCGTCAATGTTGACATTGTAAATTACGTCATGGCTTCTTGTAATTCCTCCGCAAGTTCCCACGGGGCAGCCGTCCGTTTTTCTCCTCAAAAGCGTCCATGTATTCGTCTTCGATGGCTTTTGCCGCCAAGCGGTTGATGATGCCGGAAATGATAATCCGGGCGAGGTAACGGAGCCATCCGGCAGCGAGGTTCAAGCCTTGCACTTGCTCCCTGATGCGTTTGGACAAACCGTCTTCTTCGATGGGGTCGGAACTGATGCCGTACTTGAACACCTCCTCGTCCTGCTTGTCCCAGATTTCATAAAGATGGTGAGGAAGTTCGTTCTCGTTCGAGTTGCGGTGCATGTGGGAGGGGCTTAAATGATTGTAAGTGAATGCTTTAGCGGAAAATCATGCCCATCCTTTCTCATTCCCGTAAGTCTCGAAATCGTAAGCTGGTACATGGACGAATGGATGCCTCGTTTTCATTTCATAAGCACGGGAGGCCAGTGTGAGCAAAGGCTCAAAGGTCAAGTCTTGTGGGATGGAAGTAGGTGATTGAAAGATTTTATTGAAAAAATCAGCACCTTTTGCCACGACTGCACAGCGCACGTACAGAAAATCGTCCGCCGACAAGCGCCCTTTTGGGTGTTGGTCCATAAAAACCTGTGCATGGGCACGGGTATCCAGCAGCCACAATTTTTCCGATAATATATCCTGGAATTGGTGGATGTTGCCCACCGACATGGCGGCAAGTGCGCTAATGGCTGGTGCTGCCACAGCAGTCGGGGCGTCCGCTTTTGTCCAATCCAATTGGGCAATGACCCCCCAGAATTGCGCTTCGGTAAGCCAATCTTTGGGGGATTTCCGAATGGAAATCTCCACCTCGGCGGGGCCATACTGCCGCTTGAGGTCTTTTACGAAAGCCTCGTCCAAAGATTCTATGTTTACGTGCAGGACTGAATTCATGTGCATTGCGGCTATTTTGATTTACAAACTTACATAAAACAAACCCGAATTACTGGGAAAAATTGTCATTTCGAGTTTCGCTTTAACCTGACATATTTTTCAAGACCTTCACCCAAAGGCGTCCATTAGGACGCCTTTGGGTAAATTAATGCTGGCCAATTCAACGTCTCGCCCTTCTCAATAAATTTTGCGGCCAGCATCAGCCAATCAAAAAAATCGCAGGCCGCTTCCCCAATTCCGGCAAATTTTTCCTCCATTCACCAATGGTTTTCGTTTGCACAAACTGCATGGGCAGCGTCAAATCGACGGCGATGCAGAACCGTGTGCCGGGCTGCAAAACCTTCATCGCCTGCTCGATGACGGCCTTGTTCCGGTAGGGCGTTTCGATGAAAATCTGCGTTTGCCGAAGGCGAACAGCCAACTGCTCCAGCCGTTTGAGGTCGTCGGCAGGCGACTTGGCGGAAAGGTAGCCCTGGAAGGCGAAGCTTTGCCCGTTCATTCCCGAAGCCATGAGCGCCAGCAGGATGGACGAGGGGCCGACGAGCGGCACGACCTCTACGCCGTGGCGGTGCGCCAGTTCCACCAGTTTTGCACCGGGGTCGGCGACGCCGGGGCAGCCCGCCTCGCTGAGGATGCCGAGGTCGTGGCCTTCGAGCACCGGGCGCAGCAGGTTTTCCAGTTCCGCAGCGGGCGTGTGCTCGTTCAGTTCCTCGATTTGGTACTCCGAAATTGGTTTTGGTGGGTTCGTTTTTTTGATGAAATGGCGGGTGGTCTTCGCCCGCTCGGCGACGAGGTGGGTCAGGCGGTGCAGCACTTCCACGACGTAAGTCGGGATGGCTTCGATGGCATCTTCGCCCAGCGGGGAGGGGATGAGGTAGAGTTTGCCTTTGGTTTGCATGGAGCGAAGATAAGGATTGGAGGATTGAAGGGAGGTAGGATTGAAGGTGAGGCAAATAAATATTTGCGCAGGGCTGTCCTTTTTTGGCGAAAATTTCTACTTTTGCCCGCCTTTTCGGAAAGCACTGCGCGACGGGGGCCGGTTTTTAATGTAAATCTTTGAAAATCAGCAGTCGGGGCGGGTGCGCCGGATACAATTAAATACTTCAAACAGTATGCGAAATTACGAAGTAACTTTCATCGTAGATCCAGTTCTGTCGGGCGATGAAATCAAGGCGACAGCTCAGAAATATGTCGATCAACTCCAGACCAGCGGGGCCAGCATCGTGCATGTGGACGAGATGGGGTTGCGCCAGTTGGCTTACGAAATCAACAAGCGCCACTCCGGGTACTACTACTGCGTGGAATTCCAATCGGAAACCACCGGGTACCTTACCTCGCTGGAACTCAACATGCGCCGCGACGAACACCTGCTGCGCTTCCTCACCATCGCCCTCGACAAGTACGGGGTGAAGTTCAACGACGACAAACGCCAGGGACTCATCGGCAAGACCAAAAAGAAATCAAAACAGGTAGCCGATCCCGCAGCAGTCACAGCCGCCGCAGTGCCCCCGAAGCCGAAGGTCGCCAAACCACAGCCCGTGCAACCTGACAACCTCAAGCGGGTGGAAGGCATCGGCCCGAAAATCGCCGAAGTGCTGAAAGCCGCAGGGGTCGTTTCCTTTGCAAAATTGGCCAGCATGACACCGGAGGAAATCAAGGACATCCTCAACGCTGCGGGCGACCGTTTCAGCTTCCAGGACCCCGCCACCTGGCCCGAACAGGCCGACCTGGCAGCCCAGGGCGAATGGGACAAGCTGAAAAAATGGCAGGATGAACTCAAGGGCGGCAAAGTCGTTACCGGCTCGTCAAAAGACGAGGAGGAGTAGGCCGAAACTCAGGTGTTCATCAAAATTTTTTAACTAAAAAATTTAAAATCATGGCTGCATCAAGAGACGATATCAAGTTTCTAAGCAATCCGAACCTCGGCCAACAGCGCAAAAAATACTGCCGCTTCCGCAAGTTCGGTATCAAATATATCGATTACAAAGACGCTGATTTTCTGCTTCAATTCGTCAACGACCAAGGCAAAGTCCTGCCACGCCGCATCACCGGCAACTCGCTGAAATACCAGCGCCGGGTAGCTACGGCAGTGAAACGTGCCCGCCACCTGGCCATGCTGCCTTATCTGACGGACTTGTTGAAATAGTTAATTTGGTGATTAGGAATTAGGAATTAGGAATTAGGAATTGGTGATTGTTTTCATTCCAACAATACCCAATTCCTAATTCCCAATTACAAACTCCCAACCGCCACAAATTCGCAGAACAATGGACATTATTCTTTTAAAAAATATAGAAAAGGTTGGCCGGAAGTTCGAAATCGTCACCGTCAAGGACGGCTACGGCAGGAACTTCCTGATACCGCAGGGCCTTGCCATCGTGGCCAACAAATCGAACCGCAACAACCTCGGCAGCTTCAAGCGCCAGGAAACGTCGAAGCTCAACAAACAGTTGGACGTGTTCCAGGCGATTGCCGACAAGCTGAAGGGCCAGAAACTGACCCTCACGGCGAAAGCGGGCACCTCCGGCAAAATCTTCGGCAGCGTGACCAACATCCAGGTCGCCCAGGCGCTGCGGGACCAGTTGGACATCGACATCGACCGCCGGGACGTCCTGTTGCAGGATGACCACATCAAAATGATAGGCACCTACACTGCCGTGCTTGACCTCCACCCGAACGTGGATGCCAAAATCAATTTTGAGGTCATCCCGGACGACCCCGAAATCGCCAAACACCTGGCGGCTGTGAAGGCCGAAGCGGAGCTGGAGGCAGCAGCCGAAGCAACCACCGAAGGATAATTCCTTATCCGGCAAATGATGAAAAGCCCACCCGCTGCAAAGCGGGTGGGCTTTCTTTTTGGGCAAAAACGAACGTCAAATCAGCCCGGATTCCAGGCCGGATTTCACCATCCCCGCCGTGTTTTCCACTCGAAGGATTGATTTGCAGGGGGGCTGTGCCTGCAACTTTGTGCTGTCAATTGAGAAGGAATTTCCCTGCTTCTCCAACGTATCCCACCCATTCAGAACACACCCCGACAAGCTGCAATCCGACATTCAAAAAAAAATATTTCAGCCGCCGTAATCCAATTTATTGTCTGCTTCGTAATTGCGGGAAACGGCTTGAAACCAAATGAAAACTTTTTTCAAAATCATTTCAAACCAAATATTAAGATGAAAACAATACTCACCCTCGTCATTTGCCTGAGCCAATGGGCCGCCACGGCCCAGGTCATGGCCACCTGGAAGGGCGGCAGCCCCGGCAGGGAAACCGAATGGCAGTGCCCCGGGAACTGGAACACCAACCGCACCCCCGACCAGTTCAACAACGTACACATCCCTGACGTGTCAGCGGGGAGCGGCAGCTTCCCGGTCATCGAAGGCGATGCGGGCAGTGTGAATGCGCTCGTCGTTGCAGCCGGTGCCAAGCTGATGATTGCCCCGTCCGGCTCGCTGGTGGTGGAATGGGCGGAGAGCACCCTGGTTTCAGGCGACCTGCTGAACGATGGGAGGTTCGAGGTGCTGCCCGTCCCGCCAGCGTCCGCTTCCAATCACCGCTCCAAAACAGCCAGCGCCACGAAGCACCAAAAATTCTGGTCGTCGCTGTCCGCCGCAGAGACGCTCGACGGTTTTTGAGCGATGCCCCACCTGTCCCGAAACAAAATTTTCTACATCAATCACAAAATCTTTTATTCAATGAAAACAACATCATTCCTCGTTGCGCTGGTGCTGTTCGCCATCCAGCTATCTTTTGCTCAAAACTATGAGCAAACCATCCTCAATCTTTACGCAGCAGTGGACGCTGGCGAATTCGACAAAGCCGCTGCCTACATGACCGACGACGTGAAAGTTTCGTTGCCATTTTCGCCCCAGGTTTTGGACAAAACCGTGTATAAGCAAATCGGTTCGAGCACCGTAGCTGGCTTCCCCGACTCGAAACACCAGGTGCTGGAAGTCATTTCCGGCAAAAAATCAGCTGCTTTCAAAGCCATTTTTTCCGGCACGAACACGGCCTCGCTGCAAGGCAACCCGCCGACCGGCAACCGGGTGGAACTGCCGTTTTTGGGGTACATGAAATTTGACAAAAAAGGGGAAATCACGAGCCTGGACATCCAGTTCGACGTGGCCGCTTTCAATGCCCAACTGATGAAGGGCCTGCCCGACCCGAAAGCAGTGGCCGAAAAAAACGTCATGGAGCTTTACAAAGCGATGGATGCCGGGCAGGTTGACAAATTGAACCAATACTGTGCTGCGGGTTTCAAAATCTCCAACCCGTTCCTGCCAGCGCCTGCGCCCATCGAGGCGTTTCAGGGCATCGTTCAAGGCCAAAAAGCAGCCTTCCCGGACATGAAGCACGAGGTGCTTGAAATCGTTTCGGACGGGAAAAACGTCGTGACCAGCGGTATTTACTCAGGCACCAACACCGGCAGCATGATGGGCAACCCGCCCACGGGCAACAAGGTCAGTGTGTCGTTCCTGGTGCTCGACCAATTGGATGCCAACGGGAAAATCGTGAACCGCCAGGTGCAGTTTGATGCCAAATCGTTCGAGGCGCAACTGATGGCAGGCATTGACCCGAAGGCCAAAATCGAGGCGAACATCAGGGCCTACGCTGCTGCGCTCGACGAAGGAAATGCCGAAAAAGTCTTCAAATACTGCACTGCCGATGCCTTGCAATATTTCACCGGGAATACAAAACCGCTGAACAAAGTCGAAACCACAGCGAGGGTGGAGGCTTTCAAAAAAGGCTTCCCCGACATCCGCCGGGAATTCAAAGACATCGTTATCGCTGACGGAAAGGTTGCAGCGAGGGTCGTCGTCACTGGCACCAACACCGGCCCGTTCATGGGCAGCCCGGCTACGGGCAACAAGATAGAATTTCAGGCCATCGGCATTTTCCACCTCGATGCGAACGGCCTGATTTCAAAAGCCTACCTCGAATTTGACCCCGCCGTCCTCACCAACCAATTGAAAGGCAATGCGGTAGGGAGCCTGCATTCTCCGAAACATTGAAATTTCACCTGAAAACCTGAACCTTCTGCCGCACCTTGCCCGGTTTCCGTCGGGTTTGGTGGGGCAGAAGGTTAAGTGCCAATAACCCCCAATTTACCAAACTGCTTTTTTTTCAGGCGCACTTCAAAATGCGGTCCACTCAGATTCATTGCGCCCACAGTCGAGCCGGGAAACCAAGTCCTCGTCATTTAAAAACTTTTCACATAAAATCAGCAAACATGAAAAAACTGACTTTCCTCGTAGCAGTATCGGCCACATGGTGCATGGTTTCCTGCACCTCGCCGCAGACACAACCGGCAGCGCCTGCCGGCGGAATTACCCTGCAATCCTACTTCGCCCCGCAAGGGCAGGGCGTACAGAACGGCGGCGTGAAGGTCGTTCAGATTGAAACGCCCAAGGGCAAGTTCAATATCTGGACGAAGCGCTTCGGCAACAACCCGACCACGAGGCTCCTGCTGCTGAACGGCGGCCCTGGCGCCACCCACGAGTATTTCGAGTGCATGGAAAACTTCTTTCCGCAGGAAGGCATCGAGTTCATCTACTACGACCAGCTTGGCTGCGGCAACTCCGACAACCCGAACGACACCTCGCTGTGGGACTTGCCCCGCTTCGTCGAGGAGGTGGAGCAGGTGCGCACGGCACTGGGGCTGAACAAGGACAATTTTTACCTGCTCGGCCACTCCTGGGGCGGCATCCTGGCGATGGAGTACGCCCTGAAGTACCAGGCCAACCTGAAGGGGCTGATTATCTCCGACATGATGGCAAGTGGGCCTGACTATGCCAAGTACGCCGAAGAGGTTTTGGCAAAAAAACTTGACCCGGCCGTGCTCAAGGAAATCAGGGCTATCGAAGCGAAGGGCGATTACGAAAACCCCCGGTACATGGAACTGCTCATGCCCAATTTTTATGCGCAGTTCATCTGCCGCATCCCGATGGAAAGCTGGCCGGAGCCGATGATGCGCTCGTTTGGCAAGATGAACCATAGCCTGTACGTCACCATGCAGGGGCCGAGCGAGTTCGGCCTGTCGGGCAACCTGGAGCACTGGGACATCAAAACCCGCCTGCCTGAAATCACCGTGCCCACCCTCACCGTCGGCGCCACGAACGACTCGATGGACCCGGAGCACATGAAATGGATGGGCACCCAGGTGAAAAACGGCAGCTACCTGCTCTGCCCCAACGGCAGCCACATGTGCATGTGGGACGACCAGCAGGTATGGATGGACGGGGTCATTAAATTTATCAAGGGAGTAGATGCGAAAGGTGTCGAAATGTGACAGGCGAGACCCGCCATGTCGGTTTAACACCTTCCAACCCGGCTTCCGGGTTTAACCTTTAAAATGATTTTAACTAATGGAAAATTCAATCGAAAAATCAGTCCGTGACCTCCACGACAGCTTCTCAAACAACGAGTTTGAAAAAACCCTCGGCATGGCAGCGGACGACGTGGTGGTGGAAGCCTACGCCTTCGGTGCCACCCTTCGGGGCAAGGCTGAGTTCAACCAGTTCATGCAGGGCTTCAAAATGGCGTTCCCCGACATGCGCCTCCGACATGACAGCTTCGTCTTCAATGGCAACAAGGTAGCGGTGGAATTCACGGCCACCGGCACCCACACCGGCGAGCTGCACACGCCCGCAGGCGTGGTGCCCCCGACCGGAAAATCGGTGAGCCTCGCCGTTGCGGAGTTTCAGACCTGGGAAAACGGCAAGCTGAAGTCCATCCACAACTACCAGGATTCCGGGGCGCTGATGCGGCAGTTGGGCTTGCTGAATTAACAGTTTTGACCCCAGAAAACCATTTCTATTTTTCATCAACCAAAAAAAGTATCATGAAAAAAATTAGCTTAAATATCATCCTATTTTGCCCAATTGTGTGCATGAGCATCTGCGGATGTGAGCAAAAAATTGATACTGCATCTGAAATGGCTGCTGTCAAATTGGTAGTGGACAATTTTGAAACATTCTGGGAAACAGAGGACATGGCTTTGCTTTCCAAAATTATGGCCCACGATAGCGACATGGTGAATTATGGCACAGACGCCACGGAAATTTTTAAAGGCTGGGAAGAATTTGAATCCGCTGTAGCGCAAATGATTCCTGCTTTGGAAAACATGAAAATCACAGTAAGAGACCAAAGCATCAAAATAAATCCTTCGGGTGAGGTGGCTTGGTTTTCTGAAATTTGGGATTGGGATCTTCTTTTTGGTGGTCAACAAGCTCAAATTCCAAATCAACGATTAACCGGTGTATTGGAAAAAAGAAATGGGAACTGGGTCATTGTTCAGTTCCACAATTCCGTGCCGGTGGTAGCTACCGAGTAGGCTTTTTTGGATTGGAATGATGCAGGAACTTGTTTTCAGTAGCTGCTTCAATTTCTTTCCCAAAAACCTCTCGTTACCTCAATTTTCCAATCATCAAACTATTCACTAATCATTAAAAACATTTAAAAACAATGAAAGCATTTGCATTTTTTCTCCTCGTTTCCCTCTTCGCCTGCACACAGCCGGGCGACCCGGCCACTGCCAAGCAAGAAGCCAACATCCGGGCCGCCTACGAAGCGCTCAACCAGCGTGACTTCGATGCCTTCGCCGCTCTGTGCGCCGAAAACTACACCGATGTCAACGTCGCCCCGACACCGACCGTTGGCGTACAAAATGCCATCGAACTGTACAAGCAGTTCACCACCGGGTTCCCTGATTTCAAGCTGAACATCACCGACATCGCCCCGGCAGGCAACAACCGCTACCTGCTGCGCATCGACATCACAGGCACACACACCAGCACGTTCATGGGCATCCCGCCGACGGGGAAAGCCATCAAATTCACCGACTCCGACGTGGTGGAACTCAACGCTGAAGGCAAGTGTGTCAGCCACTCCATCACCAACAACGGCGAACCGCTGGTGCAAATCGGCTACGCCTCGATGCTGAACCCCGCCGCCCAGACCGTGATGGCGGCATACGAAAAATTCGGGAAAGGCGACATCGAAGGCGTGTTGGCCCTGTGCGACGACAAGGCCGTGTTCGACATCAACGAACGGGGGTTCGACTCGAAAGCCCGTATGTTCAGCGGCAAAGCGGAACTCGGCCAGTTTTTCCAGGAAGTTGGCGCAAAATTCAAGTACGCCAAGTTTCAACCGACCCGTTTCGTGGCGGACGGCGACGATGTGTTCGTCCTCATCGATGTCGAATACAACTACGTCCCCTCCGGCAAAAACTATACTTCCACCCTCACCCACTATTTCAAGGTAGCGGACGGCAAAATCACCTTCGCCCGGACGCTGGATGATTTTCAGAAGCAAAAATAATTGCCAGTGGGGCAGACGGCCCGCGGATGCTCAACAGTTGAGACCTTATAGGAAGGCGCTGCAATTGCCTACAAGCAACGAGGACTTTGGTTGCTGGCGGCAACTTCCAAAGGCTGCCAGCAGCTTTTTTTATCCTAAAAACCATGCTTTCAAACTTGATTTTTCACCTATTTAAAACAATCCAACCATGCGTACAATGCTCAAATTTTCGCTTGAAGTAAAAGCGTCGAACGCCGCCATCCACAACGGCACCCTGCCAAAAATCATGGAAGCCCTGATGGCGAAGACCCATCCCGAAGCTGCCTATTTTACCGCCGATGGCGGAACCCGGACGGTCTTTATTTTCTTCGACCTGAAAGACACTTCCGACATTCCGTACATCGCCGAACCGTTGTTTTCCAACTTCGATGCCAGGGTGGAATTCCAGCCGGTGATGAACGCAGAGGAGCTTCAAAAAGGGCTGGCAAAAGCCATGGGCGGCTGACCGGACCGCCCCAAAATTCCTTTTTTCAAACTATTTATCATCATCAAAAAAAATTCAACCAGATGAAAATCATTCCTTTTTCCACCCTCATGGTTTCCACGATGGGAGCCCCTACGGCGCAAAGTACAAAAGTCCAAACCGTGCAGGACATCTACGCCTGCTTCGGGCAGGGCGACATCCCAGGTATCATGGGTCGGCTCCCTGAAAATGCCGTTTTTGAAAGCAACGGCAATCTCCCTTGGAGCGGTAGGCGCGAGGGATTGGCCAATATTGGCGGGTTTTTCCAAGCCATCGGTTCAAATGCGCAAGTGACGGTGTTCCAGCCTTCCAATTTCCGCATCGAAGGCGGCAAGGTGGTCAACGACTGCCGCTTTGAAGGTGTGGCAATCCACACTGGCAAGCCCTTTGGCTACGACCTCGTGATGAGTTGGACGTTTGACGGTGCGGGCCATCCGCTCACCTTCAACGGCGATGCCGTTGAAGACCAACTTCCGCAGGCTGAGGCGGCTTTCATGAAATCCGCCAACCTCCAAACCGTCCACGACAACTACGCCCGCTTCGGGCAGGGCGACATCCCCGGCATCATCGCCACCTTCGCCGACGATGCCGTTTGGTCGCACGTGGGGGATTCCGCCATCATTCCTTTTTCCGGCACGTTTCATGGCAAGGCCGGTGTGGGCCGGTTCTTCGGGCTGGTCGCGGAAAACGTACAAATCACTTCTTTTCAGCCTTCCAATTTCCGGGAATCTGGCCATGAAGTGATGAACGACATCCGTATCGCCGCCAAAGTGATTCCCACCGGCAAAACCTACGACACCCTCATCCACGTCACCTGGAAATTCAACACAGAGGGCAAAGCGGCGTCGTGGGCAGCCACCGGCGATGTGTCGGACGTGGAAGCGGCTTTTATGAATTGATGTCTGATTTGTGGGGTTGAGGCTGTATCAAAAAACATGGGATGACTGATGTTTATTGATACAGCCTCCCGTTTTTTTAGCCAGGTTCAAAGAACCAACGCTGCCGGGTGGAACGGTCAAGACTACGCTCACGAGAGTGTGCCCGGCAAGCAGGATGTGCTGATTTTTCTCACTGATATAGAGAAAGTTGCAGGGCAGTTTGTACTTTTGATGAACCAATCCTCATCATTTTAAAATTTCCCTTCCATGAAAACTCTCCTTTCCGCAGCAACCATATTACTGACGATTTTAAGCCTTGCCGTGCCTTCCTTTTGCCAGGCCCCCTGGCTCTCGGCGACGCAGAATTTTATCGAAAACGTGGACCGAAAAACCTGCGCCAAACGGGCCGCAGAGGCATTTGCCAAAAACAACCTCGCCATAACCACCCAGGAGGGCGAGGAGCTTTGTTTCGGCGGCAACCAAGAATACACGGTTGCGGTTTTCTGCGACTGGTGCGGCTCGGTCGTCAATGTCAACATCTCCGTGAGCACCAACAAAACCCTGGAAGGCGCCACCCAATTGCGGGAGCGGATTTTGGAGTACATCGCTACGGGAAGCAACGCTGGCGGGGCAAGCACCGGAGAATCCAAGCTGTGGCTGGATAAAAACAGCTTTGCTCCCGGCGAAGCCATCACGGTGCATTTCACCGCCCCCGGCACCTTCGCCGCCAACGCCTGGGTGGGCATGCTCCCCGCCAACATCGAGCACGGCAGCGAAGCGAACAACGATGGCTACGACATGGCCTACCAGTACCTGAACAAACGTACCTCGGGGACACTGACCTTCACCGCCCCCAACCAGGCTGGCAGCTACGACTTCCGTATGAACGACACTGACGACAACGGAAAAGAAGTAGCCTCCGTAGTTTTTTCGGTGGGCACTGCGGCTGGTAGTGGCGGTGAGGCAAGCCTGAAATTGGACAAAACCGTTTTTGCGCCGGGCGAATCCATCACGGTACACTTCACCGCCTCTGCCAACTACGCCGCCAATGCCTGGGTGGGCATCCTCCCCGCCAACATCGAGCACGGCAGCGAAGCGAAGAACGACGGGTACGACCTCACCTACCAGTACCTGAACAAACGCACCACAGGGACGCTGACCTACACTGCCCCCAACCAAAAAGGCAGTTACGATTTCCGCATGAACGACACCGATGACAATGGGAAAGAGGTGGCCTACGTAGTGTTCAGGGTGGAGTGAAAGGAGTTTTTTTTCTCCGATGTGACCATGCGACTGGAACTGGAACACCCACACAGCACAATCAGCGTGGCCGCAAAAGCAATATTTTCAAGTGTTTTTAGGCATTCCTTCATTTTTTTCCAGTTTTATATTTGAAAAATCCGCTCAAGAGTTGACAACTTTGAAAAAAAACGCGTTCATTTGTGACAAAATACTCTTAAATCTTATTTACCAGAGTGAAAGTTCTTTCAAAAGCCACTGTTTATTGCCTTAGAGCCTTGATGTACCTCGCCTCCCAAAAAGACCGGACGGGTTTCGTGAGCATCGGGGAGATTTCAGAGAGGCTGGATATCTCCTTCCATTTTTTGACAAAAACTTTTCAAACGCTTACCCAACACGGCATCCTGGAATCGTACCGGGGACCCAATGGCGGCATCGCCTTGAACAAACCGGCAGAGGATATCTTTCTCATCGACATCGTCAAAATCCTTGAAGGAGAGGATTTTTTTGACAAATGCCTCCTGGGGCTGCCCGGCTGTGGGGAATTTGCGCCGTGCCCGGTGCATGACTTCTGGAAAGTGGCAAAAAAGGCGATGAAGCACGAGTTTGAAATTACCTCTTTGGCAGAAATGGGTGCCAAGGTGAGCGACGAAAGACTGCGCCTGAGTGCGTAGGTTTTTTTTGCCCCTAATTAAGACAAAATACTCTTAATTATATTCCCATCACTTAGGATAAATGTCGGCAGGGCAATGTTCCGTCCGGCTTTATTTAGAAAAAAATTCAAAATGAAAGAAGAACTAGAACCCTCGGCTAATGGCACCAAAAGCATCAGCTACTTCATGAACACCAAGAATTGGTGGCAGCCACTATTGTTCATTTTGATTATCAGTGTGGCCGGGGTCGGCATGATTGGTTACCAGACCTACAACGATGCGCCGCCCATGACGGGCTTCAAGGCAGCATCCGGCGAGGTGCTGATGGACAAAACAACCATCGAAAACGGGCAGAAGGTTTTTCACAAATACGCGTTGATGGAGTATGGTTCTTTCATGGGCGACGGGGCGCAGCGAGGCCCGGATTTCACCGCCGAAGCATTGCACCAGATGACGGTCGCCATGAACGAGTACCATGTCGAAACATTTAAAAAAGAGAATGGCCGGGATGCCTCGGACATGGAATTGAAAATAATCGGGGAAAACATCAAGACGGAACTGAAGACGAACAAATACAACGAGGCGGAGAACATCGTCATCCTGTCGGATGCCCAAACCTACGCATTGGGAAACCTGAAAAAATATTACACCGACTTGTTCATTGACAACAACCCCGAAGGGTCGTTCCCTCCAAAAGATTACATCACTGACAGACTGGAGGTTGAAAACATGGCCTCTTTCTTCTTCTGGGGGGCCTGGGTTTGCGCCGTCGAGCGGCCGGGGAGCAATTTCAGCTACACCCACAACTGGCCCTACGACCCTGCCGCTGGCAACACGCCTACCTCGCCGGTGGTGCTTTGGAGCGTACTGGGGATGCTGGCATTCGTGCTGATGTGCGGCATCGTGCTATACTACATCGGCCAGTACAACCAGCTCCCAAACAAGTTTTTCAAGCCAGCAGGCAAAGACCTGCTGACGGTTGAGCGGGTCATCAATTTCAAGCCGACGAAGACTCAGCGGGCCACCTACAAGTTTTTCGCAGTGGCCATTTTTATTTTTTTCG
>JACRAN010000089.1 GCA_016234735.1 Bacteroidota bacterium | reverse complement strand
GAAGGAGCATGGAGGGATGAGGGGTGAGGGATGAGGGATGGAGCGAAAAAAGCCCTTCGGCGAACCACAAAGTTTACCGAAGGGCTTTTTTCATACCTCCATACCTCCATACCTCAAGACCCGCTACTGCACTTTGTCCTTCTCCAACAACTGGAAACCGTTGCCGTGAATGTTGACGATTTCGAGGTTGTCGTCATCGGCGAGGTACTTGCGCAGTTTGGTTACGAACACGTCCATGCTGCGGGCGGTGAAGTAGTTGTCTTCGCCCCAGATTTTGGTGAGGGCTTCGGAGCGGGTGAGCACATCGTTCATTTTCAGGGCGAACATTTTTAGCAATTGCGACTCCTTCGGGGAAAGTTTGTACTGAGGGCTGCCCACGCCGTTTTTGTCGAAAGTGAGGATGCGGACAGGGTAGTTGAAGTGGTACCTGCCGATGAAATATTCCCGTGCTTCTTCCTTGGGCGCTTCCTTCGGCTTGGTGCGTTTGAGGATGGCACCGATGCGGAAGAGCAGTTCCTCGGAGTTGAACGGCTTGGTGATGTAATCGTCCGCCCCGATTTTGAAGCCCTGCAACACGTCGTCCTTGAGCGTTTTGGCGGTGAGGAAAATGATGGGGATGGTTTGGTCTTTTTCCCTGATTTCCCGTGCGACGGTGAAGCCGTCCTTGCGGGGCATCATCACGTCGAGAATGCACAGGTCGAAGTTGCCCTGGTGGTAACTTTCCATGCCTTTGATGCCGTCAATGGCAAGTGTGACTTCGTAATCGTTCATTTCGAGGTAAGAGCGCAGCACGTCCCCGAAATTTTGGTCATCTTCAACCAGAAGTATGTTTCCACGTGTGGTATCAGTCATTTTATCAGTGGGTTTTTGAATTGTTGTTTCGTTGCTAATCAGGATTCAGTGTTGGACGGAAAAAACAAAATGAAACTACTCCCCTTTCCCAGTTCACTTTTCACGTCCACCTTGCCCTTGTGGGTGTCCATCATCGCTTTCACGTAGCTGAGGCCGAGGCCGAAGCCCTTCACATCGTGAAGGTTGCCGGTATGCACCCGGTAAAATTTTTCAAAAATATGCTTCCGGGCCTCTTTCGTCATCCCGATTCCCTTGTCGCTGACTATAACTTCGGCACCCCCCGGCACATTGCGTGTCGTCACGGAAATTTCCGGTTTCTCGGGGGAATACTTGTTGGCGTTGTCCAATAAGTTGTTGATAATGTTGGAGATATGCGTCATGTCGCCCTGCACGACGGGCTGCGTGGCTTGCAGGTCAGCGGTCACGGTACCGTCCCGTTTTTCCACTTGCAGGGTGATGTACCCGATGGCCTGTGTGATGACATCGTGGAGGTTCACATCGGTGAGTTTCAACGTGTAATCCTGCCGGTCGATTTGTGCCATTTGCAGCACTTTTTCCACCTGGTTGTTCATGCGTTTGTTCTCCTGCCGGATGATGTCGGTGAAGCGGCGGATCTTGTCGGGCGAATGGATGACCATTGGGCTGGAAATGCTGTCGGAAGCGAGCGAGATGGTGGCGATGGGCGTCTTGAACTCGTGCGTCATGTTGTTGATGAAGTCGTTCTTCATCTCCGAGAGTTTTTTCTGGCGGAAAATCACGGAAATCGTGTACACAAAACAAAACAGGATGATGCCCATGAAAAGGATGGATCCGAGCAGCGTTTTCAGCACCGAACTCCAGATAAAACTGCCCTTGTTCGGAAAAAAAACCATCAGCATCCCCGGCGACTCCACGTCCTGCTGGAACAGGTTGACACGGTACTCGCTGTTGTTCAGGTTTTTGTAGCCTTCCAGCGTCGGCTGCGAGTGGCTGTCCTCCACCATGTAGCGGCCATCGGCGATGACAAAACTGCTTTTGCGGTTGTCGAAAACCCCATAGCGGTAGGGGATTTTGATGCCTTTGTTCTGCAATTCCTGTTTTAAAAACATGCTCAAGTGCTCCAGTTCGATGCGGTCAACGATGGGAGCGAAATCCAGTCCCTTCGTGTAGCTGACGAGTTGGGTGAGCATCCGGGCTTTTTCGGCCCGGCAGTTGGAGCAATTGCAGGTATTGGAGGTCAGCGATAATTGGATCAACTCTTGTTTGGTCAGGTGGATGTGGCCGTCTTTGGCATCAGCCGGATTTACCGATACATCAAACTCACCTGTTTCTATCCGCTGGCGCAAATCTTCTTCGTAATATTCCTGGGCAAAGCCGTTGTCCACGTGGCGCAGGGCTTCCACGTTTTCCTGGTATTCCAGTTTGTCCACCACCCCGTTCAGGGCTTCAAACACGCGGTTGTTGAACTGTTCTTCATTGGCCCCGAGCGAATCCACGATCCACTTTACCTGCATCCCCGCTATGCCGACGAGGGCTGCGCTCATTAAACCGATGATTAGCCAGATAGCTTTTTTATTCATGTTCAGAATATTGCCCCAAAGTTAGCCGGTAGTTTTGCTTCCCTGCCAACGTACAAACTTGACAAATTTAACACTTGGAAACCGCCTTTGGCTCATTTAACAGACATTTAACTGAAAGATAGAGGTGCTGGCCGTGCTTCCCTGCCGCCGGGTTTTAAGTCAAAATCGTGCCCGGCTGCATGTTTCTTTCAACCATCGGACACGTTACCTTTGTGGCTCACTTTTCAGCGAAAAAACCTTCCACGCTTTTGAACCACTACACCTGGGTATACGTCGCCGGCGGGGGCAGAAACTATCCTGTCGGCCTGTTTCATGGCCCCAAGACGGGCCACCTGCTCATTTATATCGGTTCAAAAATCACTACCATCGACTTCAAGGTGTTCGACTCGAAGGAGTACACGTTTTTCATCGAAGACGAACTCTGCCACATCAAACTGGAACGGCGGGGCGGCGAAATGTTCTATTTTTTCAACATCGACAAGCAGGCCGACACGCCGAGGAACCGGGCCAGGAATGCCCTGGAACGCAAGTTTTTCAAACAACTGCTGATTTCCATCGGGGTGATGGCGTTGCTGGTCACGGCCTTCGTCTTCTGGCAGCAGCAGGCAAAAAAAAGCCCGGCGACCAGAATCGAAGAAATGCTGGCCAAAAACAGCCGGGAAACCATCGGCAAAATCAGCCTGAAAACCGGGGCCTCAAAGCCGGACATTTCCTACCAGTTCGTGGCCGGGAACCAAAGCGTCACATCACCGTCGCTCCTCCAATCGGAGACCCTGATTTTGCTGGCCAACAGCATGCCGCTCGAACCCGGCGACGAGTTCACCGTGCGCTACTCGCCGGCCCGGCCCGAGGTAAACCAGATTTTGTTCAGCCGCCCGTCGGAGCGGCAAATCGAGGTTTACAAGCAGCGGGCCGCCACCGTACACGACCGCCTCCACCCCGGCGCACCGCCCGGCATGACGGCTTGTTTTATGAAAACCGCCTTTGAATTCAACGGCGTGAAGGCGCTGGCCGACATTTATTTTCAGGGCACCAAACCCGCCTACAACCTCGAACACAACCAGGAAACCTTCGCAGCTTTGACCACCAACCGTCTGTTTTTAGACCAGATGGAGCAAGCCTGCGGGCACCTGAAACCGCAAAACTGAGGGTGCATCGCCCCGATTTTTTACCTATTTTTGCCCTCCGAAGTCTTGAATCCTTCAATCCCACAATCCTTCATTCCTTGGAAAAATTAGCCCAACATATCGAAGCCCTGGTGTTCGCAACGGACACGCCCGTTTCGCACGAAGACATCCGGCAGTGCTTGGATGAAACCTTCGGGACAGAGTTTTCGGAGGAGGACATCGCTGCTGCTGTCAACCAAGTGAAGGCCCGCTACGCTGCCGACGACTTCGCCATTGAACTGGTGGAAATCGCAGGTGGCCTGCACTTCATGACGAAGGGAGCCTACCACCCCGTCGTTGGTACCTGGCTGAAGCAGACCACCAAAAAGCGGCTCTCGCAGGCCGCCATCGAGACGCTGGCCGTCATAGCGTACAAGCAGCCGGTGTCGAAAACCGAGATCGAGCAAATCAGGGGTGTGAGCAGCGACTACTCCCTGCAAAAACTTCTGGAAAAAGAACTTGTTTCCATTACCGGCCGCAGCGACGGGCCGGGCCGACCGCTGCTCTACGGCACCAGTATCAAGTTCATGGACTACTTCGGCCTGCGGAACCTGAGCGACCTGCCGAGGCCGAAAGATTTCAAAGACCCGGACACTGAGATCGGCGAACGGGCACCGATTGAAGAGGTGGTGACGGGAGGAGTTGGAGAAATGGAAAATTGAAAATGGAGAATTGAGGGCTGTTCGCCTATCGCCGGACTATATTTTTTAGATATCGCAATAATGAAAAAAGCAATGCAAGGTTCATTTGCGGATTATAAAAAAGACGCTTCCAACTGGATCACATTGGCTGGTGGCGAGTATTACCCCGACATCCTGAAAGATGCCTGCAACCTGTACAAACCAGTTTTGGTTTTATTCGGACAGCTTGTGAAATCCTCCGAATCATCTTCCCGGCTTTTCCTCGAAATAGCAGAAGTATCCGAACCCTGGATGAGGGTTCAACTTCTCAGGGTTTTCAAGCGCTATGTTTGCCCGGTCTTGCCCGTTGAAATGACGAAGCGGAAAACAAAGGCAGCAGAATTTGAGAAAGAGTTCAACAGTAAGTTCAGGCCAATTACCGAAGTTCAAAAAGCATTTAGCGGCAGGCCGTTAAGGGACGAGGTAATGTGCGCCTTGCTTTGGGAATATAAAGACAGGGGCAAAAAGGGATATGATTTAACCGAGCGGTTTTTTGAATTATTCCGAAGCAATTTTCCAAAACTTCAAATAATCGGGCCGGAGCGGGCAGGCAAGGACATTTTGATGAAGGAAGTTTTTGAAAATTACCCCAACCCAAACCGGCCAATTGACTTCGCAATTAAAGACGAAGAAAATGTACTTGCCATTGGTTTGGCTCGATACGATTCCGACAGAGGCGGGGCGCAGGAAGACGACAGAACGGGCGGATACGCTAACTGTGCAAATGAGTTTCTTGGTTATACCAGGGAAATGGGACTTAACACAAAACTTATTTTCATAAACGATGGCCCCGGACTATTACTCGGTTCAATGTGGAACGACTACTCAACTTTGGAGGAAAGTTGGAAAGGAAAAATCATGGTATTGACTTTGAGAATGGTAACGGAAAGGATTACCAAAGAATGGTTAAACTCTAAATTGTAAAACATGGCAACCGGCATACCAAAGACAAAATGGAATGGTGAGTTGCATATCGGCAATTCCCAAAATGAACACTTTGCTTTTCACCCCATTTGGCAAAATGGGAACACTCCCAACCGTTTGTACTTTGGTGATAATCTTGTGGTGATGAGGGATTTATTGAATGACGAATCCATCAAAGGGAAAGTGCGACTGATTTATATTGACCCGCCATACGCAACGAACAGTGTTTTTCAGACACGAAAACAACAAGATGCTTATACCGACTTATTGACAGGAGAAGCGTATCTAAGTTTTATGCGGGAACGCATTTTACTTATGAAAGAGCTATTAGCTGATGACGGCTCTATTTATGTTCATCTTGACAATAAGATGGTTTTTAACATCAAGATTTTAATGGATGAAATTTTTGGTGCTGTAAATTTCCGCAGCATGATTACCCGAAAAAAATGCAAATCAAAAAACTTCACCAAAAACTCGTTCGGTAATATTTCCGACTATATTTTGTTTTATACCAAATCAACAAACACAGTATGGAACAAGCAATACGACCAGTGGACCGATGAAAAAATTTTGAAAGAGTATCCATTTATTGAAGTAGAAACCGGCAGACGACACAAGAGAGTGCCTATTCACGCCCCGGGGACAAGGAATGGAACAACAGGAACAATATGGCGGGGAATGATGCCACCGGAAGGCAAACATTGGCAATTCACACCTGACAAATTAGACGAATTGGACCGCAAAGGAGAAATTTATTGGAGCAAAAACGGCAATCCAAGACGTAAAGTTTATTTGGACGAAAGTAACGGCATTTCAATGCAGGACATTTGGCTTGACTATTTGGACGTAAATAACCAAAACACGCAAACGACAGGCTATCCGACTGAAAAAAACATTGAAATGTTGAAGCGGATTATCCTTGCTTCATCCAACAAAGGCGATTTGGTCATGGACTGTTTTGCCGGCTCCGGAACAACCTTGGTCGCAGCAGATGAACTTCATCGCAACTGGATAGGTATCGACATTGGCAGTGAATCAATGAAAGTAATGCTCAATCGTTTCCAGAACGGTACGCAGACACTTGACGATCACCTGAATGAGGACAAACCCGTAGAAAAAATTAAACGGGTAGATTTGTTCTCTGACCAAGAAGAAGACGAGCAGCCAAAAGTGACAATGAAAGTAAAACAACATTTAATCAACAACTACACAATTTTTGTAAACGGCAATTATTCGGAGACGGAATTTCAATTGCCAACTCAATAATTCCAAAACTAATCAATTCAATCCATGCAAAACATCGAACAACCTTTGGTGAACCGGGTAGCGGGCAGCGGATTAGTGACGCTGCGGCTGGAGGACTATTTTCCGAAGGAAGAAATGGCGCTTTTCGACCTCAAGGACTTCCTGTTCATGGGGCTGATTTTAAAGGAAAAAGACTTCCGGGAAGCGCTGGCCGTGCATGACTGGGCGCAGTACGAAGGCAAAAATCTCGCGGTGTTTTGTTCGGCGGATGCCATCATCCCCACCTGGGCGTACATGCTCGTGGCGGTGTGCGCTGCACCGTTCGCCGCCGATATTTTCCAGGGCACGGCAGAGGAATTTTACAAGCATATTTTCCAAAAAGCCCTCAATGAAGTGGATGTTGCGCGATACGCTGGCCAGCGGGTAGTGGTGAAAGGTTGCAGCGACAAGCCCGTGCCGCCCTCCGCCTACGTCGAACTGACCCGCAAGCTGCAACCCCACGCCCAAAGCATCATGTTCGGGGAGCCTTGCTCCACCGTGCCCATTTTCAAAAAACCGAAACAGTAACTCGCCAGTATCACCCATCCAATTCCAACAACATGAAAAATTCCGTGAAATATTACCTCGTAGCGCTCGCTGCCATTGCGTCGGTTGCCATTTTCACTTCCTACACCGAAACGCCCGTGAACGGCGGCGGCCCGGAAGCCTACTTCAACATTCCGCACGTCGGCCCGACGGACGAATACTGGTTCGCCGGGGAGCGCATTCCGGTCGAGAACTTCGACGTGCGGGAGCGGCTGGAGCGGGAGCTGATTGTCAACTCGTACCGCCACTCCCACACGATTTTGAACCTGAAAAACAGCGCCCGCTTCTTCCCGGTGATGGAGAAAATACTGAAGGAAAACGGTGTGCCCGATGATTTCAAGTACATGGCCGTGGCCGAGAGCGACCTGCGCAACGCCACTTCTTCCTCCGGGGCGAAGGGCATCTGGCAGTTCATGGAGGGCACGGCGGGGGAGTACGGGCTGGAGGTCGGCAAGGAGGTGGACGAGCGGCTCCACCTGGAAAAATCGACCCGTGCGGCCTGCCAGTACCTAAAAAAATACAAGGAACGCTTCGGCACCTGGGCATCGGTGGCGGCGGCCTACAACATGGGTGCCTACGGCCTGTCAAAGGAGATGGAAAACCAGAAGTCCACCAACTTCTACGACCTGAACCTGAGCGATGAAACCAACCGCTACCTCTTCCGGGTGGTGGCCATCAAGCAGGTGATGGAACACCCTGAAAAGTTCGGCTTTGACCTCCACGACGAGCAGATGTACCCTCCGCTCGACGACTTCGCCCTCGTCACCGTCGATACGTCGATTGCCAGCCTCGGCGACTTCGCCCAACAGTTCGGCACCAGCTACCGGATGCTGAAAATCTACAACCCCTGGCTGCGGGACTACAAACTCACGAACACCAAACGGAAGGTTTACGACTTGAAAATACCGAAGTAACTAACGATGAACTATGAACGGTGAATGACGAACGCCTTTAGAATTATTCATCATTCACCGTTCATAGTTCATCGTTAAAACTTCCGTTTTTTCTTCTTCATTTTCCCGGTTTCCAACGACAGGATTTTTTTTTGGAGCATCCGTTGCAAGGCAGCGGTCGGTGCTTTTTGCAGGGCGCTGCGGTAGAAGCTGATGGCTTCCCGCAGGTTTTTGGCCTGGCGGTAAAAATCGCCCAGCAGGGCATTGGTCTGCCAGTCTTCGAGCAGGTGTCCAGAGAAAGTCGGCACGGAAAACAGGTGCTGGATGGCGGCGCTGGGTTGTTGGTTTTTTGCCAACGACCAGGCGTAGCACAGGTGGTTGTGGTATGTGGGACGGACGTGCAGCAGGATGTTGTAGAGGTCGAGGATGCGGTTCCAGTTGGTGAAACGGGGGTGCGGGGCCAGCGTGTGCTCCATGAGCACCTGGGCGAGCAGGTGGTACTCGCTGTTGCGGTCGGTCTCGCCAGCTTTTTCATAGTACGCCACGCCCCGGTCGATAAGGGCGGGGTTCCACTTCGCCCGGTTTTTTTCATCCAAAAACAGAAAGGACGAGGGCCTGCCCCGGCGGACATCGAAGCGGGCGGAAAACATGCACAGCACCGACATCAGGGCGTAGGTGGGCGGCAGGTCGGTGGCCGGGTGTTCGAGCAGCGAACTGCCCAACCGGAACGCCGCATCGCAGATGGCCCGGCGGGCGAATACGGTTTTTTCGCTGTGGTCGAAGCCCTCGAAAAACAGGTGCCACACCGTTTCCAGCAGCGCCTCGAACCGGGGCGGGAAGTTGCGGGGCGACGGCACGTTGACCAGCACCCCGTTTTGCAGCAGCAGGTCGGGGGCGGTTTCCAGTTCTTTCAACAATGCCAGGTCGTCGGAGTGGCGGAAGTGCTGGATGTCCTTTTCGGAGAAGGTGTACATGGTGCGGAGCAGGAGCGCCATGCGCAGGCGCAGCGGCAGCGCCGGGTGGCAGCAGGCGAACAGCAGCGCCAGGCGGCTGTGCCCCACTTCCGTTTCGGAGAAGATTTTTTGAAGTACTTCCTCCATGTTGTGCCCGCCTTCGACGGCGAGCGACACCTCCTTCGACAAGCGCCCGGACAGGCCCTGCTGGCGGATGGCATCGTGCGTTTTTTGCTTCGCCAATGCCAGGTGGAACGCAGGCGGGTCGGGCGGGATGCGGAACCAGGCTTGGGCGGCGGCTTCTTCGAAGGTTTTTTCCACGACCTGCATGGCGAGGTCGAGCCGGTGAAGCCCGAAAACACGCACCGTGCAGGCCAGCAGCCGCCGGGACTCGTGCTGGACGTTGAGCGTGGCTGAAGGGACGGGGGACAAGTGGCGATTTTTCAAGACAGGAGGATTTGGGTTGTTTGGCAATGTAGCTTTTGCATTGGAGCCAACACGCCAACATATTTGCAGAGATTTTCAGACCAAATTTGCAATTTGCAACGCAAACTTTCACGTCATGCGGTCATTTACTTTTGTTTGTTTGAAAATGGTGGTTTTCGTGCTGATGCCTGCCTGTCTTTGGGCGCAAAAGTTGGATGTGCCTGCGCATTTCAACCAACTGCTTTCCCGTGCGGCCATTGAGTTTTTCGAGCCGCTGGATGCCGGCTACCGGGATATCGAACTGCCGGAAAACGAGTACCTCAACTGCCAGTTCGCCATCCGTTCCCGGAAGGAGGATTTGCAAATCCGCTACTTCATCCTGCCCTGGGACGAGGACGACCCGGCCTCCGTGAACCCGCACCTCGCCACCTTCCGGGCGCTGACCACCATCGCATCCAATGCCGACGATGCCGTCATCTCCGCCATCCGGCCCGAACAGGAGGTGCTGCTGCGGGACTTCAATGCCGACTGGGGCATGACCTATTTTTTCACCCCGAAACCGGGTTTTTCCGACCAGCCTGCCTGCAAGATGCTGGCGCTGTGCAAGGAAGGGCGGGCAACGGTGTTCGTCTTTTTCCTGTTTGATGAGCCGGGAAATGTGGCATTGGAGGTGAGGCATTTGGCGTTGCGGTTTCTGTAGGGGCGGCCCTACGTGGTAGCCCCTGTGGCAAGCGTCAACTCATCCACCCAGAATGTTTGGTCAATGCAGGCGAAACCTGCCACGTTGAACGGTGGGACAACATGCTGCGCCAACGAATTTGTCGATTTGTTCGGAAAACGCTGTCATTTTCAAGGAACGATGAAATGCATAGGCAATAATTTGAAACTATTCATTTCAATTATAACCTGTCACTCAAAAGATGACACTACTAAAATGTCATGTTCCGGCGGGCAAAAATCAGTTTGGAACACCTCACCCAAGCGGAACTGCAAACTGCGATTGACACCGGGCAGCCCGGTGTCGCCAATATTAATTTGACGGATAAAAAAGACTGCCTGGTGTGTGCGAGCTTGAAAGGGGTAAATGATCAGACCTAAAATCCACCTTTAGAATTACCGTTTTTTTTAGTCACAGGGGTGGGCTGTTCCATGTCTTCATCTTCATCTGATGCGACCCTGAATTCTACCCTGCGGTTCATGATAGTGCTTCCGGTCGATGGTACGAGCGGAAAGTCTTCACCGTTGTAGTTCAGGATCAACCTGCTTCGGGCGATGCCATGAATGCTCACCAAGTGTTCTATGGCAGCTTTTGCCCGCTGGTATGAAAGGTCAAGGTTGTAGCTGTCGGAAGCCGTCTTGTCGGTGAAACCAGTGACGACAATCGCAAGGCTGGGATTGGATTTCATCACTTTGGCAATGCTGGAAAGACTGCCGTATTCTGCATATCGGACCTTGTAGCTGTCGATATTGAAATGAACGTTGGGCAAAAACCAGTCGGTGATGCCGCTCCCAAAAACAACACCTTTGCTACTGCTGCCACTATTTTTGTCTTTGCCGTTGCCATCGCCGTTCGTGCCCCGCTGCCCCTGGTTTACAATTTTGTTCATCTCGTCCCCCATTATTTTCCTGACATCGTCTTCGTTCGTCACCGGCCTGTCTCCCTCCTTTCGGGTCACGATTTTGCTGCTTTCAGGCAGGTAGGGTTCGTCGTCCTGGTTGTTAGGAATGCCATCATTGTCGCTGTCGAGGGGTATGCCGCGGGTATCAACGACGGTGCCCGGCGGCGTGGTGTTGTCTTGGTCGAGCAGGTCGATAACGCCATCGGCATCGCTGTCTGTCATGTCAAAGACCGGGCGTTTTTTCAGTTCGGTGATGTCCTGCATGATGATGTCCATCGGGTTCACCCAGTAGAGTGGTTCGGCCTTTTTTTCCTTGTTGCCGAGGTTAAAATTGAGCCGGACGTTGCCGTAACCAAGCACATCGCCTTGCTGCCTTGCAATCCCGTCGAGCAGGTCGGCATGTTTACCAAAAAGCACCTGGGCTTTCGATTCAAACCCGAGGTTAAAGCGTTCGGAAAGGCGAAACGCAATGCCCAATCCTAAATCAGCATGGGTTTGAGTAGTGGGGTTTATGGAATTCAAATCCTGAGTCAGGATTTCCAAGGCATCCACCTCAAAATAAGTGACTCCTCCGCCTACGAAGCCGTACAGATTGGTTTTACGCCTTGGCACATTGTTCCAAACAAGGTTGTTGATGGAAACAACCAACTGGAGAGAGCCGGACTGGATGGTGGATTCTGACGATCCATTTACGTTGTCCTCCTGTTTCAGTTTGGCGTACAGCGCCTCTCCCCGGATGGAAAAAACATAATCAATGGCCCTTCGGATATGAAAGCCGGTGCCCCAATTTGGGACGAACTCAATATCACCAAAATTTACGGCAGTACCCCCATGAAAACCTAACTCCCACATGTGGGCAGGCGTGGCCTGGTAAGGCGGCGTTGGGGGTATATCTTGCGCATTTGCAGAGGTTGGGAAAAAAAATACGAAAGCCAGGAAGGACAGGGTGGCAAGTGGTGAAAACTTTGTCATAGGATTAGTTCGTTTTGAATGAGTAATCGGTCATAAGTCACGTATTTTCAATATTTCACTAACATGATTAGGGTAGGCAAATTTAATGGAGCAAACTCAGAGTTCAAAGACAATAAGTGGGGGATTTCAGGGGGAGAGCATCAAAATACTACGCAAAATGGTATTCTTTGTTGCTTATTCATCAAAGCATCAATAGACATACGAGAAACTCAGGAGAGACCGATTTTGTTCGGCGCGCTTTTTTAAAATACAAAAAGCCAACCATTGCCGGTTACAGCAATTTGTTCAATGCAATTTCAAGCGCCGAGGTGGAGATTTGAGTGGTTTGCGGGTTGAAGTTTTTGACTTCTTGCAGTGCCTGCCGGATAGTTTGCGAAACGTCGCTGAAAATCGCCTCGTCCGTCATTTCTGCATCGGGCTGCATGAGGTAAGCGAAGACCCTCGCCATGCCACAGTTGGCGATGAAGTCAGGGAGGAGGCTCAGGTGTTGGTCGGCAAAACCGGCTGTCGGCCCGAAGAAAATGCCATCATCCGTGAACGGTACGTTGGCTCCACAGGCAATGACCTCGATGCCGCCTGCCAGCAAATCGTCCACCTGCTGGCGGGTGACGAGCTTGGAAGCCGCACCGGGTATGAAAATATCCGCACCAAGTTTCCAGATTTGACGATTGGTCTCCTCGAAAGACAGCAACCCCTCGCCGTGCAGTTTGTTGCCTTTTTTCCGAAGGAAAAGATCCTTGACCTCGGGAAGTCCCATGCCCTCTGGCCGGATGATGCCGCCTTCCCGGTCGATGATCCCGGTGATTTTAACACCTTCCACGGCAAGGTAGCAGGCGGCAGCGGAGGCCACGTTGCCCCAACCCTGGATGATGGCTGTTTGGTTTTTTAAATCGCTGTTCCTGAACAAATCGTAATAATGGCGCACCGATTCGGCCACCCCGTAGCCCGTAATCATGTCGGCAACTGCATATTTCTCCGGGCCATCTGGCACGTAGCGACTGTCCTCCACGATTTTTGAGCAGCCATGACGCAACTGGCCGAGGATTTTGATTTTCTGGCCACTCGTGGTGCCACTGAAATGTCCGTTGACGATGCCCTCCTGCGGGTGCCAGAGACCCAGTGCTTCGGTGATGGGGACCACATCTTTCAGTTCGTCCACATTGAGGTCGCCGCCAGTGCCGTAGTAGTTTTTTAAAATAGGAAAAACAGCCTTGTACCAGCGCCGGAGCACGTCATTGCGCCGGGGGTCGTTGGGGTCGAAGTCGATACCGGACTTGCCGCCGCCGATGTCAGGCCCGGCGACAGAGAATTTGATTTCCATGGTTTTGGCCAATGAAACCACCTCTTCTTTCGTCAAGCCCTTGCGCATACGGGTGCCGCCGCCTGCTGCACCATTGCGAAGCGAATTGATGACCACCCAGCCCCTGGCGGTGGTTTCGGCATCGTTCCATTCAAAAACAATCTCCGGTTCTTTGTCCTTGTATTGTTGGAGTAGTTCGAGCATCTACTTAAGATTTTGGTTAGGTAAAAAATCGGGCGCAAAGGTAAGTTGCGGCCTTGAATCGGTAGAAAAGGAAATTCCGGGATGAATGCGGTGTGGAAAGTGTAAACAAAAAAAGCCCTGCAAATCATTGACTTGCAAGGCTTTCTGATTTTCTGAAAGCGGACCGGACGGGACTCGAACCCGCGACCCCCTGCGTGACAGGCAGGTATTCTAACCAACTGAACTACCGATCCTTATTTTTTGCAGATTCAACGGCGACCCTCCCGATGTGAAATCGGGATATTCTAACCAACTGAACTACCGATCCTTTTTTCTTTTAAAACACCCCTCTTTTGAAGCGGTCGCAAATGTAGGGTTACTTTTTTTTACAAGCAACCCGCACCGAAAAAAAGTAAAAAAATTATTGCCGACACAAAGGACTGCCATTGGGTTTGCTAACTTTGTCACCCACAACAAACACAGGATGTTGATTTTTGGCTTTGATGCAAGGTCAAAGAACGACGACAATTTATGGGACTATGGTTTTTTTAGATTTTGAAAAACCCCTGGAAAGCTTGTTTGAGCAATTGGAAAAAATCAAACAGGTGGGAGAGGAGGGCGACCTCGACGTGTCGCCGATGATTGAGGAATTGGAGAATAAAATCAAGGCGAAGCGCAAAGAAATTTACGACAACCTCACGCCTTGGCAAAAAGTGCAGCTTTCCCGCCACCCGGAGCGTCCTTACACTCTTTTTTATATCGAGCGGCTTTGCCGCAACTTCATCGAACTACATGGCGACCGCTACTTCGGCGACGACAAGGCCATCGTTGGGGGCCTGGCGGATTTCGATGGACAAACCATCATGGTCATCGGCCAACAAAAGGGCATCAATACCAAGATGCGCCAATACCGCAATTTCGGAATGGCCAACCCCGAAGGCTACCGCAAGGCACTGAGGATGATGAAAATGGCGGAGCGCTTCGGTTTTCCAGTGGTGACGCTCATCGACACGCCCGGTGCCTTCCCCGGCATCGAGGCGGAGGAACGGGGACAGGCGGAGGCCATTGCCCGCAACCTCTTTGAAATGGCGAGACTGGAGGTGCCAATTGTCTGTGTCATCATTGGCGAAGGGGCTTCCGGGGGAGCCATCGGCATCGGCCTTGGCGACCGGGTTTACATGATGGAGAACACTTGGTACTCGGTCATTTCACCCGAATCCTGCTCGTCCATCCTTTGGAGGAGCTGGGACTTCAAGGAGCAGGCCGCCGAAGCGCTGAAACTCACTGCCGACGATATGCTGTCCTTCGGGCTCATCGACGGCATCATCGCAGAGCCGCTGGGCGGTGCCCACTCCGCCCCGGAGGAAATGGCTGAAATGTTAAGAACCTACCTCAAAAAAGCCTTGGCTGAACTTGGGAGACTTACACCGGATAAACTCATCGAGGCTCGAATTAACAAGTATAGTTCCATGGGTGTTTACGACGTAATTCCTGCAAATGTCGAAGCAGAGGAAGGGTCAGAGGTGTAAAAATCTCCACTTTTTTACTGCTTAAAATACCTGTACCATGCAATTGATAGAACAAATACGCACCCAAATCCACCAATCTTTTTTGAAAAAAGGACTGCCCGCCCATCCACCTGGCCGCAGTTCCATGTACCTCGACAACGCCAAATCCATCGGCATTTTGTTCGATGGCACCGAACAGGCTGAACGTGAAATCGTACTCGGCTACGCAGAACAGTTGAAACAGCAAGGGAAAAAAGTGAAACTGCTCGCTTTTTTCAACAACAAACTCAAGGGAGATAATTTTTCCTTCGCCGCTTTCAACCGTCGGCAAACCGACTGGACCTTGCGGCCCACCAGCCGCGAAGCCCTCGAATTCAAAGACCAGCCTTTCGATTTGCTGCTGAACATTTCGCACAGTAGCATACTGCCACTGGACTACCTCGCAGCACATTCAAAAGCAAGGTTCCGCGTGGGGCCTTTCACGGAAAATACATTTTGTTACGACCTGATGATTGACTCTCCGGTCAAAACGGACTTGAAAGCATTCCTTCACCAGGTTGTTTTTTACATGAAAAAGATGCGACCAAATTATGAAGCAGCAGCAATTTAACGGGACGGGAGTCGCCCTCGTAACGCCCTACCAACAAGGCAAAGTTGATTTTGAAGCACTCGAAAAAGTCATCGAGCATGTGATTGGCGGCGGTGTGGATTTCATCGTGTCGTTGGGTTCGACGGGCGAAGCCATCATGCTCACCACCGCCGAGTGCAAGGAGGTTTTTAAATTCACTTTGAAAAAAGTGACCGAGCGGGTGCCGGTGGTGGCTGGGCTTTTCGGTGCCAACAACACCCTGCACCTCATCGAGCGTGTCCGCAACTACGACCTGGAGGGCTTTTCGGCCATCATGTCCAGCAACCCGTCCTACGTCAAGCCAACCCAGGAGGGCATTTTTCAACATTACATGGCGCTGGAAGCCGTGTCGCCCCTGCCCATCATCATATACAATGTGCCGGGCCGAACGGCCTCCAACATGACAGCGGACACCACACTTCGACTGGCCCATGCCAGCAAAAAATTCATCGCCGTGAAGGAGGCTTCCGGTCAAATGGACCAGGTAGTTTCCATCATCAAACACAAACCTGATGATTTTCTCGTCCTCTCCGGCGACGATTCCCTGACGCTGCCCATCATTGCCTGCGGCGGCAGGGGCGTTATTTCAGTGATTGCCAACGCCCTGCCCGAACAGTTCTCCGGCATGGTGCGGGCGGCCCTCCACGGCGACTTTGAAACCGCCCGCTGCATCAACCTTGACCTGCACGACATCCACCCGCTGCTCTACGTGGATGGCAATCCGGCGGGCATCAAAGCGGTGCTGAAAATCATGGGAATTTGCTCCGGCGAAGTCCGCTTGCCGCTGGTTCCGGTGCGGGAGAGCACGTTGGAAAATTTGAAAGTGGAGTTGGAAAAAATGTACGCCGGAATGGCTGTTTGAGCCAGAGTTTCAGGAACAAAAAAAGCCGAAGCGGATTTCGCTTCGGCCTTTTTTGTTGGGAAAATCATTGTCACTTTGTCGATTTCAACGATTTGTAGTACTCCTCGACGAGGTTTTTGTAGTACGGCTTCAGGGCAGGGTTGACCGTCTTGAACTGCTCCGTTTCCGCTTCCCGTTTTTTGATGTATTCTTCCAGCGACGGCGGCATCTTGCGCTCCTTGTCCTGGGCGGTCTCGGATTTGCGCTTGTTATCCTGGTCACGCTGACGCTCGGCACGTTCGTGTTCGAGCAGTCGGGTCAAAATGTCCTGCTGGCGCTTGAGCATTTCGTTGGTCAGTTGTTTGTTGACCAGGTTTTTTTCGATTTTGTTCATCTGGTCGATGATTTCCTGCAATTCCTTGTCGCCTTTGCCCTGCTGCTGCAACTCCCGTTGTTTTTGTTCCAATTGCTTCCGAAGGGCCGCCTGCCGGGCCGCCATTTGCGCAAACTCCTTGCTGGACGGGCCTTCGCCTTTGCCATCTCCCTCTTTTTTACCTTCCCCCATTTTTTTCATTCCCTCGTTCAGTTCTTTTTGGCCTTCGGAAGCAGGCTTGTCTTTTGGTTCTTTGCCCGATTTGCCGCCGCTGCCGCCGGGCTTGCTGCACATCTGGCTGCCGGGCATCCCGCTCGACATCTGCATCTGCATCTGCTGCATCACTTCACTGAGCATCAGGGCGAGGTCGTTGAGGTTTTTCATGGCCCGCTGCTGTTGCTCGCTGGCCACCGGTTTCTGGCGCTCCTCGAGGTTGTCGAGGGCTTTGCGCATGTTGCCCTTGATTTCGCCAACTTTCTCCGTGATGAAACTTTCCATTTGCACCACCCGCTTCGCCAGTTCGTAGAGGCTGTCCTCCACTACCTTGAAGTCGTCCTGTATTTTTTTCTGCTCCTGCGTCAGGCCGATGTAGCGGGGCGTATTGATTTCCACCGGCTGCAACTGGTTCATCACATCCTCCTGCTCGAATGACAGGGTCACGATGTTTTCCAGCAATTGCCGCAGTGCCTTCAAGTCCAATTCCAATTGTTCCTGCTCCTGCCCCTCCATCTGCATTTTCATGCTTTCGGCCATTTCCTTCATTTTTTTGGAGGCGCTTTTTTGCTTGCGGCTGGCCTTCTGGTTCTGCTGCTGCTGAATGTTCTCCTTGCTGTCCTTCATGTCTTCCTTCACGTCTTCCCGCTCCTCCTTCTGTTCGTCGAAGTCCTGCTTGTTCTGCAATTCCTCGTTTTTCTTCTTCAAATCCTCCATTTTTTTCTCAATGTCCTCGAACTTCTTGTTGAGTTCCTCCTGCTGTTTCTTCAAATCTTCCTGCTGCTGTTCCTGTTCCTGCTTCGACTGGTCCTGGATGTACTGGTCGGCTTTTTCGGTTTCTTCGCTCAGTTTTTCCTGCTCCTCCGCCAGTTTTTCCAGCTTGTCGATGGTCTGCTGCATCTCGTACTCGAATTCGAGTTGCTTGTACAGTTCGAGCATCCGGTCGAGGTCTTTTTCCTTCTGCTCCTGGTTGTTCTGCATTTCTTCCATCTTTTCCAGCGCCTGATCCTTCTGCATTTCCTGGAGCAGTTCCTCGATTTTTTGCATCAATTCCTTCATCTCGTCGCTCATCACTTCCTCCATCAGTTTTTCCAGTTGCTCTTGTTTCTCCTGCATTTGCTCGTCCGGCTTGTTGAACTCCTGCTGGTTTTCGAGGTTCTCCTGATATTTTTCTTTGGCCTCGTCCATTTGTTTTTGCAACTCTTTCTGGCGGTCGAGCAGTTTTTCCAGTTCCTTGCGGGTCTGCCAGTCGAGGTCTTTTTGCTGCAAAACCTTGTCCCGGAGTTTTTTCATATCCTCCTGAATCTTCTGGCTTTCCTTGAGCGATTTCATCAACTTGTCTTTGATTTGCTCGCTGTTTTCCTCCTGCATTTTTTCAAGCTCCTCTGCCGTCGGCACGGCGTACACCATGAGCGCCGTGCGGGCCGATTTGCTGCCGTTCACCCCGTCGTTGTCGAAAATTTCAAAATAGTACGTCACCTCGTCGCCCGGTTGCAGGGCCAGTTCCATCAGGTCGAAAATATGGCTGTACTGGATGCTCTTGCCCTCCTGTTTGGGCAGTTTCATCGTTTTCAACTCGCCCTCACGCCCGTCCCGCTTGATGCGGTAGTTGAACGAAAGCCCCAGCAGCCCGTAGTCGTCTGACGCTTCGCCCACGAAATAGAGCACCTTGTTGTTTGTGCTGTCCTGGAATTTTTCCGCCTTGATGACCGGGTACAAATCGGGGATGACCGTGATGGAATACGTCACCGAATCGGCCTTCGGCAGTGCCTCGTTGGAGATGTAGAGGCGGTAGATTTCATCCTTCAGCGCCCGTTTTTTGAAGGTAAAAAGTTCGTCGGAAAAGCGCTTCGTCTCCACGGTTTGCGGAGCATTGGCGAAGCGGATGGCGATGTTGTCGGTGAACTGCGAGTTGAAAATCCAGTCGATGTTCGTGCCGGCCGGGATGACGAGGTCTCCCGTGCTTTTCAGCGCCTCGTCCTTGCGGCCCGTGTAGGCCGGGTAGTCCAGCTTCACCTCGAAGCCGACGATGTTCGGCTTCTCCAGCACCTCCAGTGTGTAGTCCCGTGACTCGATGCCGCTGGAAAAAAGTTTGAACTCCGTGTCCTTCGCCACGTTGCTGAATCGGTAGCTGAACGTGCCGCCGTCCTCCTTCGTCAGGCGGTACTGGATGTTGTCGATGTCGATGAAAACCTCGTTCGGCAATGCCTCGCCCTCCACCTTCACCGTGAGCGGGTACTCGCCGAACTGCACCACTTGCAAGTCTTTTTCTTCCACGATGAAACGGAACGGTGCAGGTTTTTCAAATTCCTTGTTGAACTTGAGGAGCCGTGCCGTGCTGTCGGTGATGAGGCTCGGCGCTGCGAACAGCACGATGATGAGCAACAGCAGCGGTGGCAGCGTGTATTTCAGGTATTTGCGGTTTTGGGTGAGGTCGATGGCCCGCTGGAAGGGCACCGGTTTTATTTCCTCCGATTTCTGGTTGATGCTCGCCAAAATCAGTTCCCGGCTCACGGCACTGTCTGCCTGCGACCGTAACTGCAAGACATTCAACAATTTATCTTTCACGTTGGCGAAATGGTCGCCAATGATACCGGCAGCTTTTTCATGCGAAATCACCTTGCCCAAGTGAAAATAATGCAGCAGCGGCATGGCCACCCAAATGAAAAGCGCTACCGCCGAAATGCCCGTGAAGGAGAAAAACAACGCCTCCCGGATGCCCGGTTTGAAGTAAAAATGGTACTCCAAAAAGTTCAGCCCCAGGAACAACACCAGCATCAGCGCCAGGCTGTACAGCCCGCCCCGGATGAGTTGGTTGACGTAAAACTTCCGAATGAACTGGTCGAGTTTTTCGATGAGCAGTTGATAGTTATCCTTGTAAGACATGGGCTTGCTTATTTTTTCTGAGGGGAAACGTTTGGGCGGAGGTTTTTTTAAAGCAAATTTCTCTCCACACCTTCCGTTGCAACAACATTCAAAGCTACGTAAAAAAGACTTCTCTCAAACGCAGAGGCTGCATCCATAGTTGCGGAGCGGAGAAAATTGGCACTGTTCACGATGGATGGTGGTACTTGTAGGTGGCCGTGCGTTTATCGCCCAATCGTTCCAGGATGCCCGATGCGACTGCTTCTGCGAGGTCACGGCTGGCTGTCACTGGCGATATTTGCCTGAAATGGCGCAGGTAATCCTGCCTTGAAAATCCGTTTTCACCCACCACCGATTTGAAATATTCAACCCTGTCCACCGACTTCATGACACGGCTTTGCATGGAAAGCAAATCGGCCAGCGCTTCTTCCACCACTTCAAGCATGAATTCGATGAACCTGGTGGAACTGCCCGCCCTGTCGCTTTCGGCAAGCGCTCCGTAGTACAGTTCCTGCTTTTTTTTGACGATGGTTTCCAATGGCAAAAACTCGAACACAGGGTATTCGTTCATCAAAATCAATGTCTGCCAAAGCCTGCCCATCCTGCCGTTCCCGTCCATGAACGGATGGATGAACTCCATTTCATAATGAAAAACACAGCTTTTTATCAGAACATGATCGCCTGTTTTTTTCAAATAACCGAACAGTTCAGTCATCAAATGCTGCACATTCCAAGCTGGTGGGGCGAGGTGCGCCACTTCCGAACCACGAACGATTCCCACTGCTTCCGTTCTTAACTTTCCAGCGGTGGGAATCAAACTGGTCATCAGCATGGCGTGTGCTTTCAGGAACGACCTGATTTTCAAAGGGTCAAGGCGTTTCAATTCTTCGTAAACCTTGATGGCGTTGAGTACCTCCTGGATGTCCTTTTGGGGGCCAACTACCCGCTTGTTTTCAAGCAGGGCGGTGATTTGCTCCTCTGTCAGGGTGTTCCCCTCAATGGCAAGCGTCGCCCCGATGGTTCGGATGCGGTTTCGCTTGCGAAGCTCAGGCGGCGGCTTGTGCAGGTGTGCCGAGTTGACCTCGCCGAGTTTTTCAGCAATGGAAGCAATTTTTTTTAAGATAAAACTGCTTATTTCAAAGGGTGGTTGCGCCATGATACTATCATTTGATACTATCAAAGATAGCAACTTTTTTTCAAAAAACTCACTTCCCGCCCCGCATCTCCGCCTCGATGTTCGGGTTGATTTGCCGGGCCTTCTGCAAAAACTCCTGCCCTTTTTCCGGCTGGCCGGAGTTGAAGTAGGCGCTGCCCAAATTGTAGTGCGCCGCCGCATTGTTCGGCTCCATTTGGAGCGCCTTCGTGAAAAACTCGATGGCCTTCGGCCCGTTGCCGCTCACGCCATTGGCCACGCCCAGCAGCCGCAACGTCTCGTACTCATCGGGGCGCAGTTCGTAGGCTTTCGTCAGGTACTCCATCGCTTTGTTCACGTCGCCTTTTTGCTCGCCGAAGTAGCGCCCCGCATCCCGATACGTGATGCCGAGGTTGTTCCGGGCTTCGGCATAATCGGGGTCGAGTTGCAGCGCTTGCTGGTATGCCTGCACGGATGCTTCGTACTGTTGCAGGTAGTTGTACGCATTGCCGAGGATGAGGAACGGGTTTTTGTAGCCGGGATGGATTTTTATCGCCTCCATCAGATGGCCGACCGCCTCGTTGAGCATCTCGGTTTTGCGGGCGGCGTTTGCCGGTTTCAGCGACTGCGCCACGAGTTCGCCACCGGTGGCGTTGCGCAGTTTGGCGCTGTTGGGCACCGTTTTGATGTCGGTGGTGAACAGCGTGAAGTTGTCTTTCCACGCAAAATTTCTCGTGAAAGTTTTCACGTTCAGCGCCAGCAGCACAATTGCGCCAGCGAAAATCAGCGCCGGCCTCGGCTTGTTCCATCTGCCGGAGATGCGGTACACCAGCGCCGCCGCCACCAGCGCAAACCCGACCGATGGCATGTACACGAAGCGCTCGTTCATGTTGGTGCCGATGGGGAAAACGATGTTCGAGGCGATGGACAACGTGGCCAGGTAAAACAGGATGCCGTAGCTCACGGGGTCTTTTTTGGGTAAACGAACGAGTGCGTACACGCCCATGCCGAGGTACAGCAGCACACTCAAAATCACCCGCCAATTGCCGAAGGTCATCATGCCGATGGCCCTGGGGTAGTAGTCGTGGCTGAGTGGGTGCGGGAACAACAGCAGCAGCACGTACTTGCCGAGGGTGAAGAAAACGGTGGCCATTTTCTCCCCAAAACTGAAGTCAACGTATTGATTGCCAACGAGTTTGAGGAATGGGTTGTTCATCAGCTCCCTCGGCGGGTGGCCCCCGAAGTCGAACCCCAGCACACTGGAACGGATGACGAGGAACAGTGCCGCCGCCGCCAGGAAGGGCAGCGTTTGCGTGAAGATTTTACCTGCCTTCGCCGAGGTGAAAAAGAAAAAAGTGAGCGGCACGACGGCCAGGAACGTGATGGCGTTTTCCTTCGACAGCAGCGCCAGGAAAAACACGATGGCCGCCGCCACGTTCAGCCGGTTTTTGTGTTGGTGAAATGCCTTGAGCGAAAGATACAGTGCTGCGAGGCTGCCCAGCAGGCTCAGGATTTCGTCACGCCCCTTCACGTTGGCCACCACCTCCGTGTGGATGGGGTGCGCCACGAACAGCAACGCCGCCGCCAGCGCCACGTAGGTCGGCAGGTTGCCAGAGCTGTTCGGTGGGCCGCCTGGCGACAGGATTTTCAATAGCAACCAAAAGACTACCACGCCGGTCAGACCGTAGAGCAGCACGTTCACCAGGTGCCCGATGAACTTCACGGCGTTCAGTTTGCCGCCCTCGTTGGGGTCGAAGGCGGTGTGGCCGGCAGCGTCCTTCACGGGCTGCCCGGCAGCATCCCTTTTTTTTGGGGCAAAAAACTGCACCTCGGCGGCGTACATGAGCGGCGTGAGGGGGCGGTAGCGCCCGCCGGACACAAGTTTTTCCTTGCCTTCCACTTTGAAAAATCCCCGGAACGTGTCGTATTTCAGCAGGCCGGGGATGCCCGCCAGGCCCTTGCAAGTGAACTCGTTGTCGTAGATGACGATGGCATCGTCCACCGTGTAATCGAAGGACAGCGTGTTGGCGTAGAGCGCCACGCCGAGGGCGAAGATGACGATGCTGAACCTGCGCCGGAACCTGCCCGCTTCGGTGGCGGGCGTTTCCACGTCCTTTTTTTTGAGTGCGACTTTGCGTTTTGCCATGATTCTGCTGTGTTGGAAGGCCAAAGTTGAAAAAAAATCGGGACTGTCCGGCCACTGCTGGTTTTGGAGCCGCCGGATGGCTACTTTTACTTTTTTCAAAATTCCTATCTTGCCCCTGATTCATCCATTTTTCAGCAAAAACAAAGTCAATGAACCTTCATTTCATCCTTTTCATACTCGCCCTGGCCCTCGGTGCCTGCAACCAGGAGAAACCGGCCAACAACCAGCAACCAGCAACAGACACACCCCCGGCCAGCGTTGCCCCGATGCCAGCGTTGCCCAGTGTGTCCCTCGAACTGCTCGAAAAAATCTGGCAGGAGGGCACCCAGGTGGACTACATTTTTTACAACTACCCCTTCCCGATGAGCCTCACCGACAAGCCCAGCATCCAGTACGCCGTGCGCCACGTGGCCGAAGGCACGGCCACGCTCAGGCCGGAATGCAAGGCTGCCGGGCGGGTGACGTACCAAATCAAGGGCGAAATCGTGCTCGAAGGCGATTTTTATTTCAGCACTGGCTGCACGTATTTTGTTTTTGAAAAAAACAGGCAAAAAACAAACGCCAACCTGATGACCGACGAGGGCATTACGTACTTCAACAACCAAATTCAGCAAGCATTGAAAATGCAGCAGGACATGCAGCAGCAGACACCGGGACAGTAGCGGGCAAGGCTCAATATTTTCTCATTCAACCCTTCACCATGCGCCTTGGAATCATCGATTGCGGCACCAATACATTCCATCTGCTCATTGTCGAGATGAAGGTCGTCGGCACGTTCGAGGTCGTGTTCAAAGAGCGGCAGTACGTACGGCTGGGGCAGGAGGGGCTGCACCGCATCGGCGAAGGACCCTTCCGCCGGGGGGTGGAATGTATCGGCGTGTTTAAGAATAAAATGCAGGAATACGGCGTGGAGAAACACAGCGTCTTCGGCACCGAAGCACTGCGCCGGGCTTCCAACGCCACCGATTTTATTCGGGCCGTGGAGGAGGCCACAGGTATTCAAATCCACCTGATTTCCGGCGACGAAGAGGCCCGGCTCATCCACCTCGGCGTGATGCAGGCTGTGCCCCGGTTTAAGGGAAAAGCGCTCATCATGGACATCGGCGGCGGCAGCGTGGAGTTCATCATTGCCAGCGAGCGGGAGGTGTTCTGGGCGCAAAGTTTCCCCATCGGGGTGCAGGTGCTGTTCTCCCGTTTTCAAAAAAACGACCCCATCAGCGCCGAGGAACTTGCCATGATTGAAATATTTTTGGAGGCCACCCTCCGACCGCTCGACGAGGTGCTGCGGCTGCATCAGGCACCCCTGCTGCTGGGGGCTTCCGGTTCATTCGAGGTGGTGGAAGACATGCTCTTCCGGCAAAAAGAACATCCACTTTATTCCGTTGTCTCGCTGTACGATTACTATTCCATCCACCAAAAAATAATCCACGCCTCCATCGAAGAGCGCCGCCAGATGCCGGGGTTGCCGCCTGAGCGGGTCGAACTCATCGTGGTGGCTTTTGCCCTGATTGATTTTGTGATGCGCAAGGCAGGCATCCGCCAACTCATCACTTCTGCCTACGCCTTGAAGGAAGGCATCCTCTCCGAAATGCTCAACGTTCCTGCTCCGGGAACAACCTGAGATGGCATCCCCCACTTGATCCGCAAGGGTGCGGTGGGAAGTTCCCTCTATTTTCATGGTGAAACAACGATTTCAAACTCCCGCCGCCACCGCCGGTAGCCGTACACCGAAACGATGGTGTAAACCAGCATCACCCCCGCCACCAGCACGGCCTCCCTCGACAGGAACAGGAACACGGCCAGCGTGTCCAGAACCATCCAGTAGAGCCAGTTTTCCAGCACCTTCCGGATGGTGAGGAAAGTGGCGATGATGGAGAAGGCCGTGATGAACGAATCGGCGTAGGGCAGCGAGGTGGGGGTGTATTTTTTGAAAACAAAACCCAGCGCCAGCGTGAGTGCCAGCCCTGCCAGTAGCAGCCAGAAGTGCCCCCGGACCGGCAGCCGGGCGATGGGCAGTTTTGCGCCGGAGGCGCTTCCGAACTTCCAGGAGTACAGTCCCCACACGCCCATCCCGACATAAAAAACCTGGAGAACGCCGTCCACCCAGAGGTTGTAGCGGGCGAAATCGGCCCAGGCCCACAGCCCACAACTGATGATACCAAACACCCAGCACCAAGCTACCTCCTTCGCCGCCAGCCACACGTAGAGGATGGCCGTGATGGTGATGGCCCAATCGAGCAGGGTCTGCGATTTTAGCTGCTCCGCCAGTAGGGAAAAAAACTGTTGTAGTTCCAACCTGGGTTTTGTTTTTGAGCCGTGAAAAGCCAAATCGCCTGCAATTTGGCAACTTCCCGTGAAACAAAATGCCCGCGATCAGGTACAAGTTCAATGTTTTTACTTTTTTGAAAGCATCTTTTTTCAAACTCGGAAATCGAACACCAATGAGGATTTTAGCACTCGCCGCCACTATTTTTTTGCTCGTTTCGCAGGCCATCGTTGCCCAGTGCGACCTGGCACCCCTCCAGGTCATCAACACCGCCAACCAGGTACTTTTTGCGGATGATGAATGCACCGACGCCGATGGCTGGACGCATTACTACAACAGCGCCAGCCACCGCATTTTGGTTTCCATCAAAAAAAATGGCCAGGACATCGGCTCCATCGGCCTCGGAATGGCCGTGCAGGCGGGCACCCTCGCGGGCTTCAGCACCGGCGCTTTCAACCTCTCCAATGCCGATTACATCGACAACGACGTATGGGTGGTGACGAACCGCTACTGGCAAATCACTGGTGCCAACCCCATCGCCGCCCCCGTGCAGGTGCGGTTTTATTTTTCGACAGTGGACGTGTCGGACATCGCCACGACGGTGGACGACTTCGGCTTCTTCGTGGACGAACCGGACGATTTGTACATGTTCACCATCGGCAACGGCAGCGGCCTCTACCCGCTTTCGACGGTCACGCAGCCTGCCGCTGCCGTGCTGACCATCTACGACCAGGTGCCTGGCCCGGCACCTGATTGGTCGAGCGGCAACTTCAACGGCTACCCCTACGGCGAGTTCGAGGCATCCACGCTGGACATCGGCGGCGGCGCCGGATTCCTGATTTTCCAGCAGAACCCGCCGCTGGCCGTCTCCGGCAACATTTCAAAAACGAACAGCATCCCGGTGCCGGAGGCGACCGTGCAGGCCGCCGCCATCAGCATTGACACAACCGATGCGGCTGGCAACTACACTTGCGGTACGCTTCTCACAGGTTCAAGCTACGAAATCGTGCCGTCGAAGGACATCAACCACGCCGAATACATCACGGTGGCTGATTTGATTGCCATTTCGCGGCATATTTTGGGAATTGAACTGTTGACCACACCCTACCAACTCATTGCTGCCGATGGGAATAAAAGTGCATCATTGAATATTTTTGACATCGTCGAAATCCGAAACGTGCTGCTGGGTACGTTGTCGAGCTTTCCCAACAACACATCGTGGCGGTTTGTGCCGGGAAACTACGTGTTTCCCGACCCTACCAACCCGACCGTGTTTCCTGAGAGCATCTTCATCGATATCCTACTGGATTCGCTGTACGGTCAGGATTTCATCGGCGTAAAAATCGGCGATGTAGTGGACGAATCGCCGGCCAACCCACCAGCGCTGAACACGACTTTTTCGTTGCCAAACCTCAATGCCTGCAACCCTGGCGACACGGTGAGTTTTGACCTCACCGTGCAGGATTTTCAAAACATCCGGGGCTTCCAGTTCACGCTGGAATGGGACACCGACGTGCTGGATTTTCTTTCCGGGTCGAATTTTAACCTGACCGGGTTCACTCCAAGCAGCATTGGCACGGCGGCTGTGGCCGACGGCGCACTCACTTTTGCCTGGTTCAACGCACAGTCGTCGGGCAGCACCGTGCCGAACGGCACCGCTGTTTGCCGCATCAACTTCGTGGCCAGTGGGAGCACTGGCGACAGCACTCCGCTCGATTTCACGGGTTCCGTGACCGACCTGCTGCTGTTCCACCAAAACCTCAGCCAGGTGGTGCCGGGCACGGTGCCGGGCAGTTTCATCATCGACAACAACTCCAGCATCTTCGGGGCAGGCGCGGTGCAGCCGTCGGGTTGCAACGGCGAACCCGTCGGGGCCATCGACCTGCAAGTGACCGGAGGTACGCCGCCGTTGAGCTACGAATGGAGCAACGGTGCCACCACGCAGGATCTCTCTGGCCTCCCGGCTGGCGAGTACCAGGTGACGATTTCAGATGCTTCCGCTACATGCCCTCTGGTGCTCATTTTCGAAGTGCCACTGCCAGCACCGATCACCGTCGATGCCAACATTTTCGACATGTCGTGCCCGTTCGTGGTGGACGGGGCCATCGACCTCGACATCTCCGGCGGCATCCCGCCATTGGACTACGAGTGGAGCAACGGCAGCCATTCGCAGGCCATCGACGACCTGTACGAAGGGAGCTACACTGTGACCGTGACCGATGCAGTAGGCTGCACGGCGACCGGCAGTTTTGATATTGAGAATCCCAATAAAATCAGCCCTGTTGTGTCCGTCACCAACGCTTCGTACCTCACTTCGCCCAACGGGTCGGTCATCATTTCGAGCATCAACGGCGGCACGGGGCCGTTCAGTTTTTTGTGGAACACCGGCGCAACGACCCAATCGCTGACGGGCCTGCTGCCTGGCGACTACATCGTGACCATCACGGACGGCCTCGGCTGCCAGCATGTGTACGGGTACGAGGTGTACGGACTTTTTACGCTGACAAACAATGTGAACGGGAGCCTGACAGGGGCAGGTCTGTTTCCGAACCCGGCGGCAGCGGGCGGGCCGGTTCAATTCGGTTTCAAAACGAAATCGCCGGGCGAAATCACCGCCACGATTTTTTCATCGGAAGGAAAAACGGTGAGCCGTTCGGTCTTCGAGGTGCAGGCTGGCCTGTCCGATTTTCAAATCGCCGCCCCCGCCGTGACCGGGTTTTATTTCATCCAACTCGACATGGACGGACTGCCCGCTGGACGCCTGAAATTGGTGGTGCAGTGACACAGCATTGTTTCAAAAAAGGCGAAGCGGCAACTTGCCGCTTCGCCTTTTTTGTTTATAAAAACTTGGAAATCAAATCGTTACCTTCATTTCTTCCCGCCCGCAGCCCACAGGATGCCGCCCAAAACATGCTGCAAAAACAGCGGTTCGCTGTACGCCTCCGGCGTGTGCCCCCGGCCCGTGTAGAACGCCCTGCCGCCATCGTACTCGTGGTACCAGGCGATGGGGTGGTTTGCGCCGTTTTTGCCGCCCTCGTAGGTTGACTCGTCGAGTTGGCAAAGCACCTGCACATCGGGGTTCAGGTTTTTGTAGTTGTACCACTCATCGGTGCAGGTCCAGTCGGCGGGCAGGTGTTTTGTCGAAATGTGCGAGGCATTTTTCACCCGGATGACCGCCTCCTGCGGTTTGGGGTGGCTCTCAAAATATCCCCCGACCAGCTTGCCGTACCACGGCCATTCGTACTCCGTGTCCGCCGCCGCATGGATGCCCAGGAAGCCACCCCCGGAGCGGATGAAGCCTTCAAACGCCTGCTGCTGCTGGTCGTTCAGCACATCCAGCGTGGTGCTGAGGAACACCACGACTTTGTACCCGGTCAGTTTTTCTTTGGTGAAAAATGCGGCATCCTCCGTTGCTTCCACCCCGAAGTTGTTCTCCTGCCCCAGTTTTTTGATGGCAGCGATGCCGTCCGGAATACTGGCGTGGCGAAAGCCTGCCGTTTTTGAAAAAACCAGCACGTTGAATTTGCCGCCTGTGGCACCCTGCTTCGGCGCATCGCAACGGATGAAAAAAAACAGTAAAAAAATGACAAGCGAGGTAAGCGTTTTCATAAAATTATGTTGAAGAATGATGTGGGCGAAGGTAGCAGAATCCGCAAAATTCGGATGGTGCCAATTCAGTGGAATTTGCTAACTTTGGAAGCTAAAATCGCTTGTTGACATGATTAATCAGCGGAAATCAGCGCCCGACATCCGGCGGCATCTTTTGTGGGAATATGATTTTGACAAATTCGATTTCAACCGTTCGAGCAGGCTTGTGATCGAACGGGTTATCGAGCGCGGAAACCTCAAAGAATGGCGGGAGATGATTTTGTACTACGGTCGGGAGAAAGTATTGGCCGTAGCCAGACAGAGCAAACAGCTTGGTGAAAGGGAAAAGAGTTTTACCGAAATCTTCATCGATTCTGAATTCAATGCTGCATAAATCACCAAAAATCATCCCAGCGCAAACCCTTCAATTGCTCGAAACCCTCCAGTCAGACGAAATGCTTTCCGGTTTTTTTTTGGTTGGGGGTACGGCCTTGGCCTTACAAATTGGCCATCGCCAATCGATTGACCTGGACCTGTTTACCATCGAACCATTCGACACTGCATCGCTGCTCACCTATCTTTCGTCCCAATATGGCTTTCAAACTGACAAGCTCGGCATCAACACACTTATTGGCTCAATTTCAGGCGTAAAAACCGATTTTATTACACACACATATCCATTGGTCAATCCATTGCTCGAAGTCGAAAGCCTGAGAATGGCTTCGCTGGAGGACATTGCCGCCATGAAACTGAATGCCATTTCCCACAGTGGTCAGCGCCTGAAAGACTTCATTGATGTTTACTTTCTACTGGAAATCAGGTCGTTGAGCGCCATGCTGGAAGCCTATGAAGTAAAGTACCCGCATTCCAATCCTGCCATCCCGGTCAAAGCAGTTGCCTACTTTGGAGATATAGATTTTGAAGCAAACAAGCCGATGATGGTCAAAAAAATAACCATCGAAGCAATGAAAAAAAGGCTGGTCGCTGCTGTTCAAAAACCTTACGCTATTTTTTAGACCCACATGCTCCACCTCCTCGGCATCCGTCACCACGGCCCCGGCTCTTCGAGGGCCGTCCTCAAGGCCCTCGAAGCCCATCCGCCCGACTGTCTGCTGGTCGAAGCGCCCGCCGATGCGCAAGGGTTATTGACGATTTACGATTTACGATTTACGATTGCGGAAGCAGACACCCCCAATCGTCAATCCCTCCTCCCTCCCGTCTCCATGCTCATCTACGACCCGAAAGATTTGGGCAAAGCCAGCTACCTGCCCTTCGCCGAATTTTCGCCGGAGTGGCAAGCCATCTGCTTCGCCCTCAGCCACGACATTCCCGTGCGGTTCATGGATTTGCCGATGGAACTGAGCTTTGCGTTGGACGAAATGGAGCGGCAGAACCCGCAGGCATCGCTGGATTTTTTTCCCGAAGGGACAAGCGAAAAAACGGCCCCGGAGGAGCGGCAATTCCGCATCGACCCGATGGCACACCTCGCCCGCCTTGCAGGTTACGCCGACAGCGAGCGCTGGTGGGAGGTCATGTTTGAAAACCCCGACCACGAGACGGACATTTTCGCCGCCACCCACCAGATGGTGGCGGCCCTGCGCGAAGGCGTGGAGGAGTCGTCCCGGACGCTCCAGCGGGAAGCACACATGCGCCAAACCATCCGGCAGGCGGCGAAGGACGGTTTTCAAAACATCGCCATCGTTTGCGGGGCGTGGCACGTACCGACGTTGCATGGTTTTGAAAAAATCAAGGCCAGCCACGATGCGGCGCTGTTGAAGGGCATTAAAAAAATCAAAACCACTGCCACCTGGATTCCCTGGAGCTACGACCGGCTGACGTTTCAGAGCGGCTACCGGTCGGGGGTGATTTCCCCGGCGTGGTACGAGTTGCTTTTTTCAGAAAAAAAAGAAGCAGCGACCCACTGGATGATCAACGTGGCAAGGCTGTTCCGGGCGGAGGATTTGGATGCTTCCTCGGCACACGTCATCGAGGGCATCCGGCTGGCGGAGACGCTGGCGACGCTGCGAGGGCTGGCCGTGCCCGGCATCGACGAACTGAAGGAAGCCGCCGTGACGACCATCTGCGAAGGCGACGGGGAACGATTGCAACTCATTGAAAATAAGCTGATTACGGGCAACAAAGTCGGCAGTGTGCCGGACAACGTTCCGGTGGTGCCGCTGCAACGGGACATCGAGCAGGCCGTGAAATCCGCCCGCCTGACGAAGCACTGGGAGACCACCGACGAGGAATGGCTGGGTGCCACCGCCGCCAACCCGCAGGGCGGCATCGACCTCCGGGAGGAACCGGGCAGGCTGAAAAGCCACCTGCTGCACCGCCTGAACCTGCTCGACATCCCGTGGGGCAAACTCGTTGAACTCAACCGCCACCAGTCGGCGGGCGGTTTCAAGGAGTTTTGGAAAATGAAATGGTCGCCTGAATTTGCCATCCGCATCATCGAAATGGGAGCCTGGGGCAATACGCTGGAAGAGGCTTGCGTGAATTTTTTGACCAAAAAAACAGCCGAAACATCGGCGCTCCCGGCCCTCACCTCGCTCGTGAAACTGACGTTGAACGCCAACCTGCCAGCGGCTTTCGGCAGCCTGCTGCACAAACTGGAAAACCTCGCCGCCCTCACCACCGACGTTTACCACCTGATGGATGCCCTGCCGCCGCTGGCGCAAATCGTGCGATACGGCAACACGCGGGGCACGGACATTGAGGCGGTGGAGCAGGTCGTGCGGCACCTGGTGCCCAGAATCTGCATCGGCCTGCCTGCCGCCGTCCACCACCTCGACGAGGACGCTTCGAAGGAGGCATTCGACAAACTGCTTGCCGTGAACCGGGCGCTCGGTTTGCTCAACGAGGCGACTTACTTCGGGCAATGGTTCGACAGCCTTCACAACATTGCCGATAACGCCCACGTGAACGGCATCCTCGCGGGTGCCTGCACGAGGATTTTGTTCGACAAAAAAATATTCAGCGAAGCGGAAACCGCCACCCGGATGCGGTTCGCACTCTCCCGCGCTTCGCCGCCGCTCGCCGCTGCGCAATGGCTCGAAGGGTTCCTGCAAGGCAGCGGCCTGTTGCTCCTGCACAATTCAGCGCTTTGGAACCTGCTCGACGAGTGGGTGGGGGAGTTGGGCGAGGAGAATTTCAGCGACGTGCTGCCACTGCTGCGGCGCACTTTTTCCCGCTTCCCCCCGCCGGAACGGGAGCGGATGCTCGACCTTGCGAAGCAAGGGCAGGTCGGCGCAGCAAGCCCACAAGTTGTTGATTACGACGAAGATAGGGCGGTGGTCGTGTTGCCGATGGTGAGGCTTTTGGTGGGAAGTCGGTGAACATCGGCAGTTTTTAGTAGGAACATTTTTTCATCGCCCACTGAAAACTGCCAATGCTGTCAGACGTGCATCACGTCTTTCTCTTTCAATTCGATGAGATGGTCTATGTTCTTGATGAACTTGTTGACTAAGTTTTGCGCAGCCTCCTCCTTATCTTTTCCGGCATCTTCGGGGTAACCGTCTTTCACCGCTTTCTTAATGGCATCAATGGCCTTGTGCCGGGCACTGCGGACGCTGATTTTTGCTTCCTCGCCGAGGTGCTTGGCTTGTTTCACCAGGTCACGGCGGCGCTCCTCCGTGAGCAGCGGGATGGTCAACCGGATGACCTCGCCGTCGTTCATGGGAGTGATGCCGAGGTTGGCTTCGAAGATGACGTTTTCGATGGGCCTGAGCATCGATTTTTCCCAGGGCTGGATGACGATGGTGCGGGCATCGGCGGTGCTGATGTTGGCCACCTGGTTGACAGGCGTCATGGAGCCGTAGTAGTTGACTGCCAAGTCGTTGAGCAATGAGGTGGAGGCTTTGCCTGTTCTGATTTTGGTGAGTTCGTACTGGAGGTGTTCGAGTGCGAATTGCATCGACTCCTCGGTGGTTTTCATCAAAATATTAATGTCTTCCATTTGCGTAGTCTCCAATGTTTAGACTTTGAGGCTTTAGAAGTTAGACTTTAGACAGGTAGGCAGATGGCACAATTTGCATTTCTAAGATCTAAAGTCTCTTGTCTAAAATCTAAGTTTTAGAAATTGTAAATCACTTCCCCTTTCAGGATTTCAATGTCCTTGGAATCCTTCAATCGCTGAATGATCCGTTCGACATTGCCATGCAGGGAAACTTCCTGACTGTGCAAAAGTATGTAATTTTTGAGAGTTGAAATCTCTGCCGGGCGATTGCCGGAGCGGATGAGTCGCTTGACGGTTTCTTCGGCGGTGCGAGTGATGAGTTCGTCTTCGACGAGAACGGGTACGCCACCTTCGTCATGGTCGTCAGATAGCGAAGGGAGCGAAAATTCGTCCACAAATTCGGGGGGATTGCTGTAATTCAGGTTCTTCTCGTCGTACACCGACGATTCGTCTTTTTTGCGCTTGACCCGGATGCAACTTCTGCCGGAGGTATTGATGAAACTGATGAGCGGGTCGAACTCCGGGTCGTTGGACACGACGGCGAACTCAACGTCTTCCTCTAATTTTTGGTGCAATTTTCCCATGATGAAGGCGATGTGGTAGTTCAACTTGCCACCATCAGTGTTACTGACAACTATCCAACGGAGGTTTTTGCCGGAGCGCTGGGCCTGGCGGACAAGGGAAAGCGGCACTGTTTCCTGGCTGGATTCAACGAAAATGAAAATCCTGGAAGCAACTTTCTCCAGTTTTTTGAACTTGACCTGGAGCAGGTTTTCGTAGTCAATAAACAAGTAGCGACGGGTCTGTGTGTTCATGCTTTTGAATGGTACACGATGATTGTGTGGTGATTCGTATCATTGTTCTGTGGCGTGAATTTTCCCATGGTCTGCTTTCGGCTGCCAAAATATACAAGGAAGATAATATGTAAAAGTTTCCCTTGATTTTTATGAAATAAAAACACGGGCGACAGTTTTTACCTTTGCAAAAACACGGGCGGCACCGGTTGGAAGCAATATGGTTTCCTGCACTGCCGTTCATTTCGCCGACCCCGATAAATGCGTTTTTTATCCTATGTCAAAAACTTGAAGCCGGGAGGTTGGTTATTGGAAAACAGTTTCCTGCGGCTTGTTCAATTATCTTCAAAATGGATAACCTCATGCGCAAAAAATCCTTTTTCGTTTTGGCTTTCGCCCTGGTATTTGTCTGCCAGGCATTTACACAAAACACTGATTCTCAAGACTATATCAAAGACTACAAGAAAATCGCCGTGAAAGAAATGGAGCGTACCGGAATCCCGGCCAGCATCAAACTGGCCCAAGCCCTCCTGGAATCCGCTGCCGGCAAAAGCGAACTTGCCCGCAAAGCTAATAATCACTTTGGTATTAAATGCCACAATGATTGGAGTGGCAAAACATACCAAATCGAGGACGATGACTACGATGATTCCGGCAATTTGAAAAAATCCTGTTTCCGAAAATACAAATCGGCAGAGGACTCCTACATCGCCCATTCGGAGTTTTTGCGGGACCCCCGCAAGGAAAACCGCTACGGCTTCCTCTTCCGGCTCAACCCAACCGACTACAAGCGGTGGGCCAAGGGCCTCCGTACGTCAGGCTATGCGACAGGTGCCGGTTATGATGGCAAACTCATCCGAATTATTGAAACTTACAAGCTGTACGAACTCGACCGGCTTTCCGAAGACAACTTCCCCGAAGGCCGGCCTGACCGGCCCAAGGATGCCATCGCCGGCCTTGACCTGCGCCGGGTGAACGACGTGAAAGTGGTTTTTGCAAAAAATAAAATCACGGTGCAGGAAATTTCTGATAAAACCGGCGTAAGCCTCAAGCGACTGGAGCGCTACAACGACCAGTTGCCTGCCATACAAGATTCGCTCGCTGACAACACCCGGATTTACATTCAGCCCAAACGCTGCAATTTCCGGGGCCGAAAATGGCACTACGTTCAAAAAGATGATACGATGTTCAGCATTTCGCAGCTTTACGGGGTGAAGGTCAACCAGCTGCGGAAGCGCAACCGAATCCCCGAAAATGCCGAACTACAACTAAACCAACGCATCAAACTCAAAGGTTTTAGAATCAAAAAAGGCGAACGGCCCCGCCTCAACACGGAGCCGAAGCCCGCTGTCACGGTGCCTGCCGACGACGGTTTCATGCAGGACGAAGACATCTCGCCCGACCCCGGTTCCACGCCAGTGACCCCCTCGACCACCAAACCCGACACAACGGACACCGACCTACCTTCGCAACCCGACCAACCTGTCGGAGCCGTGTACCACACGGTGGAAAAGGGCGACACGCTTTACAACATTTCCCGCCGATACGGCATCCCGGTGGATGACTTGAAAAGGCTCAACAACATGGCCGACAACACGATAAAAATCGGGCAGGTGCTTCGGGTGAAATGATGTTTGCATTACTTTCGTAGCTTTGCGGTACCTGATTCAAACCTGTTGGAACCACTGGCTCCAACAGGTTTGATGTTAAAAACGACAAACAAATGAGGGCGAAATATTTACCCTTGGTTTTTCTTTTCACTTTGATTATCAATGGGTTAAATGCTCAGGGAACAGCATTTGGAATCAAAGGCGGCCTGACGCTGGGCGTGCAGAAGTGGAATGGTTTCGACCAGGATCCGCTCTTCAAATACCACGGCATTTTGTCTGCGGAAAGCATCGATGAAACCGCACAGTTTTCGGTGTTCGCTCAGGTCGGGTACCACCTGAAAGGAAGTGCACTCCGCAACCGCAATTTTTTTGACGTTAACGGAAACGCCTACCGCCCGTCTGCCCAGGAGTTTATTTTCAAAAATATTTCCCTGACCTTCGGCGGCAAGCGCAAATACGACCTCTCGGACAGGATGAAAGGATACTACCTGCTCGGACTCCGGGGCGACTACACGTTGGGGACTAACCTTGACAAATACAAGGCGGCCAATGAGCAAAACGGCGGCCTGTTTTTTCCTGACAACGCCTTCGTGAAGGACTGGAACTACGGCGTTACCCTGGGTGGCGGCTTTGAGTTTGCACTGGGGGAATTGATGGGGGCACTGCTCGAATTTACCGTAAACCCTGATTTTTCGTACCAATACCGCCAACAGGCCATCCCCAATGTGCGTGACCCGTACACCGGTCAAAATAGGACCCTGCCCGAACGAACCATCCGAAACATTACTTTTGAAGTGACCGCAGGTTTCCGTTTCCTCAGAAAAGTAGAATACATCGACTGACGGCGGCAGCGAATGGTGGGGAAGTCCACCGTCCACCGTCCACCGTCCACCGTCCACCGTCCATGCCTTCGAGAAGCAGAAATAACATCGACTGGATTATTCTCTCCATTTACTTGGCCCTTGTATTTATTGGCTGGACGATGATTTACACAGTGGGGTACGGGGAGGGCTACGCAGGTGGTTTTTTCGCATTTCTGGATAACCCCGTCGGCAAGCAATTGATTTGGGTGCTCATTTCGTTAGCTGTGCTTTTTATCTCATTTTCCATCGATGCAAAATTTTGGCGGACGTTTGCCAATATCATTTACGTGAGCTGCCTGGTACTGTTGGTGGCGGTGCTGATTTTCGGAAAAACCATCAAAGGGGCCACTTCCTGGTTTGATTTCGGCGGAGGCATCACCCTGCAGCCCTCGGAGTTTGCAAAGTTCGGCACGATGGTGGCCCTGGCCAGCTACCTCAGTGCCTATGCCAACAACCTGAAGACTTTAAAGTCGAAACTCTACGCCATTTCGTTTCTGCTTGCTCCCATGCTGTTGATTTTGCTACAACCAGATGCGGGATCGACGCTGGTTTTCCTGTCGTTTTTTATCGTACTGTACCGCGAGGGGTTTTCGGGCAATGTTTTCGTAGTTGGCCTGAGTGCCGCCGCTATTTTGGCAGCAGGCTTGGTGAACCCGCCGCCGCTGGTCGTATTGGCGCTGGCTGCCATTGGCGCTTTTTTTCTGATATGGAACACAAACAAGCGCCTCTACTGGTTTGCTGGCTTCATCCTGTTGGTAACGGCAGGCATTATCGGCGTGAAAAACGAACAGACAAATCTGATACTGGCAAGTGCCCTGAGCATACTGACAGGGCTATGTGTTTTTCAATGGGTAAAGAAAAAACAGCGGTTGGTGAGCCTCGTGGCAGGGGCAGTAGTCATCGGAAGCGTTTTGGCCATTGCCTCCAATTTTGCCTACGAACACATCCTCAAACGCCACCAGCAGGAGCGCATCCTCGTGTGGCTGAAACCCTCCGAAGCCGATCCGCAAGGTGCCGCCTACAACCTCAACCACTCCAAAATGGCCATCGCCTCCGGCGGGCTGAGTGGCAAGGGTTTTTTGGAAGGGAGCTTCACGCAAGGCAACTTCGTACCGGAGCAAATTACCGACTTCATCTTCTGCGCCGTAGGCGAGGAGCAGGGATTCATCGGCACTATCTTCATCCTCTCACTGTTCCTGGGCATGATGTGGCGCATCATCGTGGTAGCCGAGCGGCAGCGCTCCGACTTCAACCGCCTGTATGCCTACGGCGTGGCCAGCGTACTGTTCATCCATTTCTTCATCAACATCGGGATGACCATGGGACTGATGCCCATCATCGGCATTCCGCTTCCTTTCCTGAGCAAAGGCGGCTCCAGCCTGCTCGTTTTTTCCATTATGATCGGGGTGCTGCTAAAATTGGATGCCCAGCGAACCTGATGGCCTGCCTGCCAATAAAAAAGGCAGCCCGTCTTGCCGAACTGCCTTTTGTTTTATCGTAGCTCTATTTTTTCAGAAACAATAATCGTTGGCTTCAATCAGCGTATCCGCCACCAACCGGCGGGCATTTTTCACGTTCATCGGCGGGTATTTTGAAAAACGTTTCACGCCCATCAGGAAAGTTTTCAGCAGGTCGCCTTCGGCAAACGAAGAAATCGCATCGGTGGCATTCTTCGTCACGCGGGCACTGGCATCGTTGAAAAACACCTTCAACATGGCCTCGTACACCTCCTGGCTGTGTGCTTTGGCAGGCATCTCCGCCAACCTTTCGACCCGCAGCAGCAGCGACTCTGCGACGAAAACGTCAATCATCATGTCGGCGATGTTCATCACGATTTCCTGCTCTTCCTTGATGTCGAGTTGGCCTTCCATCTGCATTTTCACAGCGGCCCCGGCAGTCATCAGGATGATTTTTTTGAAATCTTTCAACGCCTTTTTCTCCTCTGCGTAGCTGCCGGTCACGCCCTCGAACGAAGGCATGGAGGCCAATTCTTTCTGCACCTCCCAGGCTGGGCCTACCATGTCCACCTGCCCCTTCATCGCCCGCTTGAGCAGTTGGGAAACCATGAGCATCCGGTTGATTTCGTTGGTGCCCTCGTATATGCGGTTGATTCGGGCATCCCGGTAAGCACGGGCAGCCGTGAACTCCTCCGAGAAGCCGTTGCCACCATGAATCTGCACCACTTCATCCACCACGTAGTCGGTCACTTCCGAGCCGTACACCTTGATGATGGCGCACTCGATGGCGTACTCTTCGGCAGCTTTCAGCGTGGCGTCGGCGTAGTTGTTACCTGCCTCTACGAGCGTATTTTTTTTGTCTTCCAACAAGTCGGAAATGCGGTAGCAAGCACTTTCGAGTGCAAAGTTGCGGATGGTTTGCTCTGCCAGCTTGTGCTTGATGGCACCAAAACTGGCGATAGGCTGGCCGAATTGAATGCGCTCGTTGGCATATTTTACGGAAGTGGCGATGCCCTTTTTGCAGCCGCCCATGCACATCAGGCCAAGTTTGAAACGCCCGATGTTCAGGGCGTTGAAGGCGATGAGATGGCCTTTGCCGATTTGGCCGAGTACGTTCCCGGCGGGCACTTTTACGTTTTCAAAAAACACCTGTCGGGTGGACGAGCCTTTGATGCCCATTTTTTGCTCCTCCGCACCGAGCAAGATGCCGGGCAGGTTTCGCTCCACGATGAAGCCGGTGAACTTGTCACCGTCGATTTGCGCAAACACGATGAACATGTCGGCAAAACCCGCGTTGGAGATCCACATTTTCTGGCCGCTGAGGAGGTAGTGCTGCCCGCCTGAGGCGGGGTCGAGGTCGGCCCGTGTTTTGGCGGCGAGGGCATCGGAGCCGGAGCCGGGTTCGGTGAGGCAGTAGGCTGCTTTCCACTCACCGGAGGCGAGTTTCGGCAGGTATTTCAACTTCAATTCCTCCGTACCAAAATAAAGGATAGGCAACATCCCGATGCCGCAGTGTGCGGCGATGGTGGTAGCAAAACCACCGCCCATGCGCCCCAATTCTTCGCTGATGAAAGTATTGGCGTTTGCGTCGAGCAACATACCGCCATATTCTTCGGGGATGTGGCAGCCGAGCAGGCCGAGTTCGCCCGCTTTCTCCATCAGTTCCACTTGATATTCCAGTTTATGAGCTTTTTCGCCCGCTTCTTTTGCAAAATCACGCACCATTTGGCGGGCCATATTTTGCTCCTCGTTGATGTCTTCCGGGATAAAAGTGCCCTCCGCAGCAGATTCTTTGATGATGAATTCCCCGCCCTTGAGGACATTGGATTTGACAAGTGTGTCTATCATGGCTAATTGAATTGTGATGTTTGATGAAAGAGTTGCGAATTTTCGCTGACAAAATTACATCCAGCTTTTCGGAAGCGCAATTATTTTTAAAAGAATGACTGCGAATTTTCGCTGAGAAGAAAAATAACACCTCAATATGCCACCCTCACCAACTTCAACCGGCTCCTCCGCTCGCTCGGCACGACAAATTCATTGGCCGCCACCTGCACGGCATCCCGGAAGCGAAGTTGAAGTTCCTGCCGTTGCGTGCTCATCACGGCATTGTGGTCGTACTCGCCGTTGCCTTTGACGATGTATTCACTGACTGTGTTCTCGTGTTTGATTTCATCGTTGAAAATAACGCGGAGCGCAGCAGGCGTTTTTGCCAGAAAAAAAGAAGAATACATGGCCTCGTCATCCTGTGAGTATTGCTTTTTATGGAGGATTTTTTTCCAGTGAACGTCGCCGCCGGGGTGGATGGAGATGAGAAAAACGTCGTCGTAGTAGTAGTCGATGATGGGGCGGAAACCTGAGCGGGAGTAGTAGCTGGTGGAGGCCGTTCCCCGCTGAAATTCCTTGTTCAACTCCCCGACGAGGATTATCCCGCCATCG
>JACRAN010000083.1 GCA_016234735.1 Bacteroidota bacterium | reverse complement strand
GCAGTTCAAAGATGCTGCACATGTAGGTGGAAGGGAAGCCGAATTTTGAAAAATCGATGGATAAATGCGCCCCGCAATCCCTGGCAAAGTGGATGTCTTTGGTGTAAACGGTACCTGTGAGTTTGATGAAAGCCACCTTGTAGCCTGCTGCCCGCAGGCCCCTACAGGTGTAAGCAGCCGAAGTGGTTTTGCCGCTGTCCATGCTGGCACCGAGCGAGAGGATGACTTTGTACGGGCGCTTCTTTGCCGGGTCGAAGGCGGTTTCCTGCTTGTTGAAATATTTGGTGTTGATGACCTGGCCGTTGGCATCGGTGGCGTAGCCGATGAGCCGGAGCGAAGTGGGGCCAACCAACTCAAACTTCTCGTGCATGGAGGTCAGGATGCCGATGGCACCGCCTTTGCCAAGGATGTGGTACTGGTGCTGGTACTCCGTAGGCACGTAGCCCTCGAACTGTTCGGTGGCGTACCTGTTGCCGAAGGCAGCCAGCAGCAAGTCTCCTGGGAAAATGTAGGTGTTGTTGCCGTTGATGCCCTGGATGGAGTCGTGCTTGCCGATTTCCAGCACCTTAAACACCGCCAGGTCGCCTGCTTTGGGCTGGTGTGTGGTGCGGATGGACTTGTCAAGGTGGTAGTTGTCGATGCCTTGGGCAATGATGGTCTTCTTCAATGTGTTGGTTGCCATGTCAATCAAGTTTTAGTTGATAGGTGAAAGATAACCCCAGAACGGAGTAGTTATTGAATGCGTATTTGATTTTAGTGCCGTTTTTGCTCGGTATGTTTAGGTCACGGTTTTCGGTGAGGCCGGTATTGAATTCTTTGTTCCAGGCGTAGTAGAGCGTCATGTTCCATTTTTTCAGCGGCTTGAAAACCACGCCACCGGTGAAGCGGAAGCGGTGGAAATCGTTGGGTGCCTGGTAGGCCAGCACCTCGCCATCGGAGCCGTAGTAGGTTAGCGGGGCACCAGCGTAGTAGTAGTAAAGCTGGCCCTTCGCGAACGGCTTGCCTTTCCAGGGCATGAACTTGTTTTTGAGTGAATACGACAGGGTGTAAACGCCCCGGATGCGGTGTTTTTTCTGCTGTGGAAGGAACCACTCGACTTCCAGTGTATTTTTCAGGGGCAGGCCGAACACTTTGCGGAACATGATGCCCGTGTAGAGCTTGTGGTACAGGTCGAAACTGCTGCCGGTGCGGAAGTGGAACTGCTCCACACCGCCGAGCAGGTAGGTGTTTTTGTGCAGCTTGTACTCTCCCCCCACGCTCAACTGCGAAAATTGAAGCCCGTTAGGCCCGGTGTTCATACAGTACAATTGGCTGAGGTCGAGCGTCAGCTTTTTGTTCACCCGGATTTCAGTGCCGACGGAGAACCAGTTTTTGAAACCCGACGGGAGGTCTTGTCCCTGCAATTTCAACAAAGAAAACGGCACGAGAGCCGAAAAGAAAATCAGTCGTTTCATGTGTTCAGAGGTTTATCGTTATTCAAAGTTTGGTCGGGGTTGTTGTAATTTTAACCAAAGGTAGGGCTGCTAAAATATGGGCAATCATGAAAACTGCCGAGCGGGATTCTTTCAGCCCTAAACCAGTGTTTTTGCAACCTTAGCCAGAAACTACCAAGCTCCAGTCAAGATTGAATTTTCAAAATCAGGAAGGCAGAAAGTTGCCAATCAAGCAACATTTTCCTTGAAACACCGTACTGAACCGGGGCATCCAGGCTTGAAGCCGCATCTCCTTCCAATCCGCTTTCTTATTTTCATTTTTCACCGTAAGAAATTGACAACGTTTTCTTTATCAATTTTTATTAATTTAATATTTGGCATCAAATATGCCTGCTGAAAAGTGTTTGACAAAGATTTGAAAGGACACCACCCTGTGAAACACTGATGCCAATGTTAATGACACCCTCCGCCGACACCCGGCGAAGCCTCGAACAGTTCCGCCACCTGCTTTTTCACCTCCAGATGGAGTGTGGCTCCATTCACCACATTCTCCGGTTTTTCAAAGACGAAGCGAGTTTTCAGCATTTCGATGCGCTGAAAGCCCTCGACCCGAACCTGATGCCGCAACTGCTGGCGCGGGAGCACGTGCTCGAAGCCCGCAAGTCGGACACCCCCGACAAGGCCCGGGAACACCTGCAAGCGGCCCTGGAACTCGACCCGCAATGCCCCGAAGCCTGCCTCGAACTGGCCACCCTGAGCGAGTCGCCCGAAGCCTCGATGATGTGGTACCAGCGCAGCATGGACGCCACGCTGATGCTGCTGGGGCCGGAGCGTATGGCCGAGTTGATGGAAGATTTCAGACTGAAGCCTTGGATTCAGGTGGAAACGCACACTTGGTTCAAAGCTAAAGTGAGCCTCTCGGAGAAACTTTTCCGCAACGGCTACTACGAAACGGCGGCCCTGCACTTCCGGGAAATCCTCGAACTGAACCCTACCGACGACCTGGAACTTCGGCCCTACTTGTTGACGGCCCTGCTCTGCGACCACCAACTTGCCGATGCCCGCCGGTTGGTGGACGATTTCAACGAAAATTTCTCCACGAAGTGGCTTTTTTGCAGGGCGTTCCTGCGCTTCATGGAGGAGGGCGACACCCGCAACGCCCGGCGCACCTTGCAGCGGGCGTTGCAGCGCAACCTCTGGGTACCGGTTTTTCTGCTCGGCGTGGAAGAAATGCCGCCTGCCCGCCTGATGGAGCACCGCAAAAAAAGCAAGCCGTTCAAACACGGAACACGCCTCGAAGCTGCCGATTGCGTGAAGTGCGTGGGCCTCGCTTTTTGCGAAGACGCCAAACTGCAATTGTGGTTGTGGGAGGTGCTGAAAGGAAGTTATCAGGAGAGTTAGGAATTAGGTATTGGGAATTAGGAATTAGGAATTAGGAAATCGTGTTTGAAATACCCAATACCCAATACCCAATTCCCAATTCCCAATACCTAATTCCCAATACCAACCACATACGTCACGGCAAAAGTGGCCACCGTGAGCACCATGCCGAACATAAAAATCTGGTAGGTGATGCGCAGGCGACGGTATTTGTTGCCCAGTGTGCGCCCCAGAAAGTAGAGGTCGTTGACGATGGATTTGTCGAGGATATTTTCGTTCTGCATCACTTTCATCAGTCCCCGGATGTAGTCGTCCCGCTGCATTTTGAAGAAATTCCCGAAGAAAAACAGGTTGGTGTTGCCCTCGGCGATGGCGCTGAACTCGGTGGTGCCCTCCATTTTTACGGGCCGTGTGGCCAGCGTGGCGAACACGATGGAGAGGATGCAGGTGAGCAGCAGCACCGCCGCCGGATAGACGAGGTTCGGGTTTTTCTCGATATTGGTCGCCAACATCGGGATGCCGATGGTGATGAGCAACGAGTTGATACTCAGCATGATATTCGCCTTGTTGTCGGCGATGTTGGTGAGGTCTATCTGGTTGCGGAGCGTTGTTTTGAAAATCATCTGGGCGCTCTTGCTCTCGCTGATGGCGAACTGCACCTCGCCCGCTTCGATTTTGTTTTTCTCCCCCTGCTTGCGCAGTTTTTTGAACGTTTTTCGTTTGGCTTCGCCAAACATCGCCTGCGCTTCGCCCGTGTAAAAACGGTGCCCTTCCCAGAAACTGATGTTGTTTTGCAGCCATTCCTCGTCGTTCATTTTGACACCACAGCACACCTCCCACTCCTTGCGCAGGGCAGCGGATTTCTCCTCGTACCCCGATTCGTTGGTGTTGAAATCGGAGTCCTTCAGGATTTTTTCCAGCAGGGTTTGCGGTTCCACCCCGACTTTGGTGATTTCGATGAGCGACTGGATTTGGGCGGTTTTTTCCGGCGGATAGTTTTCGTTGTTCAAAAAACCGGCGGCAATTTCCTTGCTCACGTCCTCGTGGCCGTTGTAGCTCTTCGTGAAACCGGTGTCGTGGAAAAGTGCGGCCAGTTCCAGCAGTTCCAGTTCCCCGGCTTCCAATCGGTAGCGCTTCCCCAGTTCCAGGCTGGTGTCCCGAACGGACAGCGTATGCGGGAGGTCGTGGTAGCGGTAGTCAGCCGTCAGCCCTTTTTTCAGTAAATCGACGACGTATTTTTCGGCTTGTTGAACGAGTTGGTTTTGCATGTTGCCGTTTTGAGCGGGGAAAGGTAGGGCGATTTTCTTATTCTACCACCACTTTTGCGGCCTGCACTTCACCGCTCGGCAAGCTCATCCGCAGGAAGTAAACACCAGCAGCCAAACCTGCCAGGGGCAGGCTGACCTGCTGTTTGCCGGAGGCCATTTTAATTTCTCCGAAATGCTTCACGACACCTCCCTTCACTTCCACTAGGTCAAACGTGGCAACTTCATTTTTTGGCATAACCACTTCAACTTCGATGTTTTGCGAAGCTGGATTTTCAAGCAGCCGCATGATTGCCGAAGGCGAACCAATTGGGTTCGACGTGGCTACTTCCCCAACGTAAGCCGTACGCATCCCATTGCCGAAGCTCGCCACCCAAACATATTGGTCGAGTGGACTGGAAGCAGGATTATCGAATACCCGTTCGGGGTGATGGAAGGGATAGCCTTGCACCAGGTTCCAGGTCGGTTGCCCAAAGCTGATATCAGACGCTTCTGCTACCCATAGCCCTTGCTCTTCGGTGGTCAGAAAAGTGCCTCCTCTGGTGAACGCCACCGAACTTACCCGGTGAAACTGTCCATCCTCCGTGATTTTTTCACAGGTCAGCCCCCGGTCGGAGGTGCGGAAGAGCGCCCCAAGGTCGTTGGCGGGGCCGCCCCAGCCACTCCACACGCAGGCGTACCAGGTATTTTGCGTTGGGTCGTTCGGGTCAATGGTGAGGTCTTTCGTCCAGTAGTCCATGTCGGGGTGGTTGCGCCGCTCCCAGTTCAGGCCGCCGTTGGTACTCACGAACACGCCGCTGCTGTCGCTGAACACGCTGCCGGAATTGGACTTGCGGGCGCTCCAGGTGGTCACCAGCGTACCGTCGTTCAGGGCGTGGATGTTGAAAATCCGGCCGTTGTTGGCGGGCGGGTTGGGCAGCTTCGTCCAGGTGGCAGTGGCGGGGTTCGAGATGCCATCGGCCCGCCAGACACCGCCGGTGCCGGGGCTGGTCGAAACAACCCCGGCGTAGAGCCGCTCGTTGTTGGAGGGGTCCGCCGTCACCCAAATCACCGGGTTGCCGAAGTCCCGCATGGTCTGCCAGGTTTTACCTAAATCACTGGAAAACAGCACTTTACCGGCCTTGTAGGAAGGTTGCAACCGGGCATCGGTCACGTAGGTCGTCTGGTAAATATCGTGTACCGACGAAGTGGCGGCGAACCAAATCGGCTGTGTGTTGTGCTTCGCAATGCGGTACATCGTGTTCTGGTCGTGCCCCGTGTAGTCGAAGCTCCACGACACGCCCTTGTCGGTCGAGCGTACGCCTTTGATGTCGGTGAAGCAGCCGAACACCGTGTTTTCATCGAACCAAAAGACCTGCCAGCAGGTCGTCTGCTCCAAGCCGATGCCGTGGTAATATTTTTTCTTCGGCGTGGCGGCCCCGGCGGGATTTTCATCGGCGGAACTGAGGTACGCCTGGTGCCAGGTGCCGCCGCCGTCCGTGGTTTGATGCACAAAACCGAAGTCGGTCATCAGCGCCTGCTGGCTGTTCAGCGGGTTCACGGTGAAGCCGAGCGCATTGCCGCCCCACGAGTAGCCGAGGTCGCCGCCAGCGCCCTGGTAGCCGGTGAAGATGTTCTGGTTGTTGCTGCGCAAATACACGTGCTGCCAGGAAGTGCCGCCGTCGCTGGTTTTCATCACGATGGCCTCCTCGTTGGGTGTGCTGCCCGCAATGTAGCAGGTGTTCGGATCGTTGTCCGCCATCGCCAGAAAAACGGCGTAGTCCTCCGAAATGTCGATGCCGTTCACCGCAGAAGCCCAGTTGCCACTGATATTTTCCATCGTGTACACGCCCTGAATGGTTTCCCAATAATTGAAGCCAATGCTCGATGCCCAGACGTTGTTCACGTCGCCGGTGAGCGCAAAAAATCGCCTCGTGCTGCCCTGCTTGCCCCCGCCGAAGCCGATGATTACCTCGCCCGCCGGGATGCCGGCGAAATTGGCGTTTGAAAAAGAAGCGCCCCCGTCATGCGAGACAATCACGCCCTCGTTCGTGCCGAGCCAGATGTCGTTTCCCTCGAAAAAAGCGCCGGTGAGCAGGATGCCCGTGCCGAAGTCCGCCGCCGTCCATCGGAGTGCGCTGGTTTGCCCGCCGTCGTTGGAAAAAAACAGGTGGTTGTAGTCCGTCCAGATGACCCGGTTCGGGTTGTTGAAGTCGGCGAAGATGAAAAGTTTGTCTTCCCAGGGTTCGGCATCGCCGGGCAGGAAGTTCCAGGTCGTGCCGCCGTCAATGCTTTTGGCGGCGTGGTAGTCGAAGTTGGCGACATCGTACAGCAGCGAGTAGCGGAGGTTGTCGTTGTTGGTGAAACAAACCTTGCCAAACTGCCCGACGATGGCCTCGGTGAGATGCGCCACGTCGTAACTGTGCCCGCCGTCGGTGGTGTGGTACAGCCCGCCGAGGTCGCTGGCGAGGTAGAATTCGTTGGCATCGTTCGGATTGGCGGAGGGGCTGAACAGTGCGCCGCCGCCGCCGATGCCCCGGCTTTGGAAATTGAGCGATTGGGAAATCAGGAAATTGGGAAATTGGGAAATTGCGAGAAGCAGCAGGAGTCGGATTGCTTTCATGTTGAAAGGATTTTGCGTGAGGAGATATTTTACAAATGTAAAGATGTGTGGAAGATGGGGTTTTGTTCAAGTAGCACTACGATAAAAAACGAAGCCTGATGTTGCGACCAGCATCAGGCTTCGTTTTAGGTTTTCAAGAAAAATCAATCCTTCATCTCCTTCCCCTGCACCCCGAAAAAAGCATCGTAGGCCCAGAAAATTTTCTCAAAAACCCGGTGCTGTACGAGCATCCAGTCGCCGGTGCTCACATCGGCAAAGTAGCGTTCCACCACATCCGACCTGCGTTCGCCCGTCTGCGCATCAAAGTTGTAGGTGGGGTGGAAAACGGCCTTTTTTTGCTGGCCTTTTGTGTCGGTCACGGAGATGATGGAGAAGGGAATAACCTGGCGGATGGAGTCTTTTTTGGCGTACTGGTTTTCAAAACTCTCGGCCATCAGGCTTTCAAAACCGACCAGAAAACCTTCCACTTTGCCCTTCGACAATGGGCGGTCGGTGGCGGGGACATTGTCGTAAAACGGCTCTATTTGCCAACTGCCGCCGCTTCGCCACAGCCGGAACGACTTGTTGCGCTGCTGAGGGTACTCGATGCTCACCGACTCGATGTCTTCGGGCTTGTGGCTGAATACGTGACGGTCCCGCCAGTCGTCGCCGGTCATGTCGAAGCGGGTGCGGATCTGCCCCTCCATCTGAGGGATTTCAACGACCATCGGCTGCTCTGAGTTCTCCTGGATGGCGTAGGTGCCTCGTGCGTCCGAAGTCACGCCACCGATGTAGTAGGCTTTGAGTTTGTCGCCATTTTTTGCGTAAATCTCGACTTTGATGCCCCTTGCCCCCAGTTCTTTCACAATCGGGCCGGTGCCGGTGCCGGGCGGCACAAATTTCAGTTGCATGTTCGTGACGGCTTCCAGCAGGTTTCCCACAGCATTCTTGCTCGCTTTTTGGCCGTTCACTTTCCAGTCTTGCCCCTCCCGTTCGATGGTGGTGGTTTCGCCGGTGCGTTTTGCGATGAAAATCTTTTGGATGTCGGCTTCCTCCACCTTGAAGCTGCGGTCCCAGCCGAGGGTGGAGGCCCCGTCTTTTTTACCGCCCAAAAAATACCAGGCGGTAGCGCCGCCCAGCAGTAGAAAGATTGCGATGAGCCAATAGTTTTTTTTCATGCTTTATTGATGAGGATTGAAGGATTGATGGATTGGAGGATTGAAGCAGGGCATTGTCTTCGCTCCTTCAATCCTCCAATCCTTTAATCCTTGTACAACAATTGATAGTATTCCTGCAGCATCCGTTTCACCGAAAACTGCTCCTGGGTACTTTGGATGCTTTGCCGCATCATCTCCACCCACTTGCGCTGGTTTTTGTAAAACGTGGGCACCACTTCCTTTGTCAGCACGGCGTACAGGGCGTTCATGTCGTGCAAATCCTGTGCTGCCGGGTCGTCGAGTTCCTGCGCATCGCCGAACTGCCAGCCGTTCACGCCGTGCTGGCAGGCTTCGGGCCACCAGCCGTCGAGGATGCTGAGGTTGAGCACCCCGTTCATCGAAGCCTTCATGCCACTGGTGCCGCTGGCCTCCTTCGGACGCACGGGGTTGTTCAACCAAACGTCGGCACCCCGTGTGAGCGCTGCCCCGATGGCCATGTCGTAATCGGCAAGGAACACGACCGATTTCGGATATTTTTTGCCCATCGCCACGAGGTTGGCCACGATGGCCTTGCCGGCGTCGTCGAGCGGGTGCGCCTTGCCTGAAAACACGAGCTGCACCGTTTGGTTTTTGAGCAGCGGCTCGATGATTTTCGGGTTTCGGAAAATCAAATCGCTGCGCTTGTACGCCACTGCCCGGCGGCTGAACCCGATGATGAGTTTGTTCTCGTCGAGCCGTATCCCGTTGCGTTTTTGGATGAAATCGACCAGCGCTTTTTTGTTTTTCAAATGGTTCGCCCAGAGTTGCCTGCTGCTTCCGGCACCTGTTCCGGCTGCGGCCTTGAGCATCTCGGCGTCCACCCAGGTGGGCAGGTGTACGCCGTTGGTAATGGCCGTGATGGACGAGCGTTTGCGCACTTTTGCCCACATTTTGTTGGCCGTTTCGCCATGCAACTGTGCCACCGCATTCGATGCCCTGGAGAGCCGCAGCGCTCCGACGGTCATGTTGAAAGGTTCGCCCCCGAGCGTTTCAAGGTGCTTCCGTTTCAGGTTCAGGTTGGCTCCCATGTACAGGATTCGGTCGATGGGGTGGCTCTCGTTGCCCTGCACGATGGGCGTGTGGGTGGTGAATACGATTTTCTCCCGCACGGTTTTCACCGCTTTTTTGAAAGAAAGTGAGCGGTTGGCTTTCATTTGCTCCCGCAACAACTCGAACCCGACAAACAGGGCGTGGCCTTCGTTGAAATGGTACACGTCCACCATGATGCCCAACGCCCGCAAAGCCCGTACGCCGCCGATGCCGAGCACCATTTCCTGTGCGATGCGCTCCTCCCCGAACCAGCCGTAGAGTTGCCCCGAAATCCAGGCATCGGCGTTTTCGGGCAGGTCGGTGTCGAGCAGCAGGAGCGGGGCGTTGCCGAAGGCATCGACGAGCCACACCTTGCACTTCACGTTGACGCTGCGGATGGTCACGTCCACCGTCACGCCGGTATCTTTCAGGAAATCGTACCGTCGGTTACGGTAGGCATCGAACGGCTGGCCGTTTTCGTCGATCATCTGGTCGCCGTAGCCCTGCTTCCACTTGATGCCGATTCCCATGATGGGGTAGCCATGGTCTTTGGCCCCCTTGAGGTAGTCGCCTGCCAGGATGCCGAGGCCACCTGCGTAGATTTTGAAGTCGCTCTGCAAGCCGTACTCCATGCAGAAGTAGGCCACCCGTGGGAGTTTTTTTGATTTTTTTGACATCGGGAAAAAAATGGTTGATGGTTGATGGTTGATTGTTTTGTTACAACAATCAACCATCAACCATCAACAATCACTCACTTCTGCATCACATAGTTGGTCTGGATGGCCAATGAAGCCAACTGGTCGTTGGCCTGGCCGAAGGTTCCCGGCGGCTGTTGCGACAGCACAGTGAAGGTTACTTCGGAAATATTGCGCTGGTCGGAGGTATGTTTGCGGATGACGAGGTCGAGCGAGCGGTCGTCGTCGAGGTCGGTGAGCCAGGCATCCTGCTGGTGGCAGAGGCCCTCGTCGCACTGGAGGCTGGCGAGGTCGATGACCTTCACGAGTTGGCTGGTGCCAGCATCCCACTTGGCCAGCACGAGGTCGGAGGAGGCGTACTTGCCTGGCACCCGCAGGACGTAAAAATTGTTGTTCTCCGTGCGGTAGCAGGCGTACACGCTGCCCACTTCGTTGGGTTGCAGGTCGTGGGAGAGGAACTTGAGCGCTGCTTCTTCGACGGGATTGCCGGCGTAGGGGTAATTTTCCGCCGTCGGCTCGGCGGCATTGGTGCCAAAGAGGTGCATTTTTACGACGTTCACTTCTTCAAAAAGCTGCTGGACCACCTCATTTACAGCAGGTTGTGCGGCCGGGGCCGGGGTGGAGTTTTCAGCAGCATTGGTGGATGCCGGGTCTTGTTGGCAACTAAAAAGCAGGACTAACAAGGAAAGAAACAACAAATTTTTCATGATTTTGAGTGTTGGTGAATGAAATCAGGCTTGTGGTCACACATGGCTCAGGCTGCAAAATTAGGTTTTTTAACAAGTTGAGGAAAAATGAATCAGTGGAATCGGGAGTTATTTTCAGGCACCAATTCTGTCGCCCTCCGATTTGACTTTTGCACCCTACCTTTCCACCCAAAATCAGTGCGTATGAACATCAACCTCGTTTCCGATACCGTCACCAAACCCACCCCGGCCATGCTCCTGGCCATGATGAGCGCCAAAGTGGGCGACGACGTGTTTGGCGAAGACCCCACGGTGAATGCCTTGCAGGACAAAGCCGCCGTGCTGTTCGGCAAGGAGGCGGCGCTGTTTTGCCCCTCCGGCACCATGACCAACCAAATCGCCATCAAAGTTCACACCCAGCCGCTCGACGAGGTGATTTGCGACCACTACTCACATATTTACCAGTACGAGGTGGGCGGTTACGCCTACAATTCCGGGGTAGCCATCAACCTGATTGCAGGTGCGAACGGTAAAATCACCGCCGGACAAGTGGCCTCCGCCATCAAGCCCGTCCACGACTGGCTGCCCCTCAGCCGCCTGGTGGTGTTGGAAAATACGGCGAACAAAGGCGGCGGCAGCATCTACACCCTCGACGAAGTGCGGCCCATCCGGCAGCTTTGCCGGGAGCGGGGCCTCGCCCTCCACCTCGATGGTGCCCGCCTGTTCAATGCCCTTGTCGAAACCGGCGAATCCACCCTCGACTGGGGTGCGGAATTCGACAGCATTTCCATCTGCCTGTCGAAGGGGCTGGGTGCGCCGGTTGGTTCGCTACTCCTTGGCAATCAGGATTTTATCAAACAAGCAAGGCGGGTGCGCAAGGTGATGGGCGGCGGCATGCGGCAAGCGGGCTACCTCGCTGCGGCGGGCATTTTTGCCCTCGAAAACCAGGTGGAAAGGTTGCGGGACGACCACCGTCGGGCGAAGGTTTTGGGGGAGACCTTGCAGCGGTTGCCCTGGGTAGCCGACGTGAGGCCCGTGCAGTCGAACATCGTGATTTTCGACTTGGTGCCGCCCCTGACAGCAGGCGCTTTTTTGAAAAAACTCTCTGAAAATGGCGTGGCTGGCACCTCCTTCGGCCCGGCAACGGTGCGTTTCACCACTCACTTGGATTTTACGGAAGAGATGCTGGGCAGGGTGGTGGAGGTGCTTGGGAAACTCGTGTTTTGACAAACAAAAACGGCGGCATCGTTTGAAACAATGCCGCCGTTTTTGCCAAAACCGGTAAAAATCAATCCACATCAAAAACTTCATCCACATCAACGCTGATGCCCGTCGCAGGGTCGGTTAGCTTCCCGCTTTTGAAAAGTTCGTAATCTTTTTTGCCAGGGAGGTAAAGCACTATCGCAAGCAAATCAGGGATAATGACCCATGCTGATTTGACACCCGCTGGGAAATAACGGATTTTTATTTTTTCAATGATTTGCGCCAATGGTTGGCTCGCTGACAAAATTTCAATGGTTGTCAGGGGCATTTCCTTCATGGCAACAATGTCAGGTTGCTGGCCTATTTCCACATTCATTTTAGGATAAATGCAAATATCGGGTGTCGAGCCTTTGGGAAGCGTGTCCAAACTCAACTCGGTCATGGCAGTGAATTCTTTACGATAATCCCTTCTTAAAATGAACCCTAACTGTGATTCAATCAGTGAGTGGTGGAGGCTTGGCATAGGCTTGTCTCTTTCGAGTTTGTAAGTGTCTATTTCCCTTTTTCGTTTGGATGGACGAGCATCTAAAACCATAATCATTGAATTTTGACCAAAACTAAAACCTTTAAGTTGAATAACCAAGTACATTGCCTCAAATCACCGCCCTCGTAATCGGCCGATCCAGCCCAACGGCATACTTGCCGGGAGGTTCAGTCCGGCGACGGTTAGGTTCGTACCGATTGGACTTTACAGCGGCGATGCTGGGGAAACCGTGTTTTGACACCTCCGCAGACCTACTCTGACAGTCAAAAATGAACCGACATTGAAATACATTACGAAGACGGTTTGGATTTTATCGGTGGTCAGTTTGTTCACCGACACGGCCAGCGAAATGCTGTACCCCATCCTGCCGATTTACCTCAAATCCATTGGGTTTTCCATCATGCTCATCGGCATACTGGAAGGAGTGGCAGAAGCTACGGCAGGACTCAGCAAGGGATACTTCGGCAAACTCTCGGACAATTCGGGCAGACGCGTTCCTTTTGTGCAAATTGGGTACGCATTGAGTGCCATTTCAAAACCGATGATGGCCCTTTTCGTCTATCCGCTTTGGATTTTCTTTGCCCGGACCATTGACCGATTTGGCAAGGGCATTCGGACAGGTGCCAGGGATGCCATCCTTTCCGAGGAAGCCACTCCCGCTACAAAAGGAAAAGTTTTTGGCTTTCACCGTTCCATGGACACACTGGGTGCGGTGCTTGGACCGGCCCTCGCACTGCTCTATCTCTACCACCATCCGCAGGACTACAAAACTTTGTTCTACATCGCTTTCCTTCCCGGACTGCTTGCCGTGGTTGCTTCATTTTACCTCAAAGACAAAAGGGAAACGACTGCAAAAAAGAAAACAGCAACCCCCTTTTTTTCTTTTCTCCACTATTGGAAAGAAAGCCCGCCCGGCTATCGCAGACTTGTTATCGGTCTGTTGGCCTTTGCCCTTTTCAATAGCTCCGATGTTTTTCTGTTGCTCAAAGCAAAACAAGCAGGGCTTGACGATTCGATGGTGGTTGGAATTTACATTTTCTACAACCTTGTTTATGCGTTAACTGCTTTTCCCATGGGCGCTGTGGCCGACCAAATCGGGCTGAAAAAAGTGTTCCTCATCGGGTTGGCACTTTTCGCCGGGGTGTATTTTGGAATGGCAGCAAACAACAACACTCTCCTTTTCTTCGGCTTGTTTTTTCTTTACGGTGTTTACGCAGCAGCTACCGAGGGGATTGCAAAAGCGTGGATCAGCAACCTTACGGACAAGCGGGATACAGCAACTGCAATTGGAACTTATTCCGGTTTTCAAAGCATCTGCACCATGCTGGCGAGTTCGTTGGCCGGATTTATTTGGTTTCAGTTTGGGGCCGCCGCCACATTTATCGTTACAGGTACGGCGACGCTTTTTATCATTGCCTACTTTCTCGTGGCAACGAAGGCTCCCGAAAAATAACTCCTCCAGTGCCTTGGCTGCATTTCACACCAACTCCCTCGCCCTCGCAATCGCACGGTCCAGCCCGCTGGCATCCTTGCCACCGGCGGAGGCGAAAAACGGCTGACCGCCGCCGCCGCCCTGGATGTCTTTGGCGAGTTCCCGGATGATGTTCCCTGCGTGGAGGCTGCGGCCATTTTCGGTGAGTTCCCGGCTGATGGCGACGGTGAGTTGCGGGTTGTCGTTGACCACTGCCCCGAACACGATGCAGCAGTTGCCCACTTCGTTTTCAAGCTGAAACGCCAAAGTTTTGATGGCGGCAGCGTCGTTGAGCGGCAGCCGGGCGGCGAGGAAGTTCACGCCGTTCACCTGCTGGAACTGGCTTTTGAGCTGGCCTTTCAGCGCCCCGGCTTGCTCGTTGACGAGTTGCTCCACCTGTTTTTTAAGGTTTTTTACCTCGTCCTGCAAGGCGGCGACTGCTTTCAAGGGGTGTTGGGCACCTTTCAGCAGGTGGCGGATTTCACTCAGTTCGTCGAGTTGTGCAAGCAGGTACTGCTCGGCGTTGGCAGCCGTCACCGCTTCGATACGCCGGATGCCCGCAGCCACGGCGCTCTCGCTCACAATTTTGAACAGGCCGATTTCGCCAGTGGCCTGCACGTGGGTGCCACCGCAAAGTTCCTGGCTGAAGTTTTTGTCGAAGGTGACGACCCGCACGGTTTCGCCGTATTTTTCACCGAAAAGCATCATCGCACCCAGTTTTTTGGCCTCCTCGATGGGCATGTTGCGCACCTCGTCGAGGCTGATGTTTGCCCGGATTTTTTCGTTCACCATCGCTTCGATGTTGCGAATTTCCTCGTCCGTCACCTTTTGGAAATGCGAAAAGTCGAAACGGAGACGCTCGTTGTCCACGTCCTGGCCTTTTTGGAGGGCATGGCTGCCGAGGATGCGGTGCAGGGCCGCGTGCATGAGGTGGACGGCGGAGTGGTTGCTGCTCGTTGCCTGCCGTTTTTTGACATCGACGGTAGCTTCCACGTTGCCGGACATTGTCACGGGCAACCGCTCCACGACATGGATGGTGAGGTCGTTTTCTTTCAACGTGTCCAGCACGGCAATGCACTCGCCTTCAATTTCCAGCCAGCCGGTGTCGCCGTGCTGGCCGCCGCTTTCGGCGTAAAACGGCGTGCGGCTGAGAACGATTTGTGATAGGTCGCCCTTCTTTGTTTTCACGGTTCTGCTTCGCAAAATGCTGGATTGCTTGACCTCCAATCGGTCGTAGCCGACAAATTCCACGTCGCCAGTTTGCAGGATGTGCCAGTCGCCGACTTCCTTCTCGGCGTCGGCACGGCCTCGTCCTTTTTGGGCTTGCATGGCTTTTTCGAAACCTGGCTCGTCCACGCTCCAACCGTTTTCCTCGGCCATCAGACGGGTGAGGTCGATGGGGAACCCGAAGGTGTCGTAGAGTTCAAAAGCATCTCCGCCCGCGATGACACCGCCACTCACCGAGAGGGTTGCGAAGCGCCGCAATCCGTTTTCGAGCGTGTTCAAAAACGCTTTTTCCTCGCTGTGGATAATTTTGGCGACCTGCTCCTGCTGGGCTTTCAGTTCGGGGAACACATCGGCGAACATGTCGGCCAACATCGGCACGAGGCGGTGCAGGAAGGGTTCTTTGATGTTCAAAAACGAGTAGTAGTAGCGCACAGCGCGCCGCAGGATGCGCCGGATGACGTAGCCTGCGCCACCGTTGCCCGGCAACTGGCCGTCGGCGATGGTGAAACTCACCGCCCGGATGTGGTCGGCGATGACCCGCATGGCAATGTCGCTCATGAGGGATGAGGGATGAGGGATGAGGGATGAACTGGCATTGGGGTAAAGGCCGGTGTATTTTATACTGCTCTCATTTTCAACGAATTGGATGATGGGCGTAAAAATATCGGTGTCGTAGGTGTTCAGTTTGCCCTGGATGACAAGCGTGAGGCGCTCGAAGCCCATGCCGGTGTCCACGTGTTTTTCGGGCAGTTCTTCCAACGAGCCGTCGGCTTTGCGGTTGAACTGGATGAACACGTTGTTCCAGATTTCGATGACACGGGGATCGCCGAGGTTGACGAGTTTTTCGCCGGGCAGGGTGGCACGGTCGGCATCGGGGCGCAGGTCCATGTGGATTTCGGTGCAGGGGCCGCAGGGACCGGTGTCGCCCATTTCCCAGAAGTTGTCTTTTTTGTTGCCGTTGACGATGTGGCTGGCGGGCAAAACTTCCGCCCAGTAGCCCCGTGCTTCGTCGTCCGCTACGAGTCCCTCGGTCGGGCTGCCCTCAAAAACGGTGGCGTAGAGGCGGTCTTTCGGCAGTTTGTACACGTCCGTCAGCAGTTCCCACGACCAGGCGATGGCTTCTTTTTTGAAATAGTCGCCGAACGACCAGTTGCCGAGCATCTCAAACATGGTGTGGTGGTAGCCGTCGCGGCCCACTTCCTCCAGGTCGTTGTGCTTGCCACTCACCCGCAGGCACTTTTGCGTGTCGGCGATGCGGCGGATGTCGGGCGTTTGGGTGCCGAGGAAGTAGTCCTTGAATTGGTTCATGCCTGCGTTGGTGAACATGAGGGTGGGGTCGTCCTTGTTCACGATGGGTGCCGAAGGCACGATTTTGTGCTGTTTGGAAGCGAAAAAGTCGAGGAAGGTGCGGCGGATTTCTTTAGCAGTCATGAATGGATTTTTTGTAAAAACACGGTGCCGGGCATTCGGCACAGGCAATGTATCACGATAGTTTAAGTAGTTTCAATTCAGAATTTTAGCAAATTTAATTTGACTGATGTTTATTTTAACTTTTCGTAAAAAATTGAATTTCAGTTGTTTAAATCAAATTTGGAAAAAATTGCCAAAACCCGGCCCCAAAAGTTTTCCACATTGGGGTAGGGTTTCAATCCTTTTGTTCATATTTGCCTTCGCTTTGAAAATATTATAGGGCAAAAGAGAATTATCCAAGCCCGTTTTTTAAGGCCAGCAAACGTCGAGAAGAATAATCTGATACCATATTCAAAAAGGATTTTTGCGATTGTTTACGTTCAATGAAAAGACGGGCAACCGTTCTTGAAAAAACCAATAACTACTGTGGACACTGGGATTTAAAAGGCTCTGAGGGAGGGACCCCTGATTTTGAGCGCTTGCAAAGTCCGTTCCACGCAGCGGTCATTTTGAAAGGCTGCAAAGTTAGTTTATTGGCTTAACAACAGAACACGTATGAAACGAGAAAAATTCTTCTACAACAAACAGACACTTCAGTACGAAAAAATCCGGCTTTCGGTAAAAGAGAAGTTGAAGCATGTTTTTGGCTTTGCATCTGCCATTTTTGTTTCCAGTCTGTTGCTCACCCTCGTCGGTTGGAAATTGTTTCCTTCACCGCAAGAGGAAGTCTTCATCAAAGAAATCGACCAGCTTAAAAGTGAATTGAACGTCGTTCAAGGGGACTTTGATTTGCTGTCGAAAACCCTCGCCAACATTCAAGACCGTGACCGGCGCATTCACCGCATGGTTTTGGAGATGGACCCGATTGACGACAACGTCTGGGAAGGTGGCGTGGGTGGTTCGAAGCGGTACTCCGAGTTGCAGAATTTCAGCCGCTCCGGCGACCTCATGGCGCTGCTTCGCAAGAAGGTGGACAAGCTCAAACGCCAGATGGTAACACAGTCCAAATCTTTTGATGAAATCGAAAAAATGGCCGAAGGCAAAGGAAAAATGCTGGCGTCCATCCCGTCCATCAAGCCCGTTCGCTCCGACAAACTCAACCAGCGGGTCGAATTGCTGTCAGGGTTTGGCTACCGCCTTCACCCAATTCACAAAATCATTAAAATGCACGCTGGCATTGACTTCTCTGCTCCGCAAGGCACACCCATCCAGGCCACCGGCGATGGGGTAGTGGTGGAAGTGGACCGTAAGAAAGGCGGCTATGGGCTTCACGTTGTCATCGACCACGGTTATGGCTACCAAACCCTTTACGGTCACATGTCTTCGGCCCAGGTTCGGGTAGGGGAGAAAATCAAAAAAGGCCACCAAATCGGCAAAGTGGGCAGTACGGGCACCTCCACATCGCCGCACTGCCATTACGAAGTGCATTACAAGGGCAAGCCTGTCAACCCGGTTGAATATGTGCTTGACGGCCTTACCCCGAAGGAGTACCAGGAGTTGGTGCGCTTGTCGGAACTCGACAACCAATCCTTCGACTAATTTCAGAATTCCACCTTCTTCAATTGCATACAAACAAAACTAAAAACCACTTTTAAATCCCAACTTTAGCGATAGTATGGTTTTACCAAATTTGAAAAAAGACTTCCGCTACGGGAGTCTTTTTTTTATCCTGTTTTTTGTTTTCAAAACACTTCACGTCGCTGCGCAAGGCGGCAAAACGGTGAGCATCATCGGTGTCGGCGACATGATGCTCGGCACGAACTATCCTTCCAAATCCTACCTGCCGCCCAATGGCGGCAGCGATTTGCTGGCTGAGGTCAGGGAAATCTTGCTGGATGCCGACGTGACCTTCGGCAACCTGGAGGGTACGATGTTCGATGGCGAAGGCTCCCCAAAAACCTGCAAGGATGAGGCAAACTGCTACGTGTTCAGGACGCCCGCCAGCTACATCCGGCATTTTTCCGACAACGGGTTCGATGTGTTGAGCATTGCCAACAACCATTCCGGCGATTTTGGCCCGGCGGGGCGCAAAGGCACGAAGGCTGTGTTGAAAAACGCAGGGATTGCCTACGCAGGTTTGGAGGGGACCGACGAGACGGCCATTTTCGAGCGGAACGGTGTGAAATTCGGATTCTGCGCATTTGCCCCCAACTCCGGCACCTGCGACCTCCGGGACATTGCGGGTGCGAAATCAATCGTTGCATCGCTCGCAAAGCAGTGCGACATTGTGATAGTCTCGTTTCACGGGGGGGGCGAAGGCGCTGACCATCAGCACGTTACAAAAGAAAAGGAAATTTTTCTGGGGGAAGACCGGGGCAATGTCAACAAATTCGCACATGCCGTTGTCGATGCCGGAGCCGATGTTGTTTTCGGGAACGGGCCGCATGTCACGAGGGCAGTGGAACTTTACAACGACCGATTTATCGCTTACAGCCTCGGCAATTTTTGCACCTACGGGCGTTTCAGCCTGAGCGGCCCGGCAGGCATTGCCCCAATCGTCAAGGTTTTTACCGATGAAAATGGCGCTTTTTTGAAAGGTGAAATCACCGCCATTTATCAGCAAAAACCACATGGCCCGAAAATCGACCCGGAGAAGCGGGTGATTAAGAAAATCAGGGAACTGATGGCAGCAGACTTTCCAAACTCCGGGCTTGAAATTTCATCGAATGGGCTGATATCGAAGAGGTAATCACCTCGTTACCAATCTAGCCCGAAAAAAAGTAGGCCAAACGTCAGTTTGGCCTGCTTTTTTCCTAATTTAACGTTAAACCCTCCCTTGCCCAGTAACGAATCCCTCCTTTTGGGCGATTTACTTTTAAACAGTTTCAACCATAAATTTTCCCCTTTCAGCGGGATTAACTTTTACGGTGCGGTAAAAAGCAACAATTCAACGCAAAAACAGACACGACATGATTGCATTATTTGGCATACTCATCCTTTTCGGCTGCGTGGCAAAGCTCGCCACCAGAAACTCCTGGTGAAAACCAGGTGCCGATCAAGATTCAATCCCCCTGAGACTTTGAACACGAACCCAAAGTTTTGCGGACTTTTCTTGAAATGCCGAAAGTTGTTCAGAACTCCACTTCCCGCTCGATGAGTTGGTCTTTGCGTTTCACCTTCACCATCGTTTTGTCCCCTTTCTTGAATTTACCCAATCCGTCCATGTAATCGTAGATGGTTTTCACAGGCACGTCGCCAATCTGGATGACGACATCCCCTTTTTCAAGGCCAGCTTTGATGGCCGGGCGGTCATCCATTACGGCATCGATGCGCATACCCTCACCGTCGTACACGTAATCGGGCATGACGCCGAGCGTCACTTTGAAGCTGGCACCCTGCTTTGATTCGTCTTTGGTTTTGGTGAAAACCAGTTTGCCGTCGTCGTTGAGGTTTTCGATGAGTTGGGCAATGAAAAGCGAGACATCGAGCAGCCCGGGGTAGTTTACCAATTCACTATCGTCGGAGGGCTTGTGGTAGTCGGTGTGCTGGCCGGTGAAAAAATGCAGCACCGGAATATCCTGCAAGTAAAAAGAGGTTTGGTCGGACGGCCCAATGCCACTGTCCGTGGTCTTCGTGTTGATGCCGCCCACCGAAATTTTTGTGAGTTCGTCCTTCCAAACCGGGGAAGTGCCTGCCCCGTTCACCGCCAGCACTTTTTCCTCATTGAGGCGGCCCACCATGTCCATGTTCAGCATGTAGTTCACGCTTTTGAGGTCGATGGTCGGGTTTTCAACGAATTTTTTTGAACCAATCAAGCCCGATTCTTCGCCGGAGAAGCCGAGGAACAGGTAGTTGTTGTTTTTCGCCTTCGAGTTTTTCAGGTACTCCGCCAGGAACAACAGGGACGCCACCCCACTGGCATTGTCATCGGCACCGTTGTGGACGGCAGGTTCGCCTGTGTAAAGCGAGGCTCCGGGCATCCCCAGCCCAAGGTGGTCGTAATGTGCACCGATGACTACGGTAGTCGGGGCACCGTTGTCGAGGTAAGCAACCACATTTTTGCCCATGCGCTGTTCCCCGCCGGTGGTGGCGTGGGGGTTGTCGTTGAACGTAAAATCGAACGGGTGGAACCAGGAACCGCCCAATCCCATTGGCTCCAGGCCAAGTTCGCCGAAGCGGGTGGCGATGTAGTGAGCAGCGAGCGTTTCACCTGGCTGGCCGGTTTCCCTGCCCTTCAGGAGGTCGGAGGCTAAGTAAACCACATCGACTTGTAGTTTCTGGAGGTCTGCTTCGTGGTGCTGGGCAGTCGTTGAAACGAGGTTGACGAAAAAACCTGCGAGTATCAAAAACGATTTGAACTTCATAATCTTAGTTTTTTTTTTGTTTCCGGTCGAATGGTCAAGCAAGGAAAGAAAACTTGAAATGCTCAACCTGCCGACACAGATTTTTTATTTTCAGGCAAACATTAGAAAAAAAGCTGCGTATTTGTACAGTAGTTTTCAGAAGGTTTCAATTTTTTTTAGATTTAATTTGTAAAATAACAATATCGCTTTAATTTTGACCCGTCCACTCTTGCTGATGCTTACCAACTTATTTTCTTCCTCTATTGTTTACTGACAAAATGCTGCCCGTCATTTGGGCAACCCTGATTTGGACTAAAGAAATAGTGTTTCATAGTGTGAGGGGTAACTGCTTCGGTGGTTGCTCCTTTTCTTTTTACATCTCCCGGTTCATCAGGGCATTGGCAAAATTTTCCAGCATGTTTTTCTTTGCCTCGGCTGCGTTCAGGTGAGCCAAAGCACCAATGGCCGCCAGCCTGAACTTCTCTTTCTTTTCCTCTGCCAAGTCCTTGATATTCAATTGGTTGAAAATTGTTAGCACCTGCTCAATCTTGCCTGCCTCATCCATGGCCGGGCTGCTGTACAAGCTTCGCAGGGTATCGGCCAAGGTCGGGGTGGCCGCTTCGAGGGCCTTCAGGTAGAGCCAGGTTTTTTTGTTTTGGGCGATGTCGCCCCCGGTTTTTTTGCCAAACTTGAGGGGGTTGCCGAAGGCATCCAACAGGTCGTCCTGTAGTTGGAAGGCGATGCCCAGGTTCCGCCCAAACTCGTACAGCAATCGTGCGTCATCGGCACTGGCTCCGCCGAGCAGGGCACCCATTTCCAGGGCACCGGCCACCAGCACCGACGTTTTCAGCTCGATCATTTTCAGGTACTCCTCAATGCTCACGTCCTGCCTCGTCTCAAAATTCATGTCCATCTGCTGTCCTTCGCAAACCTCCGTAGCTGTTCGGGTAAAGATACGAATGACTTCGGGTAGGCGGGAGCTTTGCACTTTCATCAGGTAGTCGTAGGCCAGCACCAGCATCACGTCGCCGGAGAGGATACCTGCGTTCAGGCCATATTTTACGTGAACGGTCGGCTTGCCCCGGCGCAAGGGTGCGGCGTCCATGATGTCGTCGTGAACGAGGGTAAAATTGTGAAAAACCTCGATGGCGAAGGCAGCCGGCAGCGATTTTTCAAAATTCTCATCAAACAGGAAGTGCCCTAACAACAGCATTGTTGGCCGAAGTCGCTTACCGCCGAGCGAAAAGATGTAGTCAACTGGCCCATAAAGTTCGATGGGAGGTCTGGAGAATTCGTTTTCTGCCAGGTATTGCTCGAAGGTCGTCTGGAATTGGTGTAAAGTTTGCATAAAAAGCCCGAATAAGTGAAACGGATAAACGGTGGCAAAAATAAGCCCCGGATCTGATTTTGCTTCCCCTCCGCTGTAATCGCCGTAATTCCCTCCTGCGGCATCAGTGCCAGCAATTGCCCTTGTCAAGTTATTTTTAGCTAATGTTTTGATTGTCAAGGTTATTTTTCACAGTTGGGAATTTACACGCAAACTCTAATCTCTATCATCCTTCAAAGAATATCAGGCATACGGTACGCAGTATCGGGGTGCCATGACGGTGGGATGGTTTCAAACATTTCAAAAAAAAATGAAGAATTCAAGACCCGTGAACATTTTACTGATTGAAGACAACCCAGGGGATGTCAGGTTGGCACAGGAGGCTTTCAAAGAAGGCAACCTTGACGTGAACCTTGATGTGGTGATGGACGGCCTCGAAGCACTCCGGTTTCTTCACAAAAACCCGCCCTATCAATATACAAACAGCCCCGACTTGATTTTGCTTGACCTGAACCTGCCCAAGAAAGACGGAAGGGAGGTTTTGGGTGAAATCAAGCGGGACCCCGACCTCCGGTGCATTCCAGTGGTCGTGCTGACCACTTCCAGCGCCGAGCAGGACATCCTGAACAGCTACAACCTGCATGTGACTTGCTACATCAACAAGCCGGTTGATTTCGACAAGTTTTTCGATATCATCCAGCGGATTGAGGAATTTTGGCTACAAACGGCCATTCTGCCTACCATGATCCGTTGAAGCCTGTTTGCAGGCACTATTTTATGCCATCTGTAACCGAAAATTCATGAATGTAAAGTACACCAAAACTCCAATACTTTTGGTAGAGGACAACCTCGAAGATGCGGCCCTGGTCGAAAAATACCTCGAAGATGCCGGGTTCAAGTATGAGCTTTTTCATGCCGGTACGCTTTTCGAAGGTTTTGAAATCCTTCAAAAAAGGCCTATCGAACTGGTGCTGCTCGACCTCAATCTGCCGGATTCCACTGGGTTCAAGACGGTAACTACTTTCCTTGAACGGACCAGCCATGTGCCGGTGGTGGTTATTACGGCCAACAACAACGAAATTATTGGCAACCAGAGCGTGAAGGCCGGTGTGCAGGATTATTTAGTGAAAGGTCAGTTCGACAGCCGGACATTTGGCAGGGTAGTGCGGTTCTCGTTGCAACGGTTCAAGGTGCGGTACAAGCTGGAAGAGACTGCGAAGGAACTGGAACTCAATAAAAAGCGCTTCCTCGACGCCCAAAAAATGGCCCGCTTCGGCACCTGGGAGATGGACCTCGTGTCGAATGAAATGACCTGGGCGGACGAAGTTTACCGCATTTTTTCCTTCCAGCCCGGCAGCATCAAGCCAACACTTTCAGAGTACCTGAACTACGTGCCGCTCGAAGAAAAAAACGGGGTGGAGGGTTTTTTTGAAAATGCCGGGAAAGACGGCGGCTTGCACCAGACTGAACACAGGATACTGGTGGACGGCACCAACATCCGCTACGTGTCCATCCAGGCGAAGCTACAGGTCGAGGAATTGGGGCAAAAAATCATCCTCATCGGCAGCCTTCAGGACATCACCGAGCGCAAAATCACCGAGCGGCTCATCGTGGAGAAGGTCATTTCCAGCCAATCCGCCATCATTCAGGAGGAAGTGCTTTCCGACCTGGGTTTTCAAATCAGGACGCCGCTTTCGTCCATCGTCAATTTGTTGTTCCTGTTGGGCAACACCGAAACGAGCACCCAGCAGGAAACCTTCGTCAGCGACCTGAAAACGTCCGTCAACGACCTGTCCATTGCCGTGAACAACCTGCTGAACTTCTCGGTGATGGTCACCGACAACGTGAAGGTGGAGGAAGAAGACATCCACCTGCCGGAGTTTCTGAAAGGCGCTGAAAACGCCGTAAAAATCAAGGCCGATGCCGCCCGGATTACGCTGCAATTTTTGGTGGATGAAAAACTGCCGGAAAAAATCACCGGCGACCCCCGGAAAATCACGCAGATCATTTACAACCTGATTGACTACGCCATCCGGCAGAGTGAAAGCGGCAGCAAAATCAGTGTCAATGCCGATTGCGGCGATGCCAAAGGAGCCAAAATCAACTTCAGGATATGTGTAAAAAACAGCCAGAAAAAGCTCAGTTTGGCGGAGTTGAAAGAACTGAAAGATGCCGAAAAACTGCTTCGGGCCAACCTCGACGAAAAAGAAGCCGTTGCCAAAAAAAGGCTCATGGGCATTGCGATTGCAGCCAAGTTGGTGAAGTCGCTTGGAGGTGAACTCAACATTCGCAGCAGCGAAGAACACGGCACCGAGCTGGCCGTCTCGCTGCCCGTGAAAACTGCCCGCCAGGCGAAGTTCATGGCTGGCGAAGCACCGGAAGTGCCGCTCCGGATTTTGTTGGTCGAAGACCACTTCCTCAACCAGATTGCCACCAAAAAAGTCCTCACTTCCTGGTCGGAATTCGTCACGGTCGATATTGCCGAAAACGGCCTGGTCGGCGTCGGTAAATTCCGGGAATTCGGCTACGACCTCCTCCTCATGGACATCCAGATGCCCGTGATGAACGGCCTCGATGCGGCCCGCAAAATCAGGGAATTCAGCGAGGTGCCCATCATCGCCCTCACCGCCAATTCCACCAAGCAGGAGCAGGAAAAGTGCCTCGAAATCGGCATGAACGACTACCTCGCCAAACCTTTCAAACCGCAGGAGCTTTACGCCAGTATTCTGAGCGTGATGAACATTGTCGTTTGATGCTGTTTGAAATCGACGATAGCAACCCTCAAACTACGCTCAAACATCCTCGAACAATCCCGAACCATTACTTACCTTGCCTTCTGAAAAAACAGGTTTCAATGCTCACGCAAAAAGCAAAATACGCCATCAAGGCGCTCGTGTATCTCGCTCAGAATGAGGGACTTGCGAAAACGAAGGACATTGCCGAGACTGCCCGGATCCCGAAGAAATTCCTCGAATCCATCCTGCTGGAACTCAAGAGCCACCACCTCGTAGAGAGCGTGCAGGGTGCGCACGGCGGCTACAGGTTGCTGAAAAAGCCTGCCGACATCAGCCTCGCCGACATCCACCGCATGTTCGAGGGGCCGATAGCACTGCTGTATTGCGCTTCCCTCAACTTTTACAAGCCCTGCCCCGACTGCGAAGACGTGGAAAGTTGCCAGTTGCGCCGTGCCATGATCCATGTGCGGGTACAGACCCTGCGGGCCTTGCAGGACATTACCCTTCAAAGAATGGTGGAAGGGGAAGGATTTGCCCGACAGGAGTGAAGTGTAGGATTTGGAGGAATTTTTTTTTTTTGGAAATTAAATCCTATAAATTTAGTAGAATTAAAGAAGTATTTTTCTTTTGTGCTTTGTTTCCGGGTTTATCAAATGTCCAGTGTTTGTTGAAAGCGAAAACAGGCGTTGCACAGTCGGTAGCGTACGGAACATATCCATCTTCAAACCCGCTGCCCGGCACATGGAAAAAGTACAATTCAAGCATATTTCCTACGTTATTCTTGCCCTGAAAATCAGCATCATCGGATGGCTGGTCTGGCAATTTTTTCATTCCACCGAGGCAAAGACCATCCTCTTCGACCAGGAATTCTGGCTGTTTTGCCTCGCCGGTTTCATCGCTCAAATCATCGACGGGGCGCTCGGCATGGCCTACGGAGTCAGCAGCACCACCTTCCTGCTCCAGTTGGGCGTACCACCTGCCGTTGCTTCGGCGAGCGTACACACAGCGGAGGTGTTCACAACGGGCGTTTCCGGCCTGTCGCACCTGTACCTGAAAAACGTGGACAAAAACCTGTTCATCCGGCTGGCCATTCCGGGTGCCATCGGGGCGATGCTCGGCGCATTTTTGCTCTCGAAAATTCTGGATGGGGAGGCAGTCAAACCCTTCATCGCCGCCTACCTGCTGGTGCTGGGGGTGTTGATTTTCATCAAAAGTATCCGGGAACCGCTGTTCAAGGACGAAATCGAACGGGTGGCTCCGCTCGGTTTCTTCGGTGGTTTGCTCGACGCATTGGGCGGTGGCGGCTGGGGGCCAATCGTCACTTCCAACATCATCCACCGGGGCAAGACACCCCAGCTCACCATCGGTACCGTGAACACGGCGGAGTTTTTCGTGACGTTTTTCAGCACGGGGGTGTTCCTGTTTTTTCTCGGGCTGGAGGGCTGGAAAACCATCCTGGGGCTGATTGTCGGTGGGGTGGTGGCAGCGCCCATCGGGGCTTACCTCGTGCGGTTCATCAAGCCCCGGCAGTTGATGTTTTTGGTGGGGGTGGTGATAATTTTGACTTCGCTGCTTTCGATATGCAGGAGCCTTTAGCCCGAAACCAGGCGACAATAAGTTATCTTCGCAAACAATTATGTAAGTGCCCTGATGCAAAGGTGTTTATTATTTCTGTGCTTCCTGTTCACCGCCAATTGGCTCCCCGCCCAATCCTGGTATTTCGAGCAATTTTCAGTAGCGGAAGGCTTGCCACAGTCGCAGGTGTACGCCCTTTTGCAGGACAGTCGGGGCTATCTCTGGCTCGGCACACAGGGCGGCGGGCTGGCGAGGTTCGACGGGCGGACTTTCACAGTGCCGGAAGGGCAGCAAAGCGGCTATGTTCAGGCGTTGCTCGAAGCGGGCGATGGCAGGCTCTGGGTCGGCACCAACCAGGGGGTCAGTCGCTTCGACGGTAGGACTTTCCGGCATTTCGAACTGGAAAAAGACAAAGACGTGCCCGTTTTCGCCCTGGCCACCGACCGGCAGCAGACGCTTTGGATTGCAGCAAATACGGGCATTTTGGGTATCCACCACGACAGTGTATTCCAGGTGGCGCACATCGCCGGGACACCGGTCGGCAGGATGACCGCCGCCTTTGCCGACAGCCGTGGCATCGTCTGGATGGGCGGTGACGAGTTGCTCTGCAAGTTGGAAAACGGCATCTGGAGCATCGTGCAACAGCGCAAAGCCGAGGTACTTGCTTTCGCCGAAACGGCCGACGGGAAAATCCTCGCCGCTATTTTCAACAGCGGCATTTTCGTGCTCGACGGCAACCGGCGCAACTTCATCAACGCCGCCCAGGGCTTGTGCAGCAACAAGGTGCAAAGCCTCTGGCGGGCACCGGACGGCAAAATCTGGGTCGGAACGCAGGACGCAGGGGTGTGCCTGCTCGATCTGGCGGCTGCAAATAAGTTTCAGCAACCGTCACTCGGCGTGGCCCAAGGGCTTTGCAGCCAAAATGTCCGGGCCATCACGGGCGACCGCAATGGGAATGTCTGGCTCGGCACGTCGGGCGGCGGGCTGTGCCGCTTCGGGGGACAGGAATTCGAGCATTTCGACACGGGCAACGGACTGCGCAGCAACAACGTCTATGCCCTCTGCGCTGATACTTCGGGCGGCATCTGGCTCTCGGCGGGCGACCGTGGCCTCAGTTTTTTACAAAACAACACCCTGCGCCACTACGGGCCGGACAGCGGCTTTCTCAACATCAAATGCCGGGCGATGCTGAAGGACAGGGCCGGGCGGCTGTGGATCGGCACGGAAGGTGCGGGCGTGGCGGTGCGGGCGAACGGCGTTTTCCACTTTTTCACCAAAGACGACGGCCTGGCGGGCAACTGGATCAGGGACATCGCAGAGGATGCCACAGGCAACCTTTGGGTCGCCACCACCGACGGCGGCATCTCCAGACTGACCGTCAACGACCCCGCTTCTGGCAGCCTGTTTTTCAAGAATTTCGGCAGCCGGGAAGGGCTGCCCGACCGCAACGTGCAGGCGCTCCACCCCGACCGACGGGGCCGCCTGTGGTTCGCCACGGAGCAGTCGGGCGTGGGTTTTATCGAAAACAGCCGGCTGAAAATGTTGCCAGCGGGGAGCGGTTTGCCGCAGGCGAACATCCGTTGCCTGGCGGAGGACACGCTTGGCTACCTCTGGGCCGGAACGGCAGGTCGGGGCATCGGTTATGCACAGATTTATGACGATAAACCATTGGTTTTCAATTTTTTACCACAAAATTCCCTGACATCCGCCAACATTTACCAACTCCAGTTCGACCCGCTGGGCAAGCTTTGGGTCGGCACCGAAAAAGGTCTCGACCGCCTCACCCTCGACGCAGCCCGCCAAGTGGCGGAGCGGAAATATTTCGGCAGGGCAGAGGGCTTCAAGGGCATCGAAACCTGCCAGAACGCCACCCTGCTCGACCCTGTCGGCAACCTCTGGTTTGGCACAATGGGTGGCCTGACCCGGCATCGTCCGACCACCGATGCCGACCGTACGGCCGCCCCGCCGCCGTATTTTACGGGCATCCGCTTGTTTTACGAACCACTGGAAAATTCCGCCCAGCGCCGTTGGGCGGACGGGCAGGGCGGCCTGCTTGACGGTGCCGTGCTCCCCTGGAACCAGAACCACCTCGGCTTCGAGTTTTACGCCGTGCATCTTTCCAACCCCGACAAGGTCGAGTACGCCTGGCAATTGGTCGGGCAGGAGACCGACTGGTCGCCCTTTTCCGACCGTCACGAGGTCAGCTACGCCAACCTACCGCATGGCAACTACACCTTCCGGGTGCGCAGCCGCTACGAGGGTGCCATTAGCGATCCGCCGCTGGCTGTTTCTTTTGTCATCGGCGCTCCTTTTTGGCAAACGCTGTGGTTCCGACTGCTGGCGGGCGGGGCGGTGGCAGCCATGATTTTCTGCATTTTCAAATGGCGGCTGAAAGTCGTGAAAGACAAGGCGGCGGCGGAGCGGCAACAACTCGAACTGCAAAACCGCCTGCTCACATTGGAACAAAAAGCCCGGCAGTTGCAGATGAACCCGCACTTTATTTTCAACGCGCTCAACAGCATCCAAAGCCTCGTGACGGCGGGCGAAATGGATACAGCGAGGCAGTATATCCTGAAATTCGGCAGGCTGATGCGGGCGGTGCTCGACAATAGCCGACAGGCCCTCATCCCGCTCGACAAAGAGGTGGAAACGCTGCGCCAATACCTCGAAATGGAGCAGTTTTGCCGTCCCGGCAAGTTCGATTTCGAACTAAAAACCAGCGGCGTGTCGAGCGACGACCTGCAAATACCGCCCATGATACTGCAACCTTTCGTGGAAAACGCCATCCTGCATGGCGTTGCCCCGCTGGCCGGAAGGAAAGGTGAAATCGAGTTGGAATTTATGGAGCATGAGGCGTTCATGGAGGTTTTTATCCGCGACAACGGCATTGGTTTCGCCCGCTCGCAGGCATTGCAGGGCGAAAAAACGAGGCAGTCGGCGGGCATCGAAGTGACGAAAGAACGGCTGGCGCTGATGGAAGGCGGGGGCGAAGTGGCAATTGAGGATTTAGCAGTGGGAACGGAGGTGCGGGTGAAGATTCCATTGACAACATGACTAACCTAAAAGAATAAAACAATGAAACCCATCCGCACCGTCCTTATTGACGACAATCCACATGCCATTCGGGGCCTGAAAGAAGACCTCGCCCGCTGGTTTCCCGAAGTGGAAATCGTGGGCGAAGCCGAGGGCGTCGTCAGCGGCGCAAAAGTGCTGCGCCAAGCCCGCCCCGACCTGCTCCTGCTCGACATCCAGATGGGCGACGGCACGGGCTTCGACCTGCTCGAAATCGTGTCCGACCTGCGTTTTCAACTCATCTTCACCACTGCCTACGACGAGCACGCCATCCGGGCTTTCCGTTTCGCTGCTGTGGACTACCTGCTGAAACCAATTGATCCTGAGGAACTCAGGCGAGCCGTAGAGCGGGCGAAACAACAACTTGCCTGGCAAGCGGACCGCCTGCCCATGCTGAAAGACCATTTTGAGAAAAAACAAACACCCAAAACCATTGCCCTCCACACCGCCGACAAAATCCACATCGCCCGCCTCGAAGACCTGCTCCGGTTGGAGGCAGAAGGAAATTATACGAAGGTCTTTTTCACCAACGGCAAAAACCTGCTGCTGACGAAAACGCTCAAGGAGTTTTCCGACCTGCTCGAACCCGCCGGTTTCATCCGGGCACACCAGTCGCACCTGGTCAATTTTGCACATATCCGGGAGTTCATCAAAACCGACGGTGGCTACCTCGTCATGGTGGACGGGATGAAAGTGCCGGTGGCGGTACGGAAGCGGGTGGAGGTGCTGGAGCGATTGGAGAACGTAAAATAAAAAACGCCCCGCCGGAACATTACGATCCAGCAGAGGCGATACCTGCTTACGGAAGCTTATTCGTCTGTTCAATTATTCTTGTCCCCCTCCTTCTTAGGCTGCCAGAATCCTCCCAGTACACTCGCATCCGCCCCGGTCGGCAGCACGGCGATGTCCACTTTCGAGGCTAACTCTTTGTTGATGAGGAAAGAAGCGAAAATTGGATTGTTCTGCAACACGCCCGCCAGTTCGAGTTGGCTATCGGAGTCGGCTTTTTTCTCCTTACGTTTTTTCTCCACGTCGAGGTCATCGAGGTTGCGGCGTTTTTCCACGTCGAGGTTTTTCAGGTCGGCGAGACGCTCCAATTCTGCTTTGTTGATCAGGCGGGCGCTGTCGGCCTCCGCCTGTGCCTGCCTGCGGCTGATCTGGCCAGCGGTTTCGGCACGGGCCAGCTCGCTGGCGCGGCGGGCTTCTTCGGTTTTTGTTTCGATGCGGGCGAGTGTCGCCTGCGCTTCTGCCTCGGCGATGGCAACCTGCGCATCGGCGTCCGCTTTTTTCTTGGCAGCGGTGGCCTTTTCCAGGTCAACCTCGTTCTGGTGTTGGATACCCTCGATGTGCTGGCGTTTCATCCCGGCGGCCTCCATGGCATCGGTGTAGCTTTTCGGGAAGGTAACGTTGCCGATGGTCACTTCCTTGACAGAGATGGTGTTTTCGCCGAGTTGGCTGCTCAGTGCCTGCTTGATGTCGGCAAGGAACAGTTCACGCTGCTGGGCGAACACGGAATCCACGCTGGGATAGCGGTTGGCGACGGTGTTGCTCAATTCCAGGGCACGGGGAAACAGTACCATTTTGTTGAACGTGTCCACGTTGGGAAACTGTGCGAAAAAAACGCCTGGCTTTTCGATTTTCCAGCGCATCCACACGTCAAGATTGAGCGGTACGCCATCGCCGAGCCGGACAGCAGGCAACATGACGCTGTAAACCTGGTCGCTTTGGTTGGCCCGGTTGGAAGGATTGCAGGATGCCAGCCCAAGGGCGGCAAGTACTACAAGAATTTCGGGAAGTAATTTCATTCTCATAATGGGATGAAAGTTTTGCGGAAGGCTGAGAAGAGAAATTGAGGAATTCCCAATTTCAATGCACCTGCTTTCCAGGTGAACGATTAAATTTTCACCAAAGCTGACCTTTGAAATTGTCGCATTGAAAGGTGTTTGAGCAAGCGACGGGAATGGGCGAGTATTCGTGTGTTTTTTTGTCAGCCAGGCTGACAGGCCGTCCAAAAATCTTCCGCATGGAAGAAATTTAATCACAATTTAAAAAACCTGCTGTCGGCATCCCCTACCTTGCGGCGTTGACCAAGCGAGCAGGGTTACAACGTCGTCGAGGTGTCCAAACCTCGACGACGTTTGCTAACAGCGCTACTTTTCCCTTGTCATCCGAACTCAACTGTACGATGGGCAAATACAGGAACCTGATATTTTACATCACAACGATTGGAGGCTTCTCGCTTTTGATGTATTTCATGGTATTGAGGGGAGAGGAGAAAGAAGCCGGGAAGTTGACGGAACTGGTGGCACCTGCCACGACTTCAACCGTTGAGCAGTTTCAGGAAACCATGAGCCACAATGTCGCCCATCCATTGGCCATCCTGCTGCTGCAAATCATCACCATCATCCTGGCGGCACGGGTCTTCGGTTTTTTGTGCAAAAAAATAGGTCAGCCAGCAGTCATCGGCGAAATTGCAGCGGGTATCATCCTGGGGCCTTCGCTGGTGGGCATGTACTTCCCGGAGTTTTCGGATTTCCTTTTCCCGGCCCAGTCGTTGGGCAACCTGCAATTCCTCAGCCAGATTGGGCTGATACTGTTCATGTTCGTCATCGGCATGGAACTCGACCTGAAAGTGCTGAAAAACCAGGCGAACGAAGCGGTGGTCATCAGCCATGCGAGCATCATCATCCCGTTTTCGCTGGGGGTCGGGCTGGCGTATTTTATCTACGAAAGTTTCGCCGGGGACAGTGTGCGGTTCCTGCCGTTTTCGCTGTTCATCGGCATCGCCATGAGCGTGACGGCGTTCCCGGTGCTGGCAAGGATCGTGCAGGAACGGGGGTTGTCCAAAACCAAATTGGGCACGGTGGTCATCACCTGTGCCGCAGCCGACGACATCACGGCATGGTGCATCCTGGCCGCCGTCATTGCCATCGTGAAGGCGGGCACTATCGTCAGTTCGGTGTACACCATCCTGATGGCGGCAGGTTACGTGCTGCTCATGCTGAAAGTGGTGCAGCCTTTCCTCAAGCGGCTCGGCGATATTTATTCCAGCAAGGAAGGGTTGAGCAAACCCGTGGTGGCCATTTTTTTTATCACCCTGCTCCTTTCCGCGTATGCCACCGAAGTCATTGGCATCCACGCGTTGTTCGGCGCATTCATGGCAGGCGTTATCATGCCCTCCAACCAGCGTTTCCGCAATATTTTCATCGAAAAAGTGGAAGACGTGGCGCAGGTGCTGCTGCTCCCACTGTTCTTTGTTTTCACAGGTTTGCGGACGCAAATCGGCTTGCTCAACGAGCCGTACCTCTGGCAAATATGCGGTTTGATCATTCTCGTGGCCGTCGTCGGAAAATTTGTGGGAAGCGCCCTGGCGGCAAAGTTTGTCGGGCAAAACTGGCGGGACAGCCTCACGATTGGCGCCCTGATGAACACCAGGGGCCTGATGGAACTGGTGGTGCTCAACATCGGCTACGACCTCGGCGTGCTCACGCCCGAAGTGTTCGCCATGATGGTCATCATGGCCCTGGTCACGACGGTGATGACGGGGCCTGCCCTCGACCTCATCAATAAATTTTTGCCGGAAAAAACGCCGGTGCCGGTGCCCGGCACGATGGGCCACGCCGACAAATTCGACATCCTCATTTCCTTCGCCAACCCCCAGACCGGGAAGTCGATGCTGCGGCTGGCCAGCAGCCTGACCCGGAAATCCCCTGCACAGGCAAGCGTCACTGCCCTGCACGTAACGCCCAGCAACGAACTGAACCAATTCAACACGGAGGAGTACGAACGGGAGAGTTTCCAGCCCATTGAAGCCGAGGCACAGCACCTCCAACTGCCGTTGAGCACACTGTTCAAACCTTCACAGGACATCGACCGGGAAATCACCGACACCGCCAATTTGGGCAAGTTTGATTTGTTGCTGGTCGGCATGGGAAATTCCATGTTCGAGGGCACCATCCTCGGAAAGATTTTGGGTTTCACCACCAAAATCATCAACCCGGAGAAACTCTTCGATGCCCTGACCGGCAAGGAAAGCCTTTTTGAAGACACCATTTTCGACGACCGGACCCAGCAGATTATCAAAGCGGCGAAGATGCCGGTCGGCATCCTCATCGACCGGGGGCTTTCCAAAATTGACCGGATGTTCATTCCATTGTTTGCCGAGGCTGATGGTTTTTTGCTCGAGTATGCCCAAAAAATGATGTTCAACAACGAAACAAAAGCCACCCTGCTCGATGCCTCCGGTATTCTGTCGCAAGCCCCCGAACTCCGCAAAACGGTACAGTCATTGAAAAAAACGGCCCCTCTTCAACTGGACCTGACCAACAAAAACAACATCGAAAAGGAGTTTTTGGAGCAACAGGACCTGATGCTCATCAGCCTCGAAAGCTGGAAACGGGCAGTGGAAACGCAAAGCATTTGGCTGTCGTACACGCCTTCTGTTTTGATTGTGAAACCGGTGTAATTTGCCCAATATGAAATGGATTACTCGCCACCGTCCGAAAATTGACCGCATCGCTTGCCCTTGGCTCATCCGACGCTTCATTGACCAGGAAGCTGAAATCATCTACGTACCGGAAGGCGAGGTGATGATGGAGGCCGAAGCGCTCGGAGCCACCCCTTTCGACGTGCCGGACGTGGAGTTCACGCACTACGGCGACCAATGCACCTTCGATTATTTTCTCAAAAAATACCAACTCAACGACCCCACCCTGCAAGTGCTGGCGCTCATCGTGCGGGGGGCGGACACCGACCAGCACCATTTGGCGGAGCAGGCACCGGGGCTTTGGGCGATTTCGGCGGGGCTGACGCACAACGTGACCGACGACCATGAACTGCTGGAAAAAGGCATGGTGATTTACGATGCGCTGTACAGTTGGGCGAGGTACCACCGCCATGAAAAACACACGCAAAACCCGATGGAGCAGTTGCTGCTCGATGTTTTTTACAAATTCCTGGACAGCAAAACGGGAGCGAAAAAGCGGATACCCGCTTGGGCAAAGGAGTTGAAGGAAATCATCCAGGACCAGATTGACACCAACCTGGCCCTGAGCCTGAAAGAAATCTCGAAGAACCTCGACCTCAACCCTGCTTACCTCAGCCGGGAGTTTTCAAAATACTTCGAGGACCTATCCTTCGGCGAGTACATCCGCAAGCAGCGCATCGAAAAAGCCCTGCAATTGCTGGACGACCCGGCGTATTCCCTCACCGACATCGCCTACCTCACCGGCTTCTCCGACCAGAGCCATTTTACCCGTATTTTTAAAAAGCATACGGGGGTTCAACCGTCCGTTTACAAAAAATCTTTGCAAAAAGGTAAAGCGGATACCAATAGTTAAATCCGTTCTATTTTCTGCTTTTTCTGGCGTGTAATCTTGTGCAAAATTTGAAGAACATGACCATTCAACTGTCAGAAACCATGCGGGTAGCGCTGCTTTTCGGTGCACTTTTTATCCTCTGCGGCTTCGAGATGATTTCCCCGCTCATCAAAACCAAGCGCAGTTCCATTTTCAAGACCCTGCCGAACATCGCCATGATGTTGCTGCTCCTTTTGACCAATTTCCTGCTTGCAGCTTTGGTTGCATTGGCGGGCATGGTGGTGGAAAGGTATGGCATCGGCTTGTTTCAGTATTTTGGGAAAGTCAATGCGGTTTTTTTGACCATCGTCGGTATTGTGCTGCTCGATTTCTGGGCGGCGTGGCTGCCCCATGTTTTGATGCACAAGTCGCCTTTTTTGTGGCGGTTTCATGCCGTTCATCATTCCGATGTCATGGTGGACGTGACCACGGCGTTCCGACAGCATCCGTTCGAAACGGTTTGGCGGGTTGGCTTTCAGACAAGCGGCATGCTACTGCTTGGGCTGCCTTTGGAGGTGCTCGTTTTTTATCTGGCGCTCTCGGCGATGAACGCCCAACTGGAACATTCAAACATCCGGTTGCCAAAGCGCCTCGACAGGGGCTTGCAGCTCATTTTCGTCACCCCGAACATGCACAAACTGCACCACTCGAAACAGCAATTGGAAACGGACAGCAATTACAGCAACATCTTCTCGGTTTGGGACAGGTTGTTCAAGACCTTCCGCCGCCGGGAAGATTATTCGACCATTGAATACGGCTTGGATTATTTGGACAAAACAGATTTCTCAATCAAGGAATTGCTGGTGGACATTCCAAAAAAGCATTGAACCATGAAATGGATAACCCGTGAGCGACCGAAAATCGACCGCATCGCCTGCCCCTGGCTCCTCAAAAACTTCGTGGACAGCGAGGCGGAATTCATCTACGTGCCGAAAGAACAGGTCTTCGACAAAGCGAAGGAACTCGATGCCGTTCCTTACGACATCCCCGGTGCCGAATACTCGCATGAGGGAGACCATTGCACCTTCGATTTCATCCTGAAAAAACACGGGCTGACTGACCCCGCACTGCTCCAACTCGCCGTCATCGTTCGGGGTGCAGACACCGACCGCTTTGACCTTGCGCCGCAAGCGGCAGGGCTTTGGGCCATCTCGGCGGGGCTGTCCCACAATATCCGAGACGACCACGAGATGCTGGCGGTGGGGATGAAAATTTACGATGCGCTGTACGCCTGGGCGAAGTATGTTTACGCTGAAAAACATACCTGGAATCCCGACCTTTTTGGTGTTCGGTAAAAAAATGAAACTAAAAACCACCTTCCTCCCCGCCATCCTGTTGACGATTGCCGCCCAACTTCCGGCACAGGACGCCGCCCGACCGGCCCTCCCCGTCGGTGCGCTCACTCAACCCGTCCGCCTCGATGGCCACCTCGACGAAGCCGACTGGGTGAACGCCCCAATGACCGACCAACTCCGCACCACCGTCCCCGTCGAAAATGGCGAACCCTCCGCCCGCACCGAAATCAGGGTGCTGGCAAACGAGCGCTACCTCATCATCGGCATCCGTTGCGAAGATGCACAGCCCGAAGGCATCGTACGCTTCTCCAAACTCCGGGACGCCGAACTCCAAAGCGAAGACCATGTCCGCCTCGTGCTCGACCCCTTCCTCGACGGGCAATCGGGCTACGTTTTCGCCGTGAATGCCAACGGTGCCCGCTACGACGCCCTCGTCTCCAACCGGGGAGAAGAGGAAAACAGCGACTGGGACGCCGTGTGGGAAGCCGCCGCCTCGGTGGACGAAACGGGCTGGTCGGTCGAAATCCGCCTGCCCATTCAGAGCCTCAATTTCAAAAAAGGGCTGACCGAATGGGGCTTCAACGTCGAGCGGCGCATCCAGCGCAGGCAGGAAACCATCCGATGGGCGAACGTGAGCCAAGACCAGCGGGTCACCCAGACCAGCAGGGCCGGCTTACTCACGAATTTACCCACCTTCAACTACGGCATCGGGCTGAACGTGCGCCCCTCGCTCGTGGGCGGCGTGACCGAAACAGGCGGAAGCGGCAAAACGGACTGGTCGTTCGAGCCGAGCCTCGACGCCAGCCAGCGCCTCGGCCCCAACGTGCTGGCGACCATGACCGCCAACACCGACTTCGCCGAAACGGAGGTGGACACCCGGCAGACCAACCTGACCCGCTTTCCGCTTTTTTTCCCTGAAAAACGCTCGTTTTTCCTCGAAGGCTCCGATATTTTCGAGTTCGGGCTGGGCACGGGCAGCAGCACTGTGCTGCCTTTTTTCAGCCGCCGCATCGGGCTTTTCAAGGGCAGCGAAGTGCCTGTTCACGCCGGGGCGAAGCTGAACGGGCGCATCGGCAAAACCGCTTTCGGCGGCTTGGCCATGCGCACTGGAAGCCTCGAAACGGTGGAGGATACGCTTTCCGGCAGGACGCTTGGCGTGGTGCGCATCCGCCAAAATGTGCTGAAAGAAAGCTCGGTGGGCATGATTTCAACTTTTGGAGACCCGCAAGGCAGAGGCGGCAGTTGGACTTCCGGGGCTGATTTTACTTTTCAAACCACTCGCTTTCAGGGGGATAAAAATTTTCTCGTCGGCGTTTGGGGCTTGCTCGCCAACCGGGACGACCTGGCGAACGACCGCTCGGCGCTCGGTCTTAAAATTGACTACCCCAACGACCGCTGGGACTGCGTTTTCAACTACGCACGCATCGGCGAGAATTTCGACCCTTCTCTGGGCTTCGTGCCTCGCCGGGACGTCCACTACCTGCGGGCTGGAGCAACCTTCGCCCCCCGCCCGAACTGGGGCTGGCTGCGCCAAATGTTCCATGAATTGTACCTGACTTACGTATCGGATTTGGGCGGCGACTGGCAGTCCTACGCCATTTTCCTTGCCCCCGTCAACTGGCGGTTGGAGAGCGGCGACCGCATCGAAGCCAATTTTTACCCGCAGGGCGAGAACCTGTCCGAGCCGTTCGACATTGTCGACGACGTGGTCGTTCCTGCCGGGGCTTACCATTTCACCCGCTTCCGCCTCGAAGTGGAAAGCGCCGCCAAGCGCCGCCTGAACGGGCAACTGACCTGGTGGTTCGGCTCGTTTTACGAAGGGAAATTGGACGAATTCGAAGCCTCGGTCAACTGGAATCCTTCCTCGCTCCTCACTTTTGAGCTGGAGGGCGAGCGCAACCTCGGGCGGCTGCCCTGGGGCGATTTCGACCAGACCCTCGTCGGCCTGCGGGTGCGCTTCAACGTGACGCCCGACCTGCAACTGAACAGCTTCCTGCAATACGACACCGAAAGCCGGGAACTGGGCTGGAACGCCCGCATTCACTGGATTTTCAGCCCGCTGGGCGATGCCTTCCTCGTTTTCAACCACAACACGCTGGACGAGCGGGGCAACCGCTGGGCGCTGCAAAGCAGGCAGGTGCTGGTGAAGCTGCGGTATAATTTCAGGGTGTGAAATGTGGTCAGGCTGGAATGCCTCGTTTCATTTATTTCGGACGTTGAATAGTCCAAAGCAGCGAGGGGGATTGGAAAACGGATGAAACGGATACAGCGGATTGAAACGGATTTTGTTTTTTTAAACTTCCGTTCAAATCCGTAAAATCCGTTTCATCCGTTTTCCAATCCCGTCATGCAGGTTTTAACGTGCCGCCCGCAGCGCTTCTGCGTAGGCATCCGGCAACGGGCTTTCCTCTACCGCTCCCGCCGCTTTTTCCACATCGTATTCAAACCGCACGAACTCCACGATGATGCTGTTTTTATCCAAAACGGAACTGTGCTCGTCCAGCGTGAGCAGCACGTAGCAGCCCCGTGGGTCGCCGTCTTTCGGCTTGCCAACCGAGCCGATGTTGATGGCGTGGCGGAAATGCGGCGCATCCACCGTGCTGGAATTGAGGATGCGGTGGTAGGGTTTGTGCGTGTGCCCGAAGCACAAGATGTTAGCATTGGCACCTTCGACGATGCGCAGCAGGCTTTTTTCTTCCCGGTCATCGAAGAGGTACTCGTTGATTTTGCGGGGGCTGCCATGCACCAGCAGCAGGTTCAGTTTGTCGTTGTTCAACTGGAACTCCACCCGGATATGGGCGGGCAGCGAGCGCAGGTAGCGGCGCTCCTCCGGCTCTGTGATTTGGTTGGTAAACGAAATGGATACGGCGCCGTTGGCCTTCTCCTCGTCGGTTTTGTAGGCGCAGCCGCAGTCGTCGCTCGCCCTGCCGATGCCGAAGTCGTAGTTTCCGGCGATGGTCGGGATGCCCCGGCGACGGATTTCCCGGATGACTTCGTTGGGCCAGATGTTGTAGCCTACCAGGTCACCGAGGCAGAATATTTGATCGGGTTGGCGTCGCTCGATGTCGGCGAGGCAGGCTTCGAGCGCAGGCAGGTTGGCGTGTATGTCGGAGAAAAGAGCTATTTTCATCAGGGATGAGGGATGGGGAACGAGGGATGAAAGAAGAGGAATGTGCAGTGATAGAATTGGTCATTCCTCATCCCTCATTCCTCGTCTCTGATTAACAGCAGCCGCTGCCCGGTTCGCAGCAGGCTTTTTCAGTCAAAGTGGCGAGGCTTTTTTTCGGCTTCGCCGAATCCTTCCACTCCACTTTTTCGCCCGGCTTTTCGGCATACACGGTGATGCTGAAAATGCCCGTCTTCGAGGCGACAAACGCCCGCAACTCGTCCGGTGTGAGGTATTCGAGCAGGATGTCGTCGGGCACGAGGATGGGCTTTTGCTTCTGCACGGTCAGATGAGTGAAGCCTGCCTGCGTGATGGCATCGAGGTATTCGTCCATCTGCATGGCACCCGCCACGCAACCTGCGTACATCTCCGCTGCCGTCACGAGTTTTTCCGGCAACTCGCCCCGCAGCACCACGTCGGAGATGCTGAAATGCCCGCCGGGGCGCAGCACCCGCATGATTTCACGGAAAACCTTCGGTTTGTCGGGCACGAGGTTGAGCACGCAGTTGCTCACCACCACGTCCACGCTGTGGTCGCTGACGGGCAGTTCCTCGATGTCGCCCTGCCGGAACTCCACGTTGTTTAGGCCCCGCTTTTCGGCGTTCTGGCGGGCCAGTTGTATCATTTTTGGCGTGAAATCCACGCCGATAATCTTGCCCGATTCGCCCGCTTCCGCACGAGCCACGAAGCAGTCGTTGCCGGCACCGGAGCCGAGGTCGAGCACCGTGTCGCCCTCTTCGATTTTTGCAAACTCCGTCGGCAGCCCGCAGCCCAGGCCGAGGTCGGCATCGGGGTTGTAGCCTTCGAGTTCGGCGTAGCTGTCCGACATGATGTTGTAGCAAGCGCTGGGTGCTGTGGCCCCGCAGCAGGAAGCGGCGTTGGTCGCCTTGTCCTGCATGGCGATTTCCGAGTACTTCTCCCGGACGAGTGATTTGATGTTGTCTGATGATTTCATTGGAAAAGTGATTTTATGATTAAGTTATCGTAAAAATGCGATGATTTTGGGCAAAAAAAATGGTTTCGCTTTACCCTTCCAACGAACATCCCCCTTGCCCCCTTCAAAGGGGGAATTAACCCCGGCACTAATTCCCCCTTTGAAGGGGGCAAGGGGGATGTAGGTCAGGGGCAAG
>JACRAN010000084.1 GCA_016234735.1 Bacteroidota bacterium | reverse complement strand
TTTTACCGACGGGACAGTGTTGATGCTTCAACTCTCTTGTCGAATCCCAAAAGGGCCTTTTTTGTTTTCTTACCTGTTTTTCCTCCATCGGTGTCAATGAACTTCTCCGCCGTGCCTTGGGTGCCGGCCCCTTCCGGGCCCTCCCCAATCCAGCTTCCCTTCGGTCTTTTTCGGGGCCCCGTTACGCGCATTTGCGTAAGGGACGGCAAAATATGCTTTCCCTTTCTTGGAAAGCGGGCGCAAATGTAGGTCTGTGCAAAACACTTTTCCAAATCAAGCTTCATTATTTTTTTGAACAAGCTGGTGTGGAGAGTCGTGGAAAAGTGGGTTTCGTTAGGCAATACAAATAATCTTTTGCTGCCAGTGGCCAATAACATCAATCGGGGTTTTAATGTTGCACAATGCCAATTGATAATTTTTTTAGCGCATGTCAGTCCATTTTTGCGAAGCCGAGTTTAGCCACTCCGCCCTGGTGCCTCATTATCAAAAAATACAGGCCAGATGGCAAATCAGCTACCTCTTTTAAAATAAAGGCATTTTCTCCCGCCTGCACTTGGCTGAGTTTTATTTGCCAAATCGGTTTCCCTGAAACATCTGTGATTGAAAGCTCCACATTGCCCGAACTTGGCATTTGAAAGGAAACGGTTGCAGTTCTCCCAATTGGGTTAGGTGTTATTTTTAACCCAAAATCTGTTACCACGTCATTTGTGCCGCTTGAAGGCTGTGCCGGATTTTCAAATAAAAGAATGACATCGGCCTCCTCGTCGGTACCGGTGATGTCAACATCCCCATCATTGTCGCGGTCGTGCAAAATGGCACAGGAGGATGCTTTCACAGCACCCAAAACAACGGCGACAGAAAACTGGCCGGTGCCGTCGTTTTCAAAAACTGTGTAGTTTTTTGAACTGTAATTGGTGGTGACAAAATCCAAATCGCCATCGCCATCGATGTCGGCGAGGTCAACGGCGAGCGGAAACTGGTGGTTGGGCGGGGCGTAATGCACGGGTTGGCCGAGGCCGCCTGCACCGTCGCCAAACAGGACGGCGGTTTTGTTGCTGTTGGAATTGACAGTGACAAGGTCGGGGTGCCCGTCACCGTTCAAATCGCCCGCGCCTATCATCCAGGGGCGGCCATCCACGGAAACCTCAGCGGAAAGCGCAAACCCACCATCGCCGTCGCCGAGCAGGATGCCTGCTTTTTGGCTGTTGAACGAAGCAAAAAACACGTCGAGTATCCCATCGTGATTGATGTCGGTCATGGCGCAGGCGGTTTCGTCCTGCCCTGGCAAATCCATTCCGGTGGCTGTGAAGGTACCATCGCCATCATTCATGAAAATGGTCATGTTCCCGGCCAGCCGGTTGACGGTCAGCATGTCGTCCCAGCCGTCGCCGTTGAAATCACCGGCCACCACACCACGCACCCCATTCGAGGTGAAGTAGGTGTCCATGTTGGTGAAACTGCCCTGCCCGTCGCCCGTCAGCACGCGCACCTCGGTGTCCCAGGCAGTGGTGACGACGAGGTCGATTTCCCCGTCGTTGTTGAAATCGGCACCTTCGCTTGGGCTGGGGGTGCTGTCGTCGCCGGTGTCGTACACGGTGAAATCGGCGTAGCCGCCCTGCCCATCATTGAGCAGGATGCGCAAATCGTCGGAACTTTCGTTGACGGCCACCAGGTCTGAATAGCCGTCGTTGTTCATGTCCCCGGCGTAGGCACCGTAGGTTTGGAGATAGTCTTCACCTGGCAGCCGCAGTTCGATGGTGTCAATCAGGGGTTGGTCGAGGAAGCCTGGGGCCGCGTCAATCCAAAAATTCCAGGCGTAGGGTTTCGCCAGATTTTCGCCCGTGGCGCTCTGGATGCTTTTGCCGAGTTGCACGGCCACCCATTCTCCGGCGAAAAAAGGTTCATCGGGCACGAAGCGAATTTTGGTGTTATTTTCCAAAAATGAAAGCTGCCCCTTCGCCGGCCCCGACCACCTGCCGAAAACCCGGAAATTTGAGCCATCCACGGTAGCGGGGTTGATCGGTTCCCCGAACATGGCTTCGATGGCCCCGTCCGCCGGTGCGGAAATGATTTGGCCAACGGGCATCACCAACGCCACTTGCGGAGCCTGTGCTATGGAAACCTGGAATGATAAAACCAGCAGCCAAATGGTCGAAATGGAAAATGTTGTTTTCATAAAATGTTTTTGAAAAAGTGATTGGGCAACTTTAGCAAAAAAAGCGGACGTGGCGGGAACTGAAAGCAGAATCGTCCATCATTTGACGCAAAAATAAAAGCCCCGAAAAGAACTTTTCGAGGCTCGGAAGTGGTCCCACCAGGGCTTGAACCTGGGACCCTCTGATTATGAGTCAGATGCTCTAACCAACTGAGCTATGGGACCGAAATCGGCTTCTGAGAACTTTACTTCAAAGGATTACAAATTGCAATAGCGCCGCAAATTTACGGATTCAACTTTTGAAAGCAAATAAAAATTCCCGTCAGCTTTTCCGTTGGAAGCGGATGTACTTGATGGTTTTGCCTGCTGCCAGGTGTTGTTTTTCGTAAAAAGTCTTGATTTCCAGTTCCGGCAGGGGCAGCGGGTTGGCGTAAATGTCGTCGTCGTGATAGCGGATTTCGTAGTTGTCCTGCTGCGCCAGTACGCCCAGTGTGAATTCGTGGAGCAGCCTTTCGTCTGTTTTCAGGTGAACGAGACCGCCTTTTTTCAGGAACTTCCGGTACTGCTCCAGGAACATGGGCGAGGTGAGCCGACGGTTCGATTTGCTGTTGCGGAGGAAGGGGTCGGGGAAGGTGATCCAGATTTCGTCCACTTCGTTTTCTTCAAAAAACAAAGCGATTTGCTCGATGCGGGTGCGAAGGAAGGCCACGTTTTGGAGGCCAAGTTCGAGCGCCGTTTTGGCACCTCGCCAGATGCGGGCACCTTTAATGTCCACGCCGATGAAGTTGCGGTCGGGGAAGCGCTGCGCCAACCCGACGGCGTAGTCGCCCTTGCCGCAGGCCAGTTCGAGGGTGATGGGGTTGGCGTTTTTAAAATGCAGTTCGTTCCATTTGCCCTTCAGTTCGATGGTCTGGCCGTTTTCGCCCGTGAGCGCCGGGTTCGATGAGTCGAAGTTTTCATAGACATTGGGGAAGGCAAGCACCTCCGCAAATTTCCTGAGTTTGTTCCGTTGGCTCATGTTTTACGGTGTACGGTTGAAGATGGACGGTTGACGGGCATGTCGGAACTGTTCTCCGTCCACCGTCTGCCGTCTATCGTCAGCCGTATAAAAAGGGGCGCAAAAATCGCAAAAGATTTTACAAATTATCGAGTTGGAGGAGGAGCCATTTCCGCTCCGTGAGCGGGTTAACGGACTCGATTTCCTGCCGGAGTTTTTGTTTTTGCTCCTTGTCGTAGTGTGCTACTTTCAGCAATTTCTTCGTGTATTGAATGATGTTTTTGTAGTTGTCCTTGTGGTAGCCCATGATTTTTTTCCGCTGCAAATAGGTTTTCATGCTTCCGATGAGCGATTCCAGGGCGTTGGATTCATCGAGTTCGTAGTACATTTTGAGGAGCATGGTTTTGGCGACTAGGGTTATCAAGATGTCGTCATAGTCAAATTGAGCAATCAATTTCATTGCCTGCTTGTAGTTTTTCTTCTCAAAGTGGAGATGGGCAAGGTTAAACTGCACCAAACTATCTCGGTGTTTTTCTTCGAGAAAGCGTTGGTATTGCCGGATGAATGTTTCAACCCAGTCGTATTCTTTCAATTGGAGGCCGATTGCGACGATGTTTCTGAAAGTAAATCTTGAAATCAGTCCGTCTTCGAGGAAAATATCTTTTGAAAGACCCTGCTTGTATAAATCGAATGCCTCAACTACATAAGCTAATTCGCCAGTATTCATTCGGCCTATACAATAGTTCAAAGCGAACAAGTAAATGCTACGAATTTCTTGAAGGGGAAAAAGATCTCCGTGTAAATTGACTCTCTCTTTTAATTTTTGAAAAAACAGTTCATTGTCGCCTTCGGTGCTTGCCTTAAAGGTGAAATAGTAGATAGCAATTGCCGGATTATCCAATAAAGCCGAGTTGTTTTCAACGAACTCAAGAACATGGTTTAGCAGGCCCAATCTATAGTTAGCATTAAATACTTTTTGATGGGACAAAATAATGCACCCGACTTGTAACTTATTGATGATGAATGCAATATCGTTTGAATCGGAAATTTCCTGGAGGTTTAGCGGCACGGTTCTCCCCAAACTGCTGAGGTAATTGTATTGCTCGAACTGTAACAGGTACTCGTTTTCAAAATACTGGTGGTTTCGGTGAGGCTGCTTTTGTTGAATAGCCCACCCTTCTTCAATTGTTTTTTGAAACAACTTGGTCAACTGCCGTTGTCGGTACACTTTGACCAACGTGGCCTGCGAACGCACTTCGTCTTTCAACAATTCGTTATAGACCAGAAAATTTTCAACTGCCCGCAGCAAGAAGTACATGGCCTGGCGCATTTCCGCATCGTTGTACGTTTTACCAGGATACAAGGCTTGAAAAACCTTCATTTTTTCAAGGTGTTTTCCGGAATTCAAGTGCTGTCCGGCCACCAGATATTCGAACAAATCGGACACATCCTGCCTCAGATTGTGGGCGGGCGAGTGGATCCATTTCCGCAAATCCCTGACTTCCTTCTTGTCCAAAACCCTGAAAATGCTGACGACGTGACTTTTTTCCATGAAGATTGCGCTTTTTTGTTTTTCTTTTTTCAACAAACCCCCAAAAACAGGTTCGACATAAAACTCCTGTTAATTCAGGAATTTTCATACTTATTTTTAAAATAAAAAACCCATTATGGCTCAAATTTTATTCAACAAACGCTGTTTTTTGTCTTTGATTGCCGACAAAGTAACCTTCACTTTTGTAGCGTCATCGAATAATTGCTTGAAACATCTGCCCATGATAACATTGAAGCCATACTTCCTACCAGTAGCCAGGCCGGTCGGCCTGCTGAAAGCCATGCTTTTTCTGGTGGGTCTGGCCGCATGTCTTCAGGTCAATGGACAGGGATGGGAAATCTATTTCGGCGGTGGCAACGAAGACTTCGGCCACTCCATCATCCAAACACAGGACAGGGGCTATGTCGGGGTCGGTTACAGCGAGAGTTTCATTGCTAATGGTAATCAAAAAGCATACGTCATCCGCACCGATGTGGACGGCATCGAAATATGGTCGAAGGTTTATGACGACGGCTTTATTGAACATGGCTATTCCACCACCGAAACACCCGAACATGATTTCCTTGTAGTTGGCGACATCCGCCCCACGCAACTCTCCGACCCGAACGTTTACCTGCTGAAAATCAACGCCAGCGGACAAAAACTATGGAGCAAGCAATTCGGCGGCACCGGCAATGATGTTGGTTATCGCATCATCCCAACAACTGTCAGCGGTGGCTACCTCATCGTTGGCTACACCACCAGCTTTGGCAATGGCCAAAACGATGTTTTTCTCCTAAAAATCGATGCCCAGGGCAATCAGGTCTGGGCAAATGCCTACGGCACTCCCGGCGAAGATTTTGGGCGCAGCGTACTGGAAGTGGCCGATGGCTACCTTGTGGCCGGCTCTGCCTTCAACCCCGCCAATGGAACGACTGACGGCTATCTGCTCAAAGTCGATTTTAGTGGCACCGAAATCTGGAGCAAGTTTTTTGGTTCAGCGACCGACATTGACCAACTGTCCGACCTCGTGCTCGCCGCCGATGGCAACGTGGCTCTGGCAGGTTTTACTGGCTCTTCTTCCGATGGTTGGTTATTTAAAACTGACCTTGATGGAAATCAAATCTGGTCAAAGACTTTTGGCGGTTCTCTTGGGGACGATGTTTACGACCTGCTGAAAACCACTAACGGTGACCTCGTCGTGACAGGCTACACAGAATTGACCAGTGCCAATTCCGATGCTTTCCTCGCCCGCTTCGACAATGATGGCAACCAGCTTTGGATGAATACCGTTGGCAGGGGCAGCCACACAGATGTGGGGCAAGGTTTGGCACCCACCGAGGATGGCGGCTTCATCGTCATTGGCTACAATTCTATATTTGGAAACTTAGGAAACGATGTCACTTTCATCAAAGCCGGACCGAGCGGCTTAGTTTACACCAACCACCTCACCGGCAAGGTGTTCGTGGATGGCAGCGACTGCGTGTTTCAAACAGGTGAAACCGGCCTGAACGACTGGATTGTCCGTGCAAGCTCTCCCGCCAAAACGTTTTTCGGCACCACCGATGCCAACGGCAACTACGATATGACGGTCGATAGCGGCAACTACCAGGTAAGTGTGCTGGTGAAAAACGCCTACTGGGATGCCTGCATCGCAGCTTACAATGTCACTTTCACGACTCAGTACGATACCTTGGTCAGGAATTTCCCTATCCTGAAAGTGGTTGATTGCCCACTGCTCGAAGTCGATATTTCAGCGCCGGTGGCGCAGAATTGCTCCAATATCAGCTATACCGTTTCGTACTGCAACACAGGCACCGCCGTTGCCAACACGCCCAGTGTCCACGTGATTTTGGACAATGGCCTGTCATACACAGGGTCGTCCATCCCGGTCACCTCTCAAAACGACAGCCTCTATGTTTTCGATTTAGGTCCGCTTGGCCTTGATGAATGCGGCAGTTTTTACATCAGCGTCACTTCCGATTGCAGCGGCCTTCCCGCCGAGGCTTACACGGTGAGCGCCCATATTTTCCCCGATTCCATTTGCCTGCCCGCTTCACCAAATTGGGACATGGCCAGTGTGGATGTCAATGGATACTGTGACGTTGATTCGGTACGCTTCATTATCGAAAACGAAGGGATTGGCGACATGGCAGAGCCGAAACACTTCATTGTGATTGAAGACAATGTAATGCTGATGGATCAACCACAATCCTTTCAACTACTGGCTGAACATGACACCACCATCGTTTATTATGCAGGCAATGGCTCGACCTACCGTATCATCGCCGAACAATCGTCCGGCCACCCCGGCAGCAGCTACCCGACCATAGCGGTAGAAGGATGCACGACAACAGGAGGCTACTCCACCGGATTTGTAACCGAACTTCAGGAAGACGAAAACGACCCGTTCATTTCAATCGATGTGCAAGAAAGTATCAGTTCTTTTTCCGATTACATTTTTCTCAGAGGCTATCCCAAGGGCTACTTAGAAAACGGTGAAAACCTCATCCCGGCCAACACCGACATCGAGTATCACGTCTATTTTCAAAATGCCGGAACTGATACTATCACCCGCGTGGTAATTCGGGACACCTTGTCCGCCAACCTCGACCTCGGCACTGTGGTGGCAGGCGCAAGCAGCCATCCGTACGATTTTGAGGCGTACAGCAATGGTGTCCTGAAATTTACCTTTGAAAACATGCTCTTAGCTCCGGGCGGTGGCGCTGGTTCCGAGGGGTTTGTCAAATTCAGGATTGCTCAAAAACCGGACAACCCGACAGGAACCCAAATCCCAAACAGCGCCACCGTTTTCCTGGGCTACGATGCGCCGTTCCAAACAGCCACCTACACCCACGTGGTGGGCGGCTCGACCGTGCTCGATTTCGTAGTGGTTTCCGACGTGGAATCGCCTGAAATGCCGGGCGTGACCGTGAGCGTATACCCCAACCCATTCGCCTCAGCCATCGAGTTCGAGACCGAAGGACGGTCGTTTAAAACCTTGACAATCAACGTATTTGACATGAGCGGACAGCTCGTTCGCCGGGAGAACGCTTCCGGCAACCGACTGCGCCTCCAGCGTGGCAGTCTGCCTTCGGGCATCTACGCCTACCGACTGGAAGCCGACGAGCTGCTGCTCGATACCGGAAAAATAATAGTGCGATAAAAAACCATTCACCGATTTACTGGAAGCCGATTACACTTTTTTTATTCCAAATCTCTCTTTCAAAAACCGATTTTCCCAATTCCGATCCCACTTTGAAATCGCACAACCGTTTCCCATCAACCTGTCCGAGTTCCCCTCCGCTTTTTTTGGGAGGGGAACTTTTTAAACCTGCGCTGAGGAAGTTCGTTACCGAGAAAACGATGCAGGTTTCCCTAATTCGATATGTTTTTTTCATGAGATTATAATTTGTGAGACGTGCCGGTTGGTACTGCTTTATTTATTCCCGGAAGTTAAAAAACCAGTCAGTTTTTGTGTAGCTTCGTCCACGTGAAACCTATTTTTTCAACCATCTAAACAAGTGTACCATGTGGAAAGAATTCAAAGCCTTCGCACTCTCCGGCAGCTTGCTCGACATCGCCATCGGCTTCGTTATGGGCGCAGCCTTCGGTAAAGTAGTTTCCGCTTTCACGGATGGCATCATTTCCCCCATCATCGGCCAGTTGTTTGGCGGGGCGGATTTCAATGCCATGAAAATCGTACTGACACCTGCCGGGAAGGCCCCCGATGGCTCCGACATCGCCGAAGTCGCCATCCAGTACGGTGCCTTCATCACTACCATCATCGACTTCCTCATCGTGGCCTTCGTCATGTTCCTCATCGTGAGGGGCGTGAACAAAATGAAAAAAGCCGAGGCAGCAAGCGCACCGCCGGCAACGCCAGCCGACATCGTGCTGCTCGAAGAAATCAGGGACCTGCTGAAAAAACGCTGATGGTTGTTTCCCTGAAAACAAAACGCCCCGCCGTCACAACTGACCGGCGGGGCATTTTTATTGACGACTGACGATTTTTGGATTGACGAGGCTCCCCAATCGTCAGTCGTAAATCGTAAATCCAAAATCGTCAAAATTCCGAACTCCTCGGCGCACCCAGCAACTCACGGATATGGTCGGCGATTTTCTTCGCCTGCTTGCGCAACAGCTTTTTCCGGTTCACCAAATTCCTGCCGTTCACATCGAACGTGTGCAACTGGATGTGCAGGCGCAGCGCATTGCCTGTGCCCGACGGGCGCACCGTCAGGTGATTATACTCGTCGCCGAAGTAGAAGCGGATGCCCTCGTCCGGGAAAACCCAATCAGGTGTGGGCGGATAAACATGGTCGTACTTGCCCGTGCGGTACATGGCCACGCCCGTCACCGGCAGGCCGCCGATGGAGAAGCCACCTGCCAGCCCGATTTGGTAGTAGCCGAGTGCCCGTCGCAGGATGGCTTTTTTCAAACGGTCGCCCTCGATGCCAGGGTACTCGCCGTCGATGGGGTCGGGTTCGTAGTGGTTGTAGAACAGGCCGATTTCCTTGTCGAGATAGATTTTTTTATCAATCAGTTCAAACATCGTCGTGCCGCTGTCCTTGGCCCACTGCGCAATTTCGGCGAGCAAAATGGCAGCGAAAGTGCCGTCCTTGTCCCTCACGTGGCCTTTTTCGCCCAAAGAAAACAAGTCCTTCGGCGGGTAGCCGAGCAGGGCGAAGCCGTTGCTCTGCTCGAAAGCGCCGAGATTGTAGCTGCGGCCCTTGCCCATGTCGTGGGTTTCCATCACCACCATGTCGGTGAGCGGTTGGTTGGGGTCTTTTTTGCCTTCGGCAAGGCCCTGTACCAGTTCGCTGTTCCAACTATCCCGCACGGCAGCGCTCAGGGCAGCGAAGCCCACCCAGGTTTTGATGACGCCCACGCCGTGCTTTTTCGCCAGCAACGCCAGCGCATCGGTGGTCGTGTGCGAGAGCACGATGAAGGATTTTTTCTTTTGGATGTTCTTGTCCAGCTTGAGGCGATACCACAGCAGCACAGCCCAAAGTTCGTCGGCAGGCAGCAGCGCGTAGTCGTCGCCACCGAACACGGAGCGCTGATTGTCAGGCACTTTCACGGTCAGGGCGCAGCGGTCGGCATCGGGGTCGGTGCCGATCAAGATGTCGGTGCTGTCCCATTTTTTTTGACCGTATTCTTTTTTGAACGCATCGATGGCCACTTTGGCGGCACGGCGGTCGCCGGGGTCGGGCTGCTGCTCCATGCCAGGGTCGCTGTTGAAGCTGGGGAAGAGGCCGTTCAGGTCGTTCAGCCCGTTCTCGTGGATGATGTTGATTTTGCCAAAACCGATGTCGCTCAGGAGTTTCGGCACGAGTTTTCGACCGGCACCGTGGTAGGCGCAGTAGGCGATGTCGAGGTTTTTTTTCGTGGTGGTGTCTTGCAGCAGGAAGCTCTTGACCTGGTTGCCGTAGGCATCGTGGATGTTCATCAGTTGCTCGTGGCCGTGGTAGTTGACCCCGGACAATTTGGCGCTGCCGCCGAGCCAGACCACTCTGCCCTTCGGGGCCTCGCCGAGTGGTGTTGTTTTGATGTCGCCGGAAGTGACCTTCACGATGTAGTTGTTGTACATGTCGGTGCGCTCCTCCGGGTCGAACTGCGAGCCGTTGCCACAGCAGAGTTTGTAGCCGTTGTAGCGGTAGTCGTTGTGGCTGGCGGAGAGCAGGATGCCCATCTGCGCCTTCACGAAGGGAATGGCGAAGGTCACTTCGGGGAACGGGCACGCCTCGTCAAAAAGATAAACCGTGAAGCCGTAGGCCAAAAACTCCTCGGCGATGGCCTTGGCAAAGTCGCCGCCCCGCACCCGGCTGTCGTAGCCGATGACGATTTTGTCGAGGCCCTTCTCCCGGCCAAACTTGGCCACGCCTGCGCTCGTGAGCAGCAACACAATATTATTAATGGTGTTGGGGCCTTTCAGAATGGGCACGTCCAGTCCTTCTTTTTCCATGCGGACGATGCTCTCCCGGTCGTTGGCCATGAAGCCCCGGATGCCGCCGGTGCCGAAGCTCATTTTCTTGCGGAAGGTGTTCACGAGGTCCTCCCAGCGGCCAGCATCGGCGGCGGCTGTGATGCCCTTGCGCACATTGGGCGACACCCGCAGGAAGTTCTCGTCGGTGAGCCACTGGTGCAGGAAAGTGGCGGTGTTTTTCTTCGCCATGTCGTAGCTCTGGCGGTCGATTTTTTCGTCGGCGAGGGCGGCGTCCAAGTAGCCGTTCACGCCGCTCTCGATTTTTTCAAAGTCAATTTTACCCATGATACGATTTCGGATTTGGGATTTCGGATTTCGGAGCAGGTGCGGCCCAAGGCCGAAATCCCAAATCCGAAATCCGAAATCGAAAGCGGCGAAGTTAACGCAATTGGAAAATTTTGAAAGCCATCCGCTTTTGAACTTTGGGTCAAAAAATTGATTTAACCTTCCACAAGTTGATGGTGGGTGGTGTTTTTTTAAAAAATGCCGACTTTCGCCCGACGCTAACCCGCAACCTGAATTTGGAAACCTTTCATCCCGACACCGCATCCGGCACTTTCGCCGACATCGTGCTGCCACTGGCGGTGCCCAAGCCGTATACGTATGCCGTGCCGGAGGAATTCGTGCCTGCCGTGCAGCCCGGCCTGAGGGTGGAGGTGCAGTTCGGCGGCAACAAACTCTACGCCGGGCTGATCCTGCGGGTACACAACGAGACTCCGCCGCACCGCTTCAAATCCATCCTCTCCGTCATCGACGACGAGCCGGTGCTGAACGAAAAAACCTTGAAATTCTGGCAGTGGCTCGCCGAATACTACTGCTGCTCGCTCGGCGAAGTGATGGAAGCCGCCCTGCCCGCCAACCTCAAGCTGGCCAGCGAACGCCGCCTCGTGCTCAGTCCGCTCTACGACGGCAGTTTCACGGGCCTGAACGACAAGGAGTTCCTAATCGCTGAGGCCCTCGGCATCCAGGAGACCATCACCATCGACGATGTGCGGAAGATTTTGAACCAAAAAACCGTGTTCCACATCATCAAGCGGCTGCTGGAAAAAAAGGTCATCTACCTCCACGAGGAGATGGAGGAAAAATACGCCCCGAAGAAGGTCGCCTGTGTGCGCCTCGTTGAGCCGTACCGCTCCAACCCCAAGCAGTTGGAGCAGGCATTTGAACTATGCGCCCGTGCCCTGCGGCAAACGGAGGCGCTGATGGCCTTCGTGCAACTCGCACGGCAGCACCCCGCCGACGATGGCGGTTTGCTCCGCTCCATGATTTACAAAAAAGCCAAAGTGGATTCCTCCGTGCTGAATTCGATGGCGAAAAAAGGCATTTTCGAGTTGTACGAGCGAGAGGTGAGCCGCCTCGGTGGCTACGAAGACGAGCTGACTGAAGCCGACCAACTTGACCCGCAGCAGGTACAGGTACTCGATGAAATCCGTACCCATTTCACCGAAAAAAACGTGGTGCTGCTGCACGGCGTGACGGGCAGCGGCAAGACCCGTGTGTACCTTGAACTCATGCAGGAGGCGCTCGCAAGGGGCGAGCAGGTGCTGTACCTGCTGCCGGAGGTGGCACTTACCATGCAGATTATCAGCCGTTTGCAAAAAACGCTGGGCGATGCGGTGGCCGTGTATCACCATCGCATCACCAACAACGAACGGGTGGAGATTTGGCAAAAAATCGGCGGACGGCAGACGGTGGACAGCGACCCAATTTCCAATTTCCAATTTCCAATTTCCAATATCATTCTCGGCGCTCGGTCAGCGCTGTTCCTGCCGTTCACCAACCTCGGCCTCGTCATCGTGGACGAGGAGCACGACACTTCGTACAAACAAAACGACCCCGCCCCCCGCTACCACGGGCGGGATGCGGCCATCTACCTCGCCCATCTGCATGGAGCGAAGGTGCTGCTCGGCACGGCCACGCCATCGCTCGAAAGCTTTCACAACGCCCGCTCCGGCAAGTACGGTCTGGTGGAAATGACGGAGCGGTTCGGGGGCATCGAAATGCCGGAAATCGTCATCGTGGATGCGAAGGAGGAGGCGAAGCAGCGCAAGTTGCAGAGCCATTTTACCAGTGTGCTGCTTGACGAACTCAAGGCGGCGCTGGGGCGGGGCGAGCAGGCGATTTTGTTCCAAAACCGCCGGGGGTACGCCCCCACGCTGCGCTGCACGACCTGCGGCTGGCACTCGGAATGTGTCAACTGCGACGTGAGCCTGACCTACCACAAGTTCCGCAACAACCTCCAGTGCCACTACTGCGGCTACCAGCAGGAACTCGCCAAAACCTGCCCTGCCTGCGGCGGCATCGACCTGAAATTGCAGGGCTTCGGCACGGAAAAAATCGAAGACGAACTGAAAATCTACCTGCCGGAAGCCAACATCGGGCGCATGGACTACGACGCCGTGCGCACGAAGGACGCCCATGTCCGTATCATCAACGACTTCGAGGAGCGGCGGCTCGACATCCTCGTGGGCACGCAGATGGTGACGAAGGGGCTGGATTTTGAAAACGTCGGCATCGTGGGTGTCATCAGCGCCGACCAATTGCTTCAATTCCCCGACTTCAGGTCTGGCGAGCGGGGCTTCCAACTCATCACACAGGTGGCCGGGCGGGCGGGCCGCCGGGGCAAAAGGGGCAAGGTCATCGTGCAGGCGATGAACGTGGCGCACCCCGTGCTGAGGGAAGTGCTCGACAACGATTTTGCAGCGTTTTACGCCCGTGAAATCATGGAGCGGAAAGCGTTCGACTACCCGCCGTTCAGCCGTTTGATAAAAATCACGCTGAAACACAAGAAGCCGGACGTGCTGAACCGGGGTGCCAAATCTTTCGTGCAGGTGCTGAAAAACAAACTCGGCAAGCGGGTGCTCGGCCCCTCCATGCCGTCCGTCGGCAGGGTACGGGAGTATTTTTTGCTGGACATTTTGATAAAAATGGAGCGCAACCCCAATGTCTGGAAACTGACCAAAGACCTCATCGGCGAGGCTACCCGGGTGATGCAACAGGCCGAGGGTTTTTCGACCGTTCGGGTGAACGTGGATGTGGATCCGGGGTAGAAATTGCCTGCCTTCTCAATTTCGGACAAAACCGGGCATGAAAAAACCCCTTGCCGAATGAACAGACAAGGGGTTTTTAAAAGGAAAACTCGTTGAAAAAAATTATCTTTTGCTGATGCGTTGAGTGGTCACGATTTTGTTGCTGTTGTCGATGATTTGCACGAGGTACATGCCATTGGGCAGGTCGCTTACGTCGTAGTGCTCATCTTTCTCGATTCTTTGGAACGTTTTCAACTTCCGGCCCACAAGGTTGAACACCGCAATTTCCCGTACATTTTCATCCTTGTTCACACTGATATAATTTGTGGCAGGATTAGGGTAGATGGAAATTTTTATGGGCGGATTGCTGCCTCCGTCAGGGGTGCTTTGCCCAAACAGCGCGAGCGAAGAAAAAGCGAGAAAGACAACGAGTAAAGCCTGTTTCATGCAAATTTTCTTACAATGTTAAAATTATGGCTGCAAAGTACGCCCAAACCGGGAAAGATTCAAGCCACTGCCCAAAGGATTATAAAAAAATTAACACCACGACACAATAATTGCCCGATTAGGCTCGTGCCGTGGTACTAATTTAAAACACTTTCTAAAAGTTCACCTTCAAGCCCGCCATCAGTGTTCTTGGTAAATTAGGCCGGAGGCCGGCAGGGTGGCGCGAAATCACAGCTGCTTCATCGGTCAGGTTGGCAATGCTGCCAAACAACGTCATCTTCGGGTGCAGGAGGTAGCTGGCGTTGGCATCCAAAATGAAATAAGCGTTGGTGCGTTCGTTCTGCGGGATTTCCCCCTGCCCGGCCACAGTTCGCATGACATCCTGATAGCGCCCGCTGAGATTAAAGCCAAATTTTTCATGGCTGAGGTTCAGCACCACTGCCAGTTGGTGGGGGGCGAGATACGGCAGTTCATCTCCAGACTCTACCTTGCCCCATCCTTCAAATTCACTGCTGAAACTGCTTTGAAATGCCGAATGGGTATAAGTGTAAACCACTGAAACAGGAAGGCTCCAATCCTCGTGTTTGGATTCAAGCACATTCCAGGTCATTTGAAATTCCAAACCCTTGGTTTCCACCTTGCCACCATTGAAAAGGTCGGCGGAGCCACTGCCACCGGCTGCCGCGAGGTCGGCCCCCAGCAGGTTTTTGTAATCATTGAAAAACAACACAGCGGTACCTGACACTGCCCCTCGTTGGTAACGGCCTCCCAATTCGTAGTTGATGCTTGCCTCCGGTTTGCTGCCTTCTTTGACGCCGGGCGGTGAGAAGCCCTTGTGAACACCTGCGAAAAGGTCCAAACCTGGGTTGACTTTTAAGTTCAGCCCGGCACCGGGGATGAACACATCCACTTCGTTAGCAGCCACTTTCAAGTCGGTTCCGAGGCGCCCGGTGTCGTTCTTGCCGTAATCCTTCTGTTCCATGCGGATATTTTCATGGCGCAGGCCGGGGATGAACGTCCACTTGCCCCACTGCAATTTAAATTGGACAAACGAAGCAATGGCTTTGCCGCTTTCCACGCGGTTGCTCTCGGTACCGGGCTTGCCGCTGTTGGTCAACTCCATGATGCCATCTTCCATTTTGTAATCGTCCGTCCATTGGAACCGGTCTGCTTCGTCGGCATGGTAGCGGAGGCCGAGGTCAAGTGTGTAGCGCACCGCCGCCGTTTGGAACCGCCAACTGAGCAGGGTCTGAACGCCCTGTGAGCGGTAGTCACGGTTGTTGGCTTTCACCGACAGGGCCTTGTCGATGGGGCTTGTGGAGCCGGTGAGCGTGGCGAAGGCTTCGGGGAAAGCGGTCGGGTCGGCCAGCAGGGCGGCAATGCCGGGAACCTGCCCGCTACTTTCGCTCACTTTGTCGAGCTTGTACCAGTTGCGGTGAAACTTCTGGTGATAGACCGTGGTGGCCAGGTCGATGAACGGGGAAAATTGAACGAGGTGGCGGACGGAATACTGCTCATGTTGGGTGTCCATCCTGTCTTTTTGCGAAGCAGCATAACGGCGGTAAGGTGTTTCATCAAAATCTTCCTGGGTCAGGCCGAGGTAGGTCTCGTCGGAGTTTTCAATCGCCTGCCCGGCTTTGAACTGTAGCGACTGGTAAATCCGTGCCTTCGGCCCGGTGTTCAGGTTAAATTTTGCCAGAAAATCTTTTTTGTCGAACCCTGTTTCTCCACCTCCGTCGAGGTTTTTAAAACCATCCGATTTGTATTGAAAAGTCTCGACGAGGTAGCCAAAGTTGCGGTGCGAGTTGCCAGCGTAGGCGTGAAGGTTGCGGTTCCCGAAGCTGCCACCCAACAAGTGGAGCCTGCCGGAAAACTCCTGAGGTATGGGTGTCGAGACCAGATTAATAGCCCCTCCGGTGGTGTAAGGTCCGAACCGTATCTGGCTGCTGCCCTTGAGGATTTCCACCGCCTGAATCCTTCCGATGGTGGGGAAATAGTAAGCAGCGGGGGCGGCGTAGGGTGCCGGGGCGGCCAGCACACCGTCTTCCATGATGGTGATTTTCGAGCTGCGGTCGGAGCCGGAGCCTCGCAGCCCGATGTTTGGCCGGAGGCCGAAACCATCCTCTTCCTGCAAATTGACCCCTGGCACAGACCGCAAGGCACGGTTGATGTCGGTGTAGCTGGATTTTTCCATTTCCTGCGGGGAAATGTAGTGCGCCGAACCCGGTACGCTCCGCAACCCCCGCAAGCCACCGGTCAACGAAACGCCCTGCACAACGACAGCAGGAAGCCCCATGACCGACTCTTCGATTTCGATGATGACCTGCGCCGTTTCTTTCATCTTCAGCGAAACCACTTGTTTTACACTGGCAAAACCGACACCGGAAGCGATGAGTTCATATTCGCCGGGCACCACGTTTTCAAGGAGAAATTTACCCTCACTGTTGGTGACATCTCCTTTTGACGTACCGTTGATGAATACAAAAATCCCAGATTGTGGCAGCAGCTCCCCTTTCAGAACTACCTGGCCTGATAAATTGGCCGCTTGGGCAAAAACAGCGTGAACATTCATAAATGTTAACAATAAGATAGAAAAATTGAGTATGTGCTTGTGCATTTCTATTAATTTAGATTCAATTAAAATAATGCCGCAAAGGTATCTTTGCCTGCAAGCTGCGGCAATACCCAAAGGTTAGGTGCCGCTCAACTCAAATCATTGGGTACCCATTACCAAATATTAGGTAAATGAAGGGCGGATTAGGTATGCTGGCTTGGGTCTATGATTAGGATGCTGATTGAAGATGCACATGCTTATTTTTAGAATAAACCCCATTTTACTCAAATTCCTATCTTTGCCCCGCTTTTGCAAAACCCCTCAAAGCATCCATCAATTCATTTAATTTTAAAAATCAAAAATCAATCATGCCATACCTATTTACTTCTGAAAGTGTGTCAGAAGGGCACCCCGACAAAGTGGCCGACCAGATTTCCGATGCGCTGGTCGATCACTTCCTTGCCTTCGACCCAAGTTCTAAAGTGGCTTGCGAAACATTGGTGACCACGGGCCAGGTAGTGCTGGCAGGTGAGGTGAAAACTTCGACCTACCTTGACGTGCAATCGATTGCCCGCAATGTGATTGGTCGCATCGGCTACACCAAGAGCGAGTACATGTTCGAGGCACATTCCTGCGGGGTGCTTT
>JACRAN010000080.1 GCA_016234735.1 Bacteroidota bacterium | reverse complement strand
GCTGACCAGCAGCGTCACCGTCGTGATGACCACGCTGTCGCAGCCGTTTTGGCCGGTCAGGTTTTGGGTGAAAATGCCCGCCGCCGCAGAATCGCAGGTCACCTCGTCGAGCAGGGTGGTGTCGGCAATGTTTTCCACCAGGAACACCCCCACTGTGGCGACGCTGTTCCCGCAGCCATCGGTGGCTTGGAAGATTACCGTGACGAAGGGCGGCGGCGGGCCTCCGGGGTAATCGTTGGCCCAGGCGGCCCCGCAGGGGTCTTCGGCGATGGCACCGCCCTGGTTGGCCAGCCAGTTGTTGAGGGCGGCGGTCGGGTCGGTGGAGCAAGGCACAGTCAGGTCCTGGGCCGGTTGCTGGAGGATGGGAGGGTCAACATCTGCGATGGTGAAGGTGGCCTGCGCAATGGCTGTGTTCCCGCAGCCGTCGATGGCGAAAAACACCACGGTCGTCTCCCCGCACGAGCCGTCGGGCGGCAGGGCATAGTTTGCCTGCCAGATGACGGCGGAGCTACAGTTGTCCGTCGCCTGCCCGCCGCCATTGTTGGCCAGCCAGTCGTTGAAGTCATCGAGGTAGCCGGACCCGCAGCCCACCGTGATGTCTGCTGGGGGCAGGCCGAACACCGGCGGCTGCGTGTCGTCGATGTCGATGGACTGCTCCACGGTGGCCATGTTGCCGCAGTCGTCGGTGAAGGTCCAGGTGCGTTGCAGGGTGTAGAAACAGGGCTTCGGGGTGGTTGTTTCCAAAAAATCCGAGGTCAAGTTGGCCGCGCAGTCGTCGGTGACGGTGAGGACGGGCGGCGGCGGCAGGGGGTCGCTGCATTCGAGGAAGAGCGGCGTGGGCGGCGGGTTGGCGACCACGGGCGGCTCGGTGTCGTTGGGGCAGCCCCACATGGTCATGTCGTCGAGCAGCATTCCCGCCACCGGAACACTGCTTGACCCGGCTAATTGCAGTTCGGCGCTGCTGCCCTGGGCGATGAAGGTGAAGCAGGTTTCCAGCCAGCCGTCGGCCCCGTTGTTCGTGGCGGTCCAGGTATCGTCCAACCAGGCTCCCCCGGCCACGGTGATGTGGCAATCGGCTGAGGGCGTGCCCGTGTTCTTGGCGTACCTGATGACGATGGTGTAGCTGTAGACCATCGTCAGTCCCGTGAGGTTGGTGGCAACGGTTCCGTTGGTGAAACCGTTCAGGTCGAGGAACTGGCTGGGGCCGTTTGGGTTGCCTGCGGTCCAGTTGCCCCCGTAATTTGGGCCTTTTAAATCCACAGAACCGGCCAGTACCGACCAGCCGCCAAAAGTCTGCCCGGCGAAGTAGGTGACGATGTCAACGCCCGTCTGTGGGTCTTCAAAGTTGCCGTTGGGGATGCCCACATTTACAAGCCCACCGCAGCAGCAATTTTGCAGCACACAATTGGGCTGCGCACACACCAAACCCGAAAAGGCCAGCCAGGCAAGCAGGCTGACAGGCAGTAGAAACCAGGACTTCATCGGACAGTCATTTTGCTGTGAAAAAAGGAAGTGATTTTGTTGGAGGTTGGGAAACGGGTGGTAAGGTAGGAATTAATTTTCTTCGGAGGTTTTTGCCGTTTGGTTCGGGTGTGGGGCAGGTTGTTGCGGGGAGGTGCAATTGTTTAAAATTCCTTCCGTTGCCCAGCAAAGTGCTCCTGCAAGAGGCGGTGCCGGAAGCGCCAGGTGGTTTTGCACCGACCTCAGGTTGATTTTGTGAAACGATTGCAACGGAATTCCTGTACTTTTGAGAAAATTTAGAAGCAATGACCATCACCGTAAAATTATTGAGGGAAGAAGCACTGCCGCTGCTACGCAGTTTGGAGCGGCTCCAGGTCTTGCAGGTCATTTCGTCCGGGGGAAAGCCTGCCCGCAAAACTGCCCGGAACGGCCAGCCCTCCTCCAAAGTTACCACCAAACCTGTCGAGCCAGTTGCACAGCCCAATGAAATTGCCGTTTTTGCCGAAGCTGTGAGACCGTTGCGCAAAAACCTGACGCTGGAAGAATTGCTGGCGGAACAAAACTTCAAAGGATTTGACCGGCAAGAATTGGACAAGTTGATTGCAGAAATCAACGTGCAGGAACCCATTGAAGAACTTTTGGCGATGCTCAGCGCATGAATTTTCTCCTCGACACCAACATCCTCCTCCTTTATCTCAGGGAAAACCAGCGGCTGGCTGCCCAAATTGATGCGCTTTACGCCCCGCTCGCCGCTCCGAACAGTTCCGTGTTGTCCGTCGTGACCGTCGGCGAAATCCGCTCCATCGCCATCCAAAGCCAATGGGGCATCGCCAGAATTTCAAAGCTGCTTTCATTCCTTCAAAAATTTCCCATTGCTGACATTCACGTGGAAACCATCATCCAGCGGTACGCCGAAATTGATGCTTTCAGCCAGGGTCGCCTGCCAGGGCGGCCAATCGGAACAAGCTCCCGAAACATGGGAAAGAACGATCTTTGGATTGCTGCCACTGCCTCCGTGCTTGGCTTGGCTTTGCTCACCACCGACCACGATTTCCACCATTTGGATGGGCAGTTTTTCGATGTTATCCAACTTGATTTGGCGGCGCTTTGAAACGGTCTGGCTAAAAAAAACTATCACTTCTCCTTCCACTGCCCCGCAAAATACGCCTGCAAGATGCGGTGCCGGAAGCGCCATCCCGATAGCTATCGGGACATCCGTTTCGAGGAGGTGGCGGGCGGGCGTTTCGTTCAGGAGAGATACGAGGTGGAGCGGCGAATTACCTGTCCTGCCAACGCTTTGGGTTTCGGCTGGCATGGATGACGGCAACGACCAGAATCACTTCGCCGTGCATTTCAAAAATGACAAGATATGGAAACCTGGCTGGCAATGCTTTTCGCCGTTGTTGGTAAGCCTTTGGATAAGATTTGGGGTTTGTCACAATGCGCTGGACAACCTCATTAATGGCATCCATGAACTCCACGCCAAACCCAGTTCTACGCTGTTCGTACCAGTCGTGGGCGTCTTGGATTTCTTCGACTGCCAGTTGGTGAAATATGAGCGTGTAGCTCATTGTTGCTGCACTTTCGCCCGAACTTCCTGCCAAGTAAAAGTTTTTGCAGTACCATCAAGGTAGGAGGCGGTGCGGCGGTCAAGCTCCTGCTTCCATTCCTCGCTCAGTTCGGCCTCGCCCGCATCTTCCCGGAGCGAATCGAGTATGTACTGGACAAAAAGGATGCGCTCAACGGCGCTCAGTTTGCGGACTTCTTCTTTTAAGGCAATGGCGGTCATGGCAACTGGATTTTTTACAAAGCTACTGGTTTTTTGCGTCATTCTCCTTCCACGCCCCCCGCAAAGTGCTCCTGCAACAGGCGGTGCCGGAAGCGCCATCCCGATTGCTATCGGGACGTGCGTTTCGAGGAGGTGGCGGGCGGGCGTTTCGTTCAGGAAATATTTATCCGTTTTCGAGCCGCAATTTTTCTCGGATGGTAAAAAGTTCAGCAGTGGTAAGGCATTTCGAGTATCCTTTTTGATAACGGAGGCGGTTTAGCAGCAGCTTGTCGCCCGTCCATAAATCGGCGGCGAGGTAGTTGTTGAGGGTTACGAAGGCGATGTCGTCAATGTCCACATCCCGTACCAGTGGCAGGGCTTCTTCCCAAAAATGGTAGGGTATGATTTCTTCCGACTGGAATTTAACGCTTGAAAACATATGGTTTTTTGCTTCCTCAAATTCGTTTTCCGTCAGTCCCGATATGTCCATCAACCTTTCCCGGTGCTTGTGGATTTCGAGGCGGAGGTACTGGCAGGTATGGAATTCGAGCAGGCCTTCGGAGTTCATCAGCAGGTCGCCAATCTTGGTCTCCGTGTTCAGGATGGCGCTGAATGCAATGTTCGTGTCCACGACGATTTTCACGGGCGCAGAAGTTTGTCCTTGTTGGATTTCCACCAGCCCTTGTTCACGTCCCTTGCCAGTTGGTCCACCTGCTCCTGCTTGGCCTTGCTGGCTTCCACCGCCGTTTTAAAGCTCAAATAATCGAGCAGCCGCTGTACGTCCTCCGTGCTGGTGGTGGCTGGCAGTTTGATGATGATTTCCTTTTCCGTTCTTTCGATGGTCATTATTTGAATGATTTTTCATTGCAAACTTAGCCTTTTTTGGCGAGGCCGCCAAGTGGCGGAGGTTCCTTCCACTGGCGGGCAAAATACGCCTGCAAAATGCGGTGCCGGAACCGCCATCCCGATAGCTATCGGGACATCCGTTTCGAGGACTTGCTTGCGGTGCTCCGGCAGGTCTCGTGCCGTGCTGGAAATCATTGCTTTTCGAATGGGCTGTTGTTCGGGCATGACGAGGGGTGACAAGGGTTTTTTATGTTGAATGGGATTTTGCCAAAGATGGGAAAGCAATATGATTTAGCAAAAGGAGATGGAGGTTTTTTCGATTCACTTGGGCACGGTGGTATTTGAAAGGGTGAACGAGCGGCTAAAATACGGTAGCGGAATCAAGCCGCCACCATCCCCGCCCTGCTCTCCCATTCCCTCGCTGCGTATCCAGCCAGTTCAGAGATAGCACTTGCTGGCAAATCTTCTGGCAAGGTGGAAAGGAGTTTGACAATTGCTTTTCTTGGGGAAAGGTCAGGCTGTTTGGCGGCGAGTAAGCCAACTTTCAGCTTCAGTTTTAGCTTGTGTGCCTGCACGATTACTTTCATGAACCCTTCCGAAACTTCTGCCCGTTCGGCGGCAGTCAGTTCTTCTGGCTTGAAGCCCTCCCTGATTTCTTTCAAGGTGCGGTCTATGGTAGCCAACACTTGGTCAACATCTACGATAGGCTTTTTATTCTCCATTTTCTTGATTGGATTGTTGCTCATTTTCAAGGTCTTTCATCAGCTTGTTGTTCAGGTTGTATTCGTCCAGAATTTGATCAACCCGCTCATGGAAACCCCTGTGTCCCAGCTTTTCCATGAATTCGTCATACAAAAGATGCATGAGGTCAAGCTGTTGCAAGAGAATCTTGTTCCTGTTTACAAGGTCTTTTTTCCTCATAGCGTTTGTGTATAGTTGTCAAAACTATCGCTAAAGTAAGTCAAATTTGAGAATAAAAAAACGAGCAAACCTACCCTTGCCACTCCGTTACCCCATTTTTAATATTTTGCGCCAAAATGTCACCCCCTCTTCCGTTTTCCCCGCCATTTCATTCCAACAAAACTCATGGCACATCCCTTGAACATCGCTTCCCGGGCAGTCGCATCGGGGTTGGTTTCCGAAAAATCCTTGATTTCCAACCTCAACTTGCCTAATTCACCCAATGCCTTTCCGATGTCGTTAACCTCGCCCAATGAGCACCCGGCACCGCTCCATTCGATTTTATTGGGGCATCGAAAGCAATTGCGCCCAAAAACAAATAGTTTTGCGCAGCCGCTTTGCTCCGGCCAACGACTCACCAGGAATACCCGCATCATCACAACATTTTTAACCAAATCAACTCAAGCCGTTATGAAAAATTTCCTTCTCTCCTGCATGTTGCTGTTGTCTGCCGCAGTTGGACTTCGGGGCCAGGACCTGTGCGAATCCGGTTACTTAGCTTTCCGGCAGGGCGTCGGTTTTGAACTGACCAATTACGACAAAAAAGGCAAGGTCAGCAGCATCCAGCAACAAAAAGTGACCAACGTCGAAACCATTGCCGATGGGTTCAAGGCCACCGTCAGTCTGCTCATCACCAGCGACAAGGGGAAGACCCTCTCCGAAGGCAGCTACGGCATCGAGTGCCGGAACGGGGTGATGTACATGGACATGAGCAGCATGCTCGACCCACGCTCGATGGAGGGCTTCAAGGGCATGGAGATGGAGATTTCCGGCTCGGCGCTCGAATTCCCGGCCACGCTCACCCCAGGCCAGTCGCTCCCCGACGGCTCCATCAACATGAAGGCCATGACTGGCGGCATCACGCTGATGAACATGAGCATGAACATCACCAACCGCAAGGTGGAAGCCAACGAAACCGTCACCACGCCTGCGGGTACGTTCGAGTGCGTGAAAATGAGCCAGGAGAGCGAGATGAAACTGATGGGAAAAAGGAAGTTCAGGACGGTGTCGTGGTTCGCCAAGGGCATCGGCATGGTGAAGTCCGAGAACCTCGACGACAAGGGCGGCGTGGAAAGTTCGACGGTGCTGACGAAGTTTGAGCAGTGAGGGTGCGGCTGCGCAACAGGTGCATCGTTTGCCCACGAATGTTTTAAAGTCATACATTTGTGGCACTAATTATCTCTACGAAATGAAGCTGAGCCATCATCAAGCCAAGTTGATTTCCGACTTCTTTTCAAAACAGCCCGTTTTGAAGGCATACCTTTTTGGCTCGTTCAGCAGGGGCGAAGCAACGGAAAACAGTGATATCGACTTGTTGGTAGAGTTGGATTACAGTCAACCCATCGGACTGGAATTCATCCAGATGCAAATAGACCTTCAGCAATTGCTCGCCAGAAAAGTGGACCTCGTTTCGGCGAGGGGGCTTTCCAAGTACATCCGACCGATTATCGAAAGGGAAAAAGAACTCATCTATGCCCGATAGATTAGGTGACAAAATACGGCTTCAGCACATCCTCGATGCGATTCATGAAATTGAAAGCTACACGGATGGAATCGAAATGGAGCATTTTGTGTCCAATTCCATGATGTTCAATGCCACCTTGCGGCAATTGGAAATCATCGGGGAGGCAAGCAACAGATTGTCCGAAGAATTGCTGCAAAATAACAGCGACGTTCCCTGGGCAAGGATTATCGGGCTTCGGAACCTTGTCATCCACGAATATTTTGGGGTTGACGATTTCACCATTTGGAACGTCGTGAAAGTGAACCTGCCGACTTTGAAAGAGAAGATGCAAATAATAGTCAATACAATTGACTGATTTTCTGCTGTAAGAATTTCAATTCTGCTCCCGCTTCTTGGAAATCCCCCACAGCCCCAAAAACGTCAGCAGCCCGTTCAGCACCAGCAGTTCAAAGCCGAACTTGTAGCCGAAAATCGGGTAGCCGAGGTAGTTGTTGTACAGGTAAACGGCGCTCGTGACCACCACCGACAGCAGGCAAACCAACAGCGAGTGCCGGTCGGCAATCTGCCGTTTGGAGTAGAACCCGAAAGCGAACAGGCCCAGCAGCGGCCCGTAAGTGATGCTCGCCGAATCGAACACCAGCTTGATGACCTCGCCCGTGGCAGCCACATGGAAGACCATGATGAGCAGGAAAAACAGGCCCGAAAAACCGAGGTGAACCCGGTGGCGGGTACGGGTTTTTTGCGCTTCGGCCACCTGGTTTTTATTGAAACCGAGGAAGTCGATGCAAAAGGCGGTGGTCAGCGACGTGAGGGCCGAATCGGCGCTGGCGTAGCTCGATGCCGTGATGCCGAGGATGAACAGAATGCCCACCACGGCAGGGGCGTGGTGAAAAGCGATGGTCGGGAACAGCAGGTCGGTGTCGGGCACCGACGTGGTGGCAGCCATGCCTTCGGCAAACTTCGTGACCTCCTTCACGGGGATTTCCACGTCGTTTTGCGCAGCGTAAATGAACAGCAGGATGCCGAGCGCCATGAACAGCAGGTTCATCAGCACGAGGAGCGAGGAGTAGGAAAAGATGTTGACCTGGGCACCTTTCAACGTCTTGACCGTCAGGATTTTCTGCATGATGTCCTGGTCGAGGCCGCTCATCACGATGGCGATGAAGGCCCCCGCAGCGAACTGTTTGAAAAAATTCTTCGGGTCGCTCCAGCCGCCTTCGAAGAAGAAAACCTGCGAGCGGGCATCGTTGCTCACCGTGTGGATGAGGTCGCCGATGCCGAGGTTCATGTTTTGCCCCACCAAAATAATGGTCAGCACCAGCGAGCTGATGAGGAACAGCGTCTGCAACGTGTCGGTCCAGATGATGGTTTTCACGCCGCCCTTGAAAGTGTAGCTGAAAATGAGCAGGATGGTCACCAGCACCGTCACGTAAAATGGGATGTCGAACAGCGGCCCGATGACGAACGTGTGCAGCACTTTGGCCATCAGGAACAGCCGCAACGACGACCCCACCGTTCGACTGAGCAGGAAAAACGCCGAGCCGGTGCGGTAGGCCGTCGGGCCGAAGCGCTGCTCTAAGTAGCCGTAAATGGAAATCAGGTGCAGCCGGTAGTACATCGGCAGCAGCACGAGCGCAATCACCGAATAACCGACCATGTAGCCCAGCACCACCTGCATGTAGCTCATGGCCGAGGAGTTGACGTAGCCGGGCACGGAGATGAACGTGACCCCCGAAATGGACGTGCCGATCATGCCGATGGCAATGATCCACCAGCGGGACTGCCGTCCGGCGGTGAAGAAATCCGTGCTGTCGGCCTTGCGGCTGGTGTAACGTGAGATGCCGATGAGCATCGCAAAGTAGGCGATGATGATACCGAGGATGAGGGTGGGGGAGAGGGTTTCGTTCATTTTGTTAGGTATTAGGAATTGGGAATTGGGAATTAGGAATTAGGTATTGGGGGTTTTGCACAAATACCCAATACCCAATTCCCAATTCCCAATTCCCAATTCCTAATCTCGACTTTCCTGCCAGAGGAAAAAACCGGAGGTGACAAACACCGCCGCCGATGCCAGGATGACTGCCAACGGGAGGTCTTCGCCGGTGCCGTCTTTCAGTTCGTTGATTTTTTCCTGGTTGAACCAGGCGACCACTACCTGGGCACCGTTGTTCAGGAAATGGGCGGCAATGGGCACCCAGAGGTTTTTGGTCCAGAAAAAAAGCAGCCCCATCACGGCCCCCAGCAGCAGGATGGCCAAAAAGCGCTGGATTTCAAAGTGGATGATGCTGAAAACCAGCGCCGTGATGGCGATGCCGAGCGCCGGTTTGCGGGTCCAGTCGATGATTTTCTGTTGGCCGATGCCCCGGAACACGAGTTCCTCGCCGAGGGCGGGCACGATGGCCATCACGAGCAGGCTGGTCAGCATTTCCCAGGGCGTGCGCATGATGAGCAGCCCTTCCATGAGGTTGACGGTCGTGCGTTCCGTTTTTACCCAATCTTCCAGGGTGGGGAACTGGCCAACCAGCCACTTGTTGGCCAAAAAAGCCTCTTGCGCCAGCGGAAATGCCGACATGACGAAAAGCAGCCCCAGCAGTACGGTGGTGACGTCGGGGAGTTTATCGAGCGAGGCAGCCCGCAGGCTGTCTTTTTTGTGAAAAAGCCACAAAGTCAGGCAGGCAGGCAGCAGGAAGGTGGCGATGTGGTTGAAAAACAAAGCTGCCCGCACGAAGTAGCGGCTGCCGATGCTGCTGTTTTCGTCAATCATCAGCGCCTCGTGAAGCCCCACGCCCCGGAAGTGGGAAGCGAGCAACAACAAGCCGTTGCCCATCACGGAACACAGCACGATGAGCACCAGCAGCGTCAGCAGCACGATGACCGGCTTCGGCACAAAAGAACTGGCAGCGTTTTCCGACTCCAAATGCAGGTCGTTCATTTGGTGGTTGTTTTTAAATTTGCGCCAAAGATAGGTTGTAGTTTTCAGTTCGTCAGTGGGCAGTTGGCAGTCGGGGGCTGCTACCACGGCACTGACTGCCAACTGCCCACTGTCTAACTGCCAACTGAAAATGACAAACCTCAGCGTCAACATCAACAAAGTCGCCCTCATCCGCAACTCCCGGGGCGGCAACCTGCCCAACCTCGTGCAAGTGGCGATGGACTGCGAGGAATTCGGGGCGCAGGGCATCACCGTACATCCCCGGCCCGACCAGCGGCACATCCGCTACGACGACGTGCCGCAGTTGAAGGCGGTGGTGAAAACGGAGTTCAACATCGAGGGCAACCCCACGCCCGATTTCCTGAATTTGGTGCTGGAAAACAAGCCGCACCAGGCCACCCTCGTGCCCGATGCACCGGGGGCACTCACCTCCGACCAGGGCTGGGACACGGTGGGGCAAGCAGCTTTTTTAAAGGAAGTGATAGCACAGTTGCAGGAAGCGGGCATCCGGGTTTCGCTGTTCGTGGATGCGGAGGAGCGCTTGGTGGAGGGGGCAAAAAAAGCGGGGGCCGACCGCATCGAGTTTTACACGGGGCGGTTCGCCCACGGATTTTACGAAGGCAAAGAAAAAGCGGTGGAGCCTCACCGCCGCTGTGCCCTGCTCGCCAACCAACTCGGCATCGGCATCAATGCCGGGCACGACCTCAACCTCGACAACCTGCGGTTTTACCAGCAAAATGTGCCGGGTTTGCTGGAAGTCTCCATCGGCCATGCGCTCATCTCCGATGCGCTGTACTACGGCCTGGGCAACACCATCCAAATGTACCTGCGGCAGTTGCGGTAACTTTTCACACGCATTTTGTTTTTCAAGGCCGCACTTTTCGCCGTAGAATCGTTTCGTTAAAAAATTATTAAGAAAATTAACCCCTGTCGGCTTGCAAACCGACCGGATCTTTTACATTTGTTCGCTTAGTTTCATTTTTTACTCTTAAATAAAATTGAATTAGTATGAAAAAACTCTCACTAGCCCTCCTGCTAGCGTTGTGCAGCATAACCGTTATGCTGGCTCAACGTACCATCAAAGGTACTGTGACCGATGCCAAAGGCGAAGGCCTGATCGGTGTCAGTATCTTTGCAAAAGGCACTTCGTCAGGAACCATCACGGATGTGGATGGTGCCTACGAGCTACAAGTGTCTGCGGGTGTGAACACCCTCGTTTTCAGTTACACAGGTTTTCAGACACAGGACGTCCCGCTGGGCGTTTCGAATGTCATTGACCTACAGATGACAGAGTCCACCGAACAACTGTCGGAAATCGTGGTGACGGCCATTGGTATTCAACGTGATAAAAAAGCGTTGGGGTATTCGGTGTCCGACCTTACCTCCGACCAGTTGGCGCAGCGCTCCGAAACGGACGTACTCCGCTCGATGGCGGCCAAGACGCCTGGCGTGGTGGTGCAAGGCGGCGGTGGCTCACCCGGCCAGTCCACCCGTATCAACATCCGGGGTTACTCCTCACTGACCGGCAACACACAGCCGCTGTTCGTGGTGGATGGCGTACCTTTCGACAACTCCGTGAACGCATCGGTAAGTGCTGCTGGTGGAACACAGTTCTCCAACCGTGCCTTCGACATTGACCCGAACAACATCGCCTCCATGGCCATCCTGAAAGGCGCTGCTGCGGCTGCCCTTTATGGTTCACGGGCTGCAAATGGGGTGGTGGTCATCACGACCAAAGTCGGTAAAAAGACCCGCAAGGGACTGGAGGTTTCCTACAGCAGTTCGATGAACTGGGAGAAGGTTTCCAGCTTGCCGGATTACCAGAAAAAGTACGGACAGGGCGCTAACCAGTTGTACAACGGCGCTTTCGTCGGCAACTGGGGCGCTCCATTCGCAGATTATGTGGACGAAATCAATGCCGAGTACGGTACCACTTACCCGAAAGTAATTGTGCCGGGTTATCCTGAAGGCACGGTGCCACACCCTTTGACTTCCAATGCCTACAACGTGCAGCGCGGCTATCAGGCTTTTTTCCCCGAGTTCATGGAAGTAGATCCGAACGACCCGACGAAGATGAGGGCTATCCCGGTTCCCTATAAGAACCATGACTTCATCAATAATTTTTTCGATACGGGCACTTTGGTGGAAAACTCGCTGAATATCAGCGCAGGTGGCGACAACAGCTCCGTCAATGCATCGGCTTCCCACATGGACAATACGGGTATCGTGCCCACTTCCAAGTCGAGCCGTACCAGCATCGCATTCGGTGGTTCTTCCAAATTGGCCAATGGCTTGTTGGTTTCCGGTAGCATGAACTACGTCAATACACAGCAGGATTCGCCGCCTATCAACGGCTCTATCTTCGACGGCGCTACCAACTTCGGCGGCTTGCTGGAAGGCTCCATCTTCGGGCGTTTGTTTCACCTGCCCCGTAACTATGACTTAGACAACTACCCCATCGAGATACCCGGCACAGGCGACAACGCATTCTATCGCGCATTGGACAATCCTTACTGGTTGATCAAGAACAACAAGTACACCAGCGACGTGAACCGCGTATTCGGCAACCTCGCCTTTAGCTACGACGTGGCTCCCTGGTTGACCCTGACCGCTCGCGGTGGCATGAACAACTGGAACGAAACCCGCCGCAACGCCCGCCGCCCCGGTGGCGTGGCTGACACCAATGGCGGTGTCTGGACGGACGACCTCGGCAACAGGGAAGTTGACATCAACTACCTCGCTACCCTTTCGCCGAAACTCACGAATGATATTGACCTCCGGGTCATTGTCGGGTTCAACCAAAACCAGCGGACCTTCAGCAACCGCTTTTTGGATGCCGACGGGTTGATTGATAAAAACCTGTACAGCACCCAGGGCACTACCACCCAAATAGTGCGTGAAGATTATCGCCGCAAGCAACGCCTGTACGCAGTCTATGCCGACGTCATGGTTGACTACCGCGATTGGCTCTATTTCGGCGTCGTCGGCCGTAACGACTGGTCTTCGACCTTGCCCGAAAGCAACAACAGCTTCTTCTATCCCGGCTTCAACGCTGCTGCCGACCTGACCCATGGCTTGAATTTGGCAAGCAACGCTTTGAGCTACTGGAAAGTACGCGCTTCCTGGGCGCAGGTGGGCAACGAAGCCCGCCCGTATCTCACCGGCACTCCTTACTCCTTCGTGACGCCGTTCACCACCGCCGGTGGAACCAAAGTCAATCGGGAGTCCCTTTCCAACACAGTGGGCAACCCCGAGTTGAAGCACGAGCTGACGACTGAAATCGAATTTGGGACCGACTTTCGCTTGTTCCGAAACCGCATCGGCCTGGACCTGACCTACTACAAGCGGAACGCTGTTGACCAAATCACCGAAGCACAGGTGCCTTCCTCTACCGGCTACTGGTACGCTGTGGTGAACGCAGGTGAAGTGGAAAACAAAGGCTGGGAAATTGGCCTGGACCTGACTCCTGTTCGCACTGCCGGCGGTCTTACCTGGAACATCTACTCCGCTTTCACCAAAAACAAATCAACGGTCATTGATGCAGGTTTCGCTGATGACTTATTCATTGGTGGTCCCGGACAGGCAACCGGCATCGTTCACCGCACAGGGGAGGAATACGGCCAAATCTTCGGCTCGATGAATGCCCGCACTACCGTTGACGGCAAGGAATATATTCTGATTGACCGCTCGACAGGCACGACTATTTTCCTGCCGAAATCTGAAATCATCGGCAACCCGAACCCCGATTTCATCCTCGCCGTCACCAACACCATTTCCTACAAAGGCTTGAAACTCGGTGTGTTGTTTGATTGGAAACAAGGTGGCGACCTTTATTCCATCACCGCAGGCTCATTGCAGGCTCGCGGTCAGTTGAAAAACTCGGAAGAGCGGGAACCGCTTCGCGTCATCCCAGGCTACCTCGGCGACCCGGCTACCTTCGAAGCCTTGAAAGATGAAAACGGTCAGTTCATCCGCAACACCGTGCCCATTACTTCCTTCGACTACACCTTCTCCAACGGCTTCGGCTACTACGGTGCCGATGAAACAATGGTGTATGACATTACCACGATTCGCTTGCGGGAGGTTTCCCTGTCTTATGACCTGCCTGAAGGCTGGTTGAAAAGGACTCCCCTCGGCACTGCCCGCATTTCCATTTCCGGTCGTAACCTTTGGTTCAAGGTGCCCAACATGCTCAGTGGCGTGAACCTCGACCCCGAAGTGCTTTCGGAAGTGGCCGAATCCAACGTGCAGGGCTTCGAGTTTGGCTCTACGCCTACAACCAAGCGTTTTGGCATCAACCTGAATGTCACTTTTTAATTAATGGTTAATGGTAAATGGTAAATCACATCATTTGTCAATGG
>JACRAN010000079.1 GCA_016234735.1 Bacteroidota bacterium | reverse complement strand
TGCACATTCAACTCGGCACATTCACCCACGTTGTACTGGAAATCACGCCGCACGACCGACAGCAACTGCCCGTTCCGATATTCTTGCACCAGTACGCCCACCACAAACTGTCCCTGAATTTGCGGCAGACCGGTTATCAGGCCCGTTTGAGAATTGATAATTAACGGATTAGTGCCCGGCCCCAACAGATGGGTCAAATTGTAGGGCGGATCCACCCAAACCACCGTATCGTAAGGCGGCGGCTGAATTTCGTTGACATCGTAAGGAGGCGCACCGGGCACGGGCTGCGGGTAGGTCTCGCTCCCGCCGAGGTATGGCGTGTAAAATTTATAAACCAAACTGTCGCCGTTAACATCGGTAGCTGCATGTGGGTGCTCGATGGGTTTGTTGATGCAGACAAACACCGGTGGGTAGAACCCGAATTGGGGGCTGCTGTTGTTCAGTGACTTTGCCAACGGCGAAATGTACAGCCAGTAGGTCGCACCGGACTCCAGCGGGTTGTAAATGTTTGCGATGGTTGAATTGCGGCAGCACCGCTGGTACGTGATGGTGAACCCGCCTGCCCCGGTCAGCTTGAATTTTCGTTGATACCGGGCATGTTGCACACAAACATTGTCCGGCACAAAAAGACAGGGGTCTCCGGCAATGTTGTTGGGCACGGAATCCGAGTACATGAATTGCAGGTTCATGTTGGCCAACGAGATGCTGGGATAAGGCACCCCGTTGTCGTTGAAAATGGTGATGTACGACAAGGGGTCGAGTGCCGCATTGCCGGGGTTGCAATCCCGGTACAAATCGAGCTTGATGAGGAAAGTATCGTTACCGAGGTACTGGTAGCTGAGTTCGCCCCCGATGATGTGCGTTGCATGGAGGGGAGTTGCGAAGGAAATCCCCAAAGCCACGAAGGCCGGAAGTAGGAGGTTGCGCATGGTTTGTATTGGATTTTTCATGGACTTTTTCAAAAGGATTGAGGGATTGAAGGGTTGGAGGATTGAAGGTTCGTGACAGTCTTCAATCCTTCAACCCTCCAATCCTTTCAGTTTTCCGCCACCCGGCGTGCCCCGATAATCGCCACCTTCCGCTCGAAGGAGGCCACCACCGAGTAGATGCTGCCCCGCTCGTCGTCCAGCCGGTCGCTGATGAACTGCGGCGAGAGTTTTTCGCCGTAGCCCACCACTTCCATCGTCAGCATTTTCTGCTCCACGAAGGGTTTCAGCACCCCGCCCCGCCAGGTTTCAAAATGGTTTTTCAGGCAATCGGAACGGCGCTGCGAGAGGTCGAAGTTGTAGTCGGCACTGGCCCTTGGGCTGGTAAACCCCTGGATGACCAACTCGACCTTGAAGCCACCATCCTGCATAATTTCCAGGATATTTTCGGAGAAAACCTCAAGGCTCAGGTAGCCGTTGTTCACCTCCCGTTCAAAAAAAGCATCCATCCGGCGGGCGGAGGTGATGCTGTCGAAACCTGCCAACTCGGTCACGTACTCCTGCACGAACTTATCTTTTCGTTGCATGTATGCCTCCCAGGTTTCTTTGTAACTGGTTTCGGTGGTGGTTTTGCGGGTTTTCGGGTTGGGCTGGTCGTTGTCGAAATAGATGACCAACGGCGGGAAATCCTCGATTTCCTTGGGTTTCAGGTTCAGTTTTTCAAAAATGTCCATCGTGGCCACATCCGTGCGCAGGTCGATGTGGATGGTGTCGGAGAAGTACGCCACTTTCGAGCCGATGAGTTCGTACCGTTTGCCCCGCTCCAGCACGAAATCCACGTTGTTGCTGGTATCGTTTTTCTTGAAATCCACCTCCTGGCCGTCCACCACGAGACGCACCTCCACGCCTTTCAGCGGGTTGCCGTTCTTTTTGTTGAACGAAGTCACGTGCAAATCCACGGTCGTAGGCACGAGGTAGAGTTTCCGTTCGAGGGTGCGTTGGTTCGTGTTGGCGGGCACGGTCAAGTCGATGTCTTCCCGCACGGGCAGGAAGCCTGGCCGGGTGGCCAGCGCTGCGTATTTCGTGCCTTTTTTCAGTTGAAACGTGAAGTCGTTGGCCGTGGGGTTGGTCACGGAAGTGAGCGGGATGTCGCCTTCCTTGCCCAGTTCCAGCAACTTTATCGTCACACCTTCCAGCGGCTCGTTGTTCTGTTTGTTGAAGGTGAAAAGTTCCAAATCCACCACCTGCACCGTGAAGGCGTAGAGGTCGTTGCAGCAAGCCTCGAACTCAGGTTCCAGTACCAGGCTGCCCAACCGGCTGGACGAAAAGTAGCCCTTCGTGCGGGCATTGTTCATCCAGAAATGCGTGTCGTTGTAGCTGCTGTTGTAGGGTGCGGGCAGGTGTTCGATGTCCACCCATTTGCCACCCCGGCGGGTAGCTTCGTACATGTCGTACCCGCCGAAGCCCTGCCTGCCGTCGCTGGCGAAGTACATCGTTTTGCTGAGGGGATGGTAAAACGGCGTGACATCGTTCTCCGGCGTGTTCAGGCCGGTTTGGTTCACCGGCTGCGCAAAGGTGCTGTCACTTTCCACCACCACCGACCAGATGTCCAATTTGCCGTGCCCACCGGGGCGGTCTGACACAAAAAACAGCCACTCCCTCCCGGTCACCTCGTCGTAGGTGATGGTGGGGTCGGTAGCGGTGTAGCCGGGTTTGTTGATGCTCGCAGGCAGGCGCACCGGGTCGCCAAATTCGTCTTTCCCGATGACCGGGCGGGTCCAGATTTCACACCGCACTTCGGTACTTTCCTCCACGAAGTCGCAGAGACAGTAATAAACTTTGAGGTTGTTCCGATTGAAACTCACATGCGCCGTGTGCCGCTCCGGGTCGTTCAGTTCGAGCCGGCCCACTTTTTTCCCCACATCTTTTGCTTTCAACTCGATGGCATACTGGCGGGGGGCTTCCCCTTTTTTAAACTGGCGGGTGTCGCTCAGGGAGGAATAGTACAGGTCGTTGCCCCGAAGTTGCGGAGCAAACTCTGACCCGGCCGTGTTGATGTCGTCGCTCAGGCGTTCCACCGTCACGTTCTCGTCCGGTCGGTGGATGGCTTCGATGGCCCAGTCCAATGCCTCGATTTCGGCTTTCGCAATGGCCTGATAGTCAGGGTAGGAGTTGGGATGCTCGGTGGTAAATTGCCGAAAAAAATCCTGGGCTTCTTCGTACTTGCCCTGTTTCTTTTTCACCGTTGCCAACCAGAATTTGGCCAGCGGGTACTGCTGCGCCTGTTCGCCAATCAGCACCTTCGTGTAGGCGGTATCGGCAAACGTGTAGGACTGGAAAAGCCGCGCCGCCTCGGCATATTTGTAAAGCACCTCCGGCTGCTCGCCCTCAATGGACATGGCTTCCTGGTAGTGCTTCATGGCCGAGTAGTAGTTCAGGTCGGCGAACTCCTCGTCCGCCGCCTTGATGTACTGACGGTAAGTTTGGCCCGTGCCGGTGCCGAGGCAAAAAGCAACGAGCAGGAGGGGGAAGATGATGCGTTTCATTTGCCTTTTCTCGTGTTTTGGATAAATATTCATGTTGACTGAATCATGGGATTGCGCCGTCCGTTTTTTTTGAAAACGAACGTACTGCCACGTATCAGATTTCAAATTTTTCTGGTCTCAAATCAGCGGGCACGCTTTGTATGCCTTCAACGGGTAAACTTTGTGGATGATGTACCGCACGGCGATTTCCGGCCCGCCGTTGCGGTTCGTGGCCGTCGAAAAGCCGGACACGTTCATGTCCCAACTCAGCCCCACCATCCAGTCCCGGTAATGGAATTCCGCAGCGGGCGTTACCGCATCGCCGATGGCGTTGAAGCGAAAACCCACGCCCAACTGCACCGCCACTTCCTTCGATTTTTTGGTGCTCAAATGGTAGCGGTAGCCCACACTGGCCAGCGCTTCAAAATACTTGTCTTGCATTTGAGTGGTGATGGCACCAACCACATCGCCCGTCCCACTGATTTGAAAAACAGGCATGGCGTACATACCGAGGCGCACCGGCAACTGGCTCTTGTCGTTTTCCTGGTAGCTTTGGTTGGGCCGGTTGAAATGAAAAGCCCCGGCTCCGAGGTCGAACTTCGAGCGGCTACGGGCTTTCTGGGCACGGTAGTTAAAGCCGATGCCGAAGTCGGGGTAGAGGAGGTTCGGGTCGTTGAAGTTTTCATTGACCGGGCGGTCCGGGTCGAAAATATCGCCGTTCCACTGGTTGTCGAACGTCAGGTTGCCAAACTCGAACTGGCGCTGCCCGATGCCCGCCGACAGGCCCAGCGAGATGAAATTGTTCCGGTCGAGCATCTTGGTGTAGGAGCCGGTCAGCACGATGTGCGTCGTGGCCTGGTTGGCATCGCCTGCCCGGTCGTAGAAAATATCGAGGCCGCCACTCAGCCACCAGGAGTCGTGGGTGATGTTGTAAAATTTCTTTTCCGCCGAAACATTGAAGGTTTTGTACGGTGAATTCGCCGCATTCCACTGGCTGCGGTAGAGGCTGCTCAGGCGGATATCGCCCTTCGAAATGCCCGTCAGGGCAGGGTTCATGGTCAGCGGCGCATTGTAAAACTGCGTGAAGTGGATGTCTTGCGCACACAGGGAAAAGCTCCCCAACAGCAAGACCAGGACAGGGAAACGAAGGTGTAATTTTGTTTTCAAGGCAATGTTCATTTTTACCCGGCGATACAAACCAGCCGAACTGTGGCTTGCCGCACGGGGGGATACCATTAAAAAATCAGTTTTTGTTCAAGGCATTTCAAGGTCAAAAATCTTCTCTCTTTCTAAACGCAATGTACTGAATATCAGCAGGAAAGCAAACACCCGAAACACGGTAATTTGCCCCTTGCCGTCGAATTCTTTTGTCCAGTGCAAGCCAATAGGCCGGAAAAGCCACCTTTCTGTGAAAAACGGGCACTCAAACAGCCGCTACCTCGTCAAGCCAACTTTGGAAAAAATTCAGTCGCCATCAGTGAAGCACCAGTTTTTTCACGCTTGCCTGCGTGTCGGATATAATTTGTAAATAATAAATCCCTTTTGGAAAGCCGCTTAAATCAAATTCTCGCTTGAAAGGGATAACGGAGTGATTCTCATGAGTGGTTAACGCAATTTGTCCTTGCGTGTTCAGAATTTGCAGGACAAAGTTATTGGATGGTTTTGAAATTTCTACAACAATTTTTCCGGCAGAGGGGTTGGGGGACACAAAAAAGCTGTTCGTTTCGTCGGTCAACCAGCCGGAAGCCATCGCGCAACTGTCCACGGAAACCACTACGGCGTTTGACAACACCGGGTTTTCCAGCAGGCACACGTCCGAGGAAGTCAGGTAGCACACCACCACGTCCTGGTCGTTCAGCGCATCGCTTGAAAACACGGGCGAATTGTCGCCCACAGGCTGCCCGTTCAGCAACCACTCAAAGGTCGGGGCGGTGCCTCCGTTTTCGAGGGTGGCCGTGAAAACGACCTCCGTTCCGAGGCAAATCGTCGAATCCGCCGACGGTGCGATGGCGATGGAAGCCGCCACATTTGCCAGCACGTCCAGCGTCAGCACGTTCGACCCGACCGGGTTTTCAACCACACAATTTTTCGAGGAGACCATGGAACACTGCACCTCGCTGCCATCCTGCGGGGCACCGACAACCAGCGTGGGCGCATCAGCGCCCACCGGATTGCCGTCCAGCGTCCAAAAAAAGGAGGGGGAGTTGCCGCCGTTGACCGGGGTAGCGGTGATGGTAACCGGCTGGTCTTCACAAACCGCTTCCGCTCCGACAGCAATCCCAAGAGCAGCGGCCAGCAGATTTTCCACATTCACCGTCACAAGATTCGAGGTGGCGGTGGGATTCACCACGCAGTTTTCAGAAGAAACCACCTGGCAAACGAACGTGTCGCCGTCCTGCAACGAGCCAATGTTGAACGATGGAACGCTGCTGCCGAAGGCAACCGCGTTCAGGAACCACTGGAAGGTTGGCGCAGCGCCGCCGTTGACGGGCTGTGCCGTCAGGGTGATTTCTTCCGCTTCGCAAATGTCCGTTTGCGAAGCGGAAATGGCCACGCTGACGGTGGCGGGTTCGTTCACGGTGAGTGTGGCGGGCAGGCTGGTGGTGCTGCCGGAGGTGTTGCTCACGGTGCAGGTGTAGGTGCCTGCGTCGGCCAGCGTGGTGGCCGGGAGGTTGAGCACATTTTGCGAAGCGCCCGAAACCGCCGTGCCGTTTTTGAACCACTGAAAACCCAGCGGCTGAACCCCCGTGGCACTGATGCTGAACGTCGCCTCTTCACCTTCGCAAACTTGCTGATTCTGAGGGTTTTGCGTCACGAGCGGGGCGCTGCCGAGCGTCGAGCCGAACTCGTACACGCCCATGTCCACGGTGCTGTTGAAGATGCGGGGCAGGCTGTCGAGGTCGATGCCGATGCCCGTCTGGTTGATGGCCGGGTTGCTCCCGAAATCAATGGCCGGGGAGCCGTTTTCGAGGTGGAAATTGGCACTGGCCGGGCTGACGAACAGCGGGTTTTGGTCGAAAACCATTCCGCCGCCGCAGGTCACGCCGCCGCCGTTGCCGTTGTAAAGTTCGCCGCAATCGGCCACGTCGGCGAGCGAGTTGCCGATGGTCGGCGTGCCCCAGATGATGCGGAAAACCCGTCCCTCAATGGCGGTATTTGCCCAAAAAATGCTGTTCTCGACAATGGGGCTGGCCACGCCCGTGCCGTTCTCCCCGGCGTTGCAGTACAGCGCCCCGCCGATGTTGGCGTGGTTGCCATAAAATGTGCAATTGGTGATGACGGCGTTTGCGTTGCCAAGTTCGGCACCGAGGTTGTACACCGCCCCGGCGGAGAGCGCCATGTTGTTGAAAAACAGGCAGTTGGTGATTTCCGGGCTGGCATTGCCCGGCACCTGGGAGGCGAGGTTGCCCTTGCCAAAATTGTACATCGCCCCGCCGTAGGTATCGGCGTGGTTGTTCAAAAACCGGCAGTTCCGAACGACGGGGTTGCTGATGCCCTCGTTCCCGTTGCTGAAAATCGCCCCGCCCCCAAAGCCAGAGTGGTTTTCCTCGAACAGGCAGCCCAACACCGAAGGGTTGCAGGTGCCCTGGTAGCCGGAGTTGTAGAATGCAGCGCCGTCGTTGCCGGAGCGGTTCGCCCTGAATTCGCAGTTGAGGAATTCGGGGCCACTGTACCCGCCAAAAGTGCCGTCGTTGTACACGGCACCGCCAAATTCCGCCACGTTTTCCTCAAAAATGCAATCCGTCAGCACTGGGCTGCTGATGCCGTTGTTGCCGAAGTTGCAGATAGCACCGCCCTCGTAGAAGGCCGTGTCCCGCAGGAACGTGCAGTTGGTCAGTTGGGGGTTGCTCACGCCCTGCTGCCCCATGTTGAACATGGCACCGCCATCGGCCTGCTCCGATTTGTTTTCGATGAAATGGCAGTCCGTGAGCACCGGGCTGCTCTGGCCGTTGAAGCTGCCGGTGTTGTACATGGCACCGCCATCTGCCCGTGATGAGTTGCCGATGAACTTACAATTCGTCAGCACGGGGTTGCAGGCACCGCTGAAACTGCCGTCGTTGAACATGGCGGCACCGTAGCCCCAGGCGTAGTTGCCGAGGAAGGTGCAGTTGGCGATGGACGGGTGCGAACTGGCTCCGGGCGTGGAGCCGAGGTTGAACCAGCCACCGCCGCTCGTCTGCGGGGTGCCGAGGCCAGCCCCTGCCCCATCGGCGTTTCCGCCGGTGATGGTGAAACCGTCAACAAGGGTTTCAACGTTGACGTTGTGCGTGTAAACGACTGTGTACGAGTTGTTTGCGAGCGTCCCGTCTTCGTCGATGTCGCCGCTGAGGTAGGTCGGGTGGGCAGCGATGTTGCGCTGGCCGATGGCGGTTTCAAAGCCGCCGAAGCCGCCGTAAAGTTTGGCCCCGCTTTTTATTACAAAACTTTGGTTGCGGTCGAGGAAGTTGCAGTTGGAGCAGGTGGTGGGCAGGTACGTTCCTTCTTTCACCCAGATTTGGGTGCCGGAGGCGGCGTTGTCGAGCACCGCCTTGAGGTTGCCGGTGGCATCGGCCCAGGAGGTGCCGGAGCCGGTGGCACCGGGGGCGACGAAGATGGTCTGCGCCTGGTTTTCAAAGGCCAACACGAGGCAGAGCAGCGTGGCGAATGTTTGGGTAAAATTTTTCATGGGCATGTTGAAACAGACTTTAGACCTTAGATTTTAGATGTACTAATTTGTTAGGTTGTACCCGTAAATATGCTCAAAAACAAGTTTTTTTTTTGTCTTTGGAGCATAATTCGAGGGGAATAACCTAATCAATCAGTACATTTAGACTTTAGAAATTTTAATTGGCTTTCTAAAATCTATTGTCTCAAGTCTAAAGTCTGCGCATTTTTATCTTTGCGGGCATTTTTTACGAAGAAAAGCCCACAAATGTACAAAGGAAAAAAAGTCATTGTCGTACTCCCGGCCTACAACGCAGCGCTGACGCTGGAAAAAACCTACGCCGAAATCCCGTTCCCGCTGGTGGACGAGGTCATCCTCTGCGACGATGCCAGCCGCGACAACACGGTGGCGCTGGCAAAATCGCTCGGCATCCACCACGTCATCGTCCACCAGAAAAACAAGGGCTACGGCGGCAACCAGAAGTCGCTCTACCGCATGGCACTCGAACTCGGCGGCGACATCGTCATCATGCTGCACCCCGACTACCAGTACACGCCGCTGCTGATTCCCTCGTTCGTGAACATCATCGGCGAGGGGCTGTTCCCGGTGGTGCTCGGCAGCCGCATCCTCGGCAAGGGGGCGCTGCGGGGCGGGATGCCGCTGTACAAGTACGTGTTCAACCGCTTCCTCACGCTGTCGCAAAACCTGCTCATCAGCTACAAACTCTCGGAATACCACACGGGTTACCGTGCGTTCAGCCGGGAGGTGCTGCTGGCCATCAACCTCGAAGCGAACTCCGACGACTTCGTTTTCGACAACGAGATGCTTTCGCAAATCGTGTACGCCGGGTTCGACATCGCCGAAGTGACCTGCCCCACGAAGTATTTCGAGGAGGCTTCTTCCATCAATTTCAAGCGGAGTATGAAGTACGGGATGGGGGTGCTGAGGGTCTCGTTCTGCCACTTTCTCCAGCGGATGGGGCTGTTGAAACTGCACATGTACGAGCACCGGGGGTGAGTCAATGTTCCCGTTTTTCGATGAATTCAATGGCCTTGATGCCAAAATAAATGGCGGCCAGCACGAGGGTGTATGTGAGTGTTGCGGTCATGTTCAGTTTACCCCTTCGGGGTTGGCAGTTGTTTTATTTGCCAACAAATGTCGGAAATTCCGGCGGAAAAACAGCACGTCCGATGGTTTTCTTTCGCTGTTTTGGCGACTGTTGCTTTGAAAATGATGACATCCAACCTGAAAATCTTCCTCGACGAGTGCGTCGAAAAATACAACCGGCCCGCCTTCATCGAAAGCGACCCGATTTCCGTGCCGCACCGTTTCACCCGCTTGCAGGACATCGAAATCAGCGGCTTCTGGACGGCCATGCTCGCCTGGGGGCAGCGCAAAACCATCATCCACAACGCCAACACGCTCATCGAACTGATGGACGGCGCACCCTGCGACTTCATCCTCCACCACCAGGAACACGACCGGAAGCGGTTCCTCCCCTTCAAGCACCGCACCTTCCAGGCGACGGACACGCTGTATTTCCTGGAATTTTTTCAATGGTTTTACCAAAACCACATCTCGCTGGAGGAGGCTTTTTTGAAAAAAATGAAGCCGGACGACCCGCACGTGGGCGAGGGGCTGACGGGTTTCCGGGAGGTGTTTTTTTCGCTGCCCGATGCGCCCCGCCGCACCCAAAAACACGTGCCCTCTCCCGCCACCAAGTCGTCGTGCAAGCGGCTCAACATGTTCCTGCGCTGGATGGTGCGCCACGACGACCGGGGCGTGGATTTTGGCCTTTGGAAAAACATCAAACCGGCACAGTTGCTCATTCCGCTCGATGTGCATGTGGAGCGCATCGCCCGGAAATTCGGCCTGCTGGAACGCCGACAAACCGACTGGCAGGCCGTGCTGGAACTCACCGACCGCCTCCGTGCCTTCGACCCCAACGACCCCGTGAGGTACGATTTTGCCCTCTTCGGGCTGGGGATTTTGGAGAAGTGAGAGGGTGAGAGGAGTGAGAGAGGTGAGAGGCGAGAGGCGAGAGGTGCGGCAAAAAAAATCC
>JACRAN010000082.1 GCA_016234735.1 Bacteroidota bacterium | reverse complement strand
TGTGGACAAATTCACTTTGCAGCACAACCGCTACCCGAACATTTTCAGTTGTGGCGACGCAGGCAGTTCGCCAAACTCCAAAACCGGGGCCGCTGTACGCAAGCAGGCACCCGTGCTGGTGAACAACCTCCTGCACGTGAAAAACGGCGGCGCACTCGACGGCAAGTACACCGGCTACGGTTCCTGCCCCCTCATCACAGGCTACGGCAAGCTCGTGCTGGCTGAGTTCGATTACGACAACAATCCGATGGAAACCTTCCCGTTCGACCAGTCGAAAGAGCGGTGGTCGATGTGGGCGCTCAAAAAATACGTGTTGCCCTGGCTCTACTGGCACCGCATTTTGCAGGGCAGGGCTTGAATTTTTGAAATTGGGAAATTTGAATTAAGAAATTGATTTTCAATAACTTAGGTAATAATTCCCAATTCCATTTTCCTAATTTCACCTAAAAAATGGCCTACAAGCACAAACCAACCTTCATCGAAAAATTGGCCGAAGCCGTTGGCCTGATTCCCAATCTCCACAAGGAGGAGGAGTACGCACCGTCCGTCAACAGCCTCACCGAGCCAGGCGATTTGACAAAGTTTCCACCCCCCGACCAGTGGGACAACTGGACAGAGTACGAGGCAAAATCGTGGCCCAAAAAGGAGAAAAAAACCTACGCCATCGTGCCGACAACGTGCTTCAATTGCGAAAGCGCCTGCGGCATGTTGGCCTACATCGACAAAGAAACTAACGAGGTGCGCAAGTTCGAGGGCAACCCCTGGCACCCTGGCAGCCGGGGCCGCAACTGCGCCAAAGGTCCCGCCACCATCAACCAAATCACTGACCCTGACCGCATTTTGTACCCACAAAAAAGGGTGGGGGAGCGTGGCTCCGGCCAATGGGAGCGGGTGACGTGGGACGAGGCACTCGACGACATCGCCGGGCGGATGCGGAAGGCCATTCTGGAAGGAAGAAATAACGAAATCGCCTACCACGTCGGGCGGCCAGGCCACGAGGGCTACATGGACCGGGTGCTGCAAGCCTGGGGCGTGGACGGCCACAATTCCCACACGAACATTTGTTCCTCTGGCGCACGGTTTGGCTATGCGCTCTGGTACGGCCACGACCGCCCCTCGCCCGACCATGCGAATGCGAAGGCCATCCTGCTCATTTCGGCGCATTTGGAGAGCGGGCACTACTTCAACCCGCACGCCCAACGCATCATCGAGGGCAAAATGAAGGGCGCCAAACTCATCGTGCTCGACCCCCGCCTGAGCAACACGGCGAGCATGGCCGACTACTGGATGCCGACGTACCCTGGCTCGGAGGCGGCGCTGCTGCTGGCCATCGCCAGGGAACTTTTGGTGAACGGCTGGTACAACCGGGAGTACCTCGAAAAATGGACGAACTGGGACGAGTTTTTGAAAAAAATGCACCCGGAGAAGCCCTGCACATTCGAGGTTTTTATCGAAACCCTCCTCGAAACGTATGCAGAGTACACGCCCGAATTTGCCGAAAAAGAAAGCGGGGCCAAGGCTTCGATGACCCGTGAAGTGGCCAAAATCATCGGGGAGGCAGGCACCCGGCTCTCCACGCACAACTGGCGGGCTGCCGGCAGTGGCAACCTCGGCGGTTGGGCGGTGGCCCGCACGTTGCACTTCCTCAACGTGCTCACCGGCTCGGTCGGCACCGAGGGCGGCACCTCTCCAAACACCTGGAACAAGTTCCATCCAAAGTTTTTTGATACGCCTCCGGCGCAAAAATTCTGGAACGAACTGCATTTTCCGAAGGAATACCCGCTGGCGTATTTTGAAATGAGCTTCCTGCTGCCGCACTTTTTGAAGGAGGGCCGGGGCTTCATGGACGTGTATTTTTCGAGGGTGTTCAACCCCGTGTGGACCTACCCCGACGGCTTCGTATGGATGGAGGCTTACAAAGACGAGAAGTGTTTCGGGCTGCACTGCGCCCTCACGCCGACATGGAGCGAGACGGCCTACTTCGCCGACTACGTGCTGCCGATGGGGCTGGCCAGCGAGCGCCACGACCTGAACAGCTACGAGACGCATTCCGGCATTTGGATTGCCTTCCGGCAACCTGTTTTGCGGGAAAAAGCGAGGCGGGAAGGCAAAAACATCAAATTTACTTACGAGGTGAACCCCGGCGAGGTGTGGGAGGAGGACGAATTTTGGATTCAACTCTCCTGGCGCATCGACCCGGACGGCTCGCTGGGCATCAAAAAACACTTCGAGTCGCCGTACCGCCCTGGCGAGTGCATCACCGTGGACGAATACTACCAGTTTATTTTTGAAAACACCAGGGGCCTGCCGCAAACGGCTGAAAAAGAGGGACTTACGCCACTGGATTACATGCGGAAATATGGCGCTTTCGTGGTCGAAGAATCGGTTTACGAAGTGAACAAAAAGGAACTGGCCCCCTCGGTTTTGCCGGATTCCCAAGTGGACGAAGCAACGGGAACCATCACCAAAAAAGGCAAAACCATCGGCGTGATGGTGGACGGGAAAGCGCTGACCGGCTTCCCCACGCCAAGCGGCAAAAACGAATTTTTCAGCCAAACGATGATGGACTGGAAGTGGCCGGAGTACGCCATCCCGACCTACATCAAAAGTCATATCCACGAGGAAAAACTCGACCGCTCGAAAGGCGAGTACCCGCTGGTGCCGACCTTCCGGCTGCCGACGCTCATCCACTCCCGCAGCGGCAATGCGAAGTGGCTGTATGAAATCGCCAACCGAAACCCGCTGTGGATGCACCCGCAGGATGCTGCGAAATTTGGCGTGAAAACGGGCGACCTGCTCCGCATCAACACCGACATCGGCTACTTCGTGGACAAGGTGTGGGTGACGGAGGGAATGAAGCCCGGTGTGGTCGCCTGCTCGCACCACCTGGGCCGCTGGCGCAGGCCGAACGACCCCAAGGGCAACCGTTGGGCGACCGCCACCGTGAGCATCGAAGACGACGGCAACGGCGGCTGGAAGATGAAGCAACTGGCTGGCATTCAGCCGTTTAAATCAAAAGACAAGGACAGCGCCCGCATTTTCTGGAGCGATGGCGGGGTGCATCAGAACATCACGTTCCCAGTCCACCCCGACCCGATTTCGGGGATGCACTGCTGGCACCAGAAGGTGCGCATCGAAAACGCCCGGCCCGGAGACAGCTACGGCGACATTTTCGTGGACACGAAAAAAAGCATGGAGGTCTATCGCGAGTGGCTCAAAATGACCCGCCCTGCGCCGGGGCCGGACGGGCTGCGCCGCCCGCTCTGGATGAAACGTGCGCTGAGGCCGGTGGAGGAGGTGTTTTATTTGAAGTGAAAAATGGTTTAAATTTGTTGAAAATTGATTGGCATGAATACCGCAGAATTGAAAAATGACTTGATAAAAATCATCATCAACACAGATGACATTGTTTTTTTGAGGCAGGTCAGGGATTATTTCAAAACACACTGGACCGATAGGGATTGGTGGGATGAGATTTCCGAGGAAGAAAAGCAACTGATTGAAGCGGGGATGAGGGATATTGAGTCAGGAAACGTTGTTTCGCACGAAGAAGTCCGGGCGGAAATCAATAAAATCCTCAAAAAAAATTGACAATGCTGCTCGCCTACGTCGTTTCGTTTTTTGACAACAGAAGTGGTGCAAACCGTTCCTAAGCTGCTGATTTTCAATGTTTTGGGCACCAATGCTTCTTGGTTCTACCTGTCATTTCAGAAAATTTCCTACCTTTCCCGCAAGTTTCACCATCAAAAAAATAGACATCATGGCATTCTTCAATGATATGAAAAAATTGCTCTTCGGGGCAAAAGCAGTGACCAAATCTGCTGCCGACAAGGCCGTGGAAGCCACCAAAGAAACCGGCAGCGAACTCTGGGACAAAGTGCAGGAGACCGCCGAAACAGTGGCCGAAAAAACAAAGGATTTTGTCACCGACCTCACCGGGAAGGAGGGAAAACCTGCCGAAAACATCGACACCGCCGAGGTCATGGACGAAATCATGGCCGAGCGGGAAGCTGTGGCCCCCGCTGCCGGGGCAACGGAAGAAACGCTGGAACTCCCACCCCTCCGGGTGCCTGCCGATGCCCCCAAATTGCTGGACGACGGCAATCCCGACAACAACCCCGATTACGGGCAGAGCGTACTCGATTCATTGAAAAATACGGGCGCAACCGTCATCGAAAAATCGGGCGAGGCGCTGGACAAGGCGGCGGACTTCACCGAAGGTGTGGGGAAAAAAGTGATGGAAACCGGCAGTGAGTGGGCGGGAAAGATTGGCGAAAAAGCCGAACACATCGGCGGTGCCATCCTCGAAAAATCGAGCGGTGCGCTGGACAGGGCAGCTGATTTTACCGAAGGAGTCGGCAAAAAAGTCATGGAAACGAGCAGCGACTGGGCCGAAAAATTTGGCGAGAAAGCCGAAGACGTTGGCGAGGCCATTTTTGAAAAAGGCGGCGAAGCCCTCGACCGGGCGAAGGATTTGGCTGCGGGCCTCGGCTCCAAAATATTGAAAGCCAAGGACGACCTCTTCGCCAGGGCGCAGGCGGAAGCTGAAAAATCGGGCGAAACCACTGGCAGCCTGATTGACAAAGCCAAAGAACTCAACCAAAAATTGGAGGATAAAATCACGGGCAACAACGCCAAATTCGCCGACAAGCCACTCGACACCGGCGGCAGCGAATTTGCCAAGCACGATAGTTTTTGGGAAAAGGCCGACCGTTTTTCCAAAGGCGACTACCAAATGAAGGGCGAGCCACCGCTGAAACCGGGCGAGGTGAAAATTAAGCCGGGCCCCGATGCCAAACTGCCCGAAAAAAGGAAGGACGACGACCACGACGACCTCATCGACGATGCCATCGTTGAAAAATGAAACGGAAATTTGGGAGGCGGAATTCTGAAATTCAGCCTCCCGAAATCCCAAATCCGAAATCGAATCACGCTCCGTTCACTTTCAGCAATTTACCAAGTTTCAAAAACGCTGCTTTCCAGGCCACTTCGACTTCCTGCCAGTCGTCTTTTCGGAAGTTTTGTGCCATCTGGTAGAACAGGTTTTGGCTCTTCCACAGCTCCGGCCAGATGTTGAGTTGTGCAAGCGCTTCGAGTACCCCGGTCAGTTTCCGCAATCCTTCGGATCCCTCGGCGGTGGATTCAATTTTGCGAAGTTCACTGAAAATCCGTTCACCGGAAACGAATTTAAGCCGTTGAACGTCGGTCAGTTGTACGCTCCAGCGGGCATACTCCCCAACGATGTGCTTTATTTGACGAACACTCATTTTCCCGTTTTCAAAAAAGCGGTGCAGCTCATTTCCAATCACAAATTGTGTGATGCCCTTCCAGCTTTCCGGCACCGGAATGCCGCTTTTCGCCATGCCGTTCATCAATTGGTAATTGTCCTCGTAGTAGTCGAGGATGACTGTTTCGACGGTTGGAAAACTGCGGGCAAGAATTTGCCGGTAAATCTTTCGCTTTTCGTCTTTGAAAAGATTGTTGAACGAAAACTTCTCCGGCCCAAACGATTGGAGCAAACTAATCACATCGCCAAGATTGGAGTTTCGGAAGGCATCGCTTATTTGTTGCTGATAAAGGTCGAAGTCGGTCTTGGGCATGTCCAGTGAAATACTGCCAATCATGTTTTGCTGACCGAGGTAGAGCACAGCAAAGCTGAAATGTTTTTCAGAGTAGGTCAGTTTTGATACTAACGTGGTTTGTCCGAAAGCGAGGCGTTGCCCACCTGCATGTATGCGCTCGAAAACTTCATTTTTCACAATGAAATGCAGGAAACTGGCGGTCTCCTCGTAATCCTCAAAAATGGAAGAGGCAGCGTAGTGCATCCCCACGCCCGTTAGGGTCAGTTGGGTCGGCTGCACATTTTCCTGAAAGCTGACGGCGGCATTTTCGTAAACGTTGCTCGGAACATTTTCAAGCCGTTCTATAAAAAACGGTGCAAGGCTGTGGCCTGTGGCGTTGTAGTGGTGGTAGGTCGCCCGGAGCGCATACTGCAACACTTGACTGGTCTCAATGCCGGACACCTCTGCAAAAAACCAGGCGCAACTGGTGTACATCAACTGGCAATTTCGCTGGATCTCCAACAGGCGCAGCAGGTTGATTTTTTCCATTTTGTCCAACTCCCGCTTCGCATGTTTTTCGATGAAATGGTCCACATTTTCCTTCGACCTGTCGAGAATGACGGAAATGTAGTTGTTGCGAACCTCCCAGATGTCGTGTACCCATTGGCCCACCGATGCCTCAAATTCCTTCATCAATTCCTCCCGCAGCCAGTCGAACGCATCCCGCAGCGGGCCACGCCAGGCCTGGTTCCAGCCGGGCTGGCTGCCTGTGTTGCAGCCACAGTCGGAGCGCCAGCGCTCCACCCCGTGGACGCAACTCCACGAACTGTTTTCGTGGAGTTGCACTTCGTATTCCGGCGGAAATTTTTCCAAAAACTGGCCGTAGTTGGTCACGGTGGCCAGCCCGTTTTTTTCAATCAAATTAAGGCAACCCGCCAGCGCCATCTCGCCCCACCGGTGGTGGTGGCCGTAGCTCTCGCCGTCGGTGGCAATGTGCGACAGTTGCGCGGTGCCGTCCTCGTCGAACACCCCGGTGAGGCGCTTCGCAAAATTGTGGCTACTGTTCAGCAGGCCCTGAAATGCCACGTCCTTCGCAGTGTTTCCATCATAAAAAAACAGGTTGATTTTTTTGCCGGATGGCAAATTGCAGACGTAGGCCCGGCGGGTGTCGATGTTTTCCTGCAACGGAGTCCATGCCTTGTCGCTGGTTTTTCGGAAAGCCTTCGCCTGCCGGGGAGCGAGGATGGTGAAAACGATGCCGTGCCCCGCCAAAACCTCCAGCGTAGCGGTGTCAACTGCCGCCTCCGGGAGCCACATGCCCTCCGGTTTTCTGCCAAACCGGTGCTCAAAATCGGAAATGCCCCAGCGGACCTGCGTCACCTTGTCCCGTTCGTTGGCGAGGGGCATGATGAGGTGGTTGTAGGCTTGCGCAATGGCGTTGCCGTGCCCCCCGAAACGCTCCCAACTCAGCCGGTCGGCATCCTGGATGGCCCGGTAGGCGGCGGGGTCGGCACTCTCCAGCCACGAGAGCAGCGTGGGGCCGAAGTTGAAGCTGATTTGCCCGTAGTTGTTGACTATTTTTTTGATGAAACCTTCCTCGTCGTGAATGCGGGCGGCGGTGTTTGGGGCGTAACATTCAAAATTGATGCGCTCGTTCAAGTCGTGGAACGGGGCGGCGCTGTCCTGCAATTCGATGACCTCCAGCCAGGCGCTCTCCCTGGGCGGCTGGTAAAAATGGCCGTGAATGCAGACGTATTTGTTTTGACGCATTGCACTGATACTTTTTGACGGCAAAATTATACCTCAGTTCCACTGAAAGGTTTCAATCATCCGCTCCACATCTTTCCGCATGAAGTCGTACACGGGTGCCAGGCTGTCGGGGTTGGCTTGCGTGTAAAAATAGAGCGCCCCCCTGAAAAAATGCTGCTGTTCGGCAGTGTCCGTCAGGAAAAACTGCAATTGCGAAGCCACCGGCCCCTCCACCGTGAACAACATGCCCTTCACGTTGTGCGCCCCGTTGAAGAGTGGCGCCTCCTCAATGTAGGTCGCTTTTTTGTTGTGCCAGTCCGTCATTTTGAAGGCATCGGTTTTCAGTTTGTCCGCCGGGGTTTGCTTCGAAATGGGGGCGTAGCTGCAATGAATCCGGCAGTCGAAGCCCTTGACAAGAATATTGAACCAGCAGGGATGGGCCGGTTTTTTATCAAAAAAAGTCGTGTCTTTTTGGATGACGGCGTACTTTGGGTACTCGAACGAAAACCCGCAGTAGCTTTCGTTGAAAGCCTGGTACGCCTTCTCCGGGTGCGTGACTTTCGGGTAGGCCCTTGGCTTCGGTGTCAGCACCGGCTCCTCGCAGGAAGCCAAGAGCATGATGCTCAAAACAAAAACTAAAATCCTCATTTTCAATAATTTACGAAACTAAAACGAGCCGTTCTTCATCATAAAAAACGGCTCGTCAGAAGGGATTTGTATTTTCCAATCTAAAAAAATCAGAACGGCAGGTCGTCGGTGGCAGGTGGCTCGCCCACGTCGCCCATCACCCCGGACGGCTCGCTGGCACGTGGAGTGGCGGACGTGGTGCCAGGCTCGTCACCGGCACCGGGGAAGTACCCGCTACCGCCGCCTTCCCGGCGTTCCAGCATCCTGAAATTATTGGCCACCACTTCCGTGAAGTACCGTTTCTGGTTGTCTTTGTCCGTGTAGTCCCGGTGCGTCAGCTTGCCTTCGACGTACACCAGCATCCCTTTTTTGAGGAATTTTTCGGCGATTTCGGCCTGTGTGCGCCACACGACCACGTTGTGCCACTCCGTCTGTTCGACTTTGTTGCCAGCGTTGTCCTTGTAGCTTTCGTCGGTGGCAATGGTGAATTTGGCGACCGCTGCGCCGGTTTCCAGCCTTCTCACTTCGGGGTCTTTCCCGAGGCGGCCAATGAGCATTACCCGGTTTAACATAGTTATTTGTTTTGAAGTTAATTCCCTCCAAACGTCCACCGTCTATCGCCGGGGGGCGTATGTTTTAAAAGATTTCTAAAGGTAAAAACTTCTTTTGGAAGTACAAATCAATGATTTTTGGAAACGCAAAATCCGACAATTTTTCCTTTTCCACTTTCTGCCAGCCCGCTTTTTTTGGGGAAAAATCGTCCTCAACCTCCATTTCACAGAAAGTAGCGATGATGCGTTGGTGCGTCAGTTGCTGTTTGATTGGTGCCGAAACCCGCACCAGCCGCCAGCCATTTTCGCCGAACCACTGCCTGAAAATAACATGGCCGGTCAAATCATTTCGGTCATCCGGTAGCGTCGCCGTTTCGATGAGCGGGAAGTCGTAGAGGTTTTGCCAGATGTCTTTTTCCGTGCGTTTTTTGATAAAAAAGTTTCCGTTCTGGTTGATTATCAGGTAGTTGAAAAATCGTTGCCGCCGCTCCGGCTTCTTCGATTTCACAGGCAGTTGCGCTGTATTTTGTTGTTGAAACGCTTCGCAATGCGGCTTCATGGGGCAGGTCGGGCATTTCGGTGCGGCAGGCGTGCAGTGCATTGCCCCGAAGTCCATGATAGCCTGGTTGTGGTTCGATTTCGGATTTGGGATTTCGGATTTCGGAAGGGAGGCAGCCGAAATCCGAAATCCCAAATCCGAAATCTCCAACAGTTGCTGGGCAAGCTGCGCAAACCGCTTCTTCCCTTCCGACGAGTCAATCGGCTGCCCGATGCCAAAATACCTCGCCAGTACCCGGTACACATTGCCATCCACCACCGCATGGGGCAGGTCGAAGGCAAACGAAGCGATGGCCGCTGCCGTGTAATCGCCTACGCCTTTCAGCGAGCGGATACCTTCGTAAGTGGCTGGAAATGTGCCGTTTAGCTCGTAAGCAATTTGCTTGGCGGCAGCGTGGAGGTTCCTCGCACGGGAGTAGTAGCCGAGGCCCTCCCAGAATTTCATCACCTCGTCCTCCGGCGCATCGGCGAGGTGGCGGACGGTGGGGTAGGCAGCCTTGAATTTTTCAAAATACGGCAGACCCTGCTCGACCCTCGTTTGTTGCAGAATGATTTCCGAAAGCCAGACGAGGTAGGGGTCCCGCTCACCTTTCCAGGGCATGGGCCGGTGGTGGCCTGCGTGCCATTCGAGGAGTTTTTCCGTAAAAAAAAGGCGGTCGTTGTACTTACCGGAAGCGGCCATGCAGTGGTGTTTTGAGGGACAAGTTTACGGGATTTCAGCAAGTTGCATCCATCGCAGATTTTCGGTGGGCATGCTACTTGGGAAGGTGCCCTAAATTTTCCTTCCTTCATCGCTTGTCTGGTTTGATTGGATTAGCTTTCAGGGTTGCACCTGACCATGAAGTGATAACTTGTTGGTTTTCAAGGGGCCTTGATTCTTTGAGGTGCGGCAATACAAATGTAAGCGGCAACCAAATAAAAATAAAATAGGGAAAAGTAAATGAAATATGAAGATACCCCATGCCATCTCCCCATCCCCCAACAGGGTGACGGACATTTCTTCAGGCCACAATCCCGATAGCTATCGGGAGGAACAACTACAGGTCGGCAAACCCGTTTTGGCTGTCCCTTCTGCAAAATAAAAAGAGAAGTAACGCAGCCCACAACCCTACGCAAAGCTGCTTCACATTTTATTTTGCCCTAACCTCTTTTCATTCTTCGGGAACTTTTTGCACCCTTCCACGTCAATTATGAAATGACAATAAAACGCTGACAAAATGGAAACAACAATGCTGGCCAAAAAAGTGAACGCTGCCGAACTCGAACAAAAAGTAAAAAACATGTACCGTGATGTGGCACTTAATCCCAAAGGGGAATACCATTTTGAATTGGGCCGTACACTCGCAGAAAAACTTGGCTACGAAAAAGAATGTTTGGATTTAATTCCTACCGCAGCAATTGATTCATTTGCAGGTGTTGGTTACTTCTGCGACATCGCCAATTTCAATGAAGGGGAAAAAGTGCTCGACCTTGGCAGTGGTTCAGGCATGGACACTTTCATCACTGCTTTGAAAGTTGGAAAGTCAGGACATGTTACAGGGATTGACATGACTGATGAACAGTTGGAAAAAGCAACACGGTTGGCAGATGAAAGCAAATTTGAAAATGTAAGATTCACAAAAGGATACCTTGAAAAACTTCCATTCGCCGATGCAAGTTTTGATGTGGTAATAAGCAACGGCGTTATCAATCTTTGCCCCGATAAGGCAAAAGTTTTCGCTGAAGTGGCGAGGGTCCTAAAACCTAAGGGCAGAATGGCAATTGCCGATATTGTCACCGAGCACCAGTTGCCGGAAAACATTACTTGCGACTCAACACTTTGGGCCTCGTGCATTGGCGGTGCAGGACAGGAAGATGCCTACAAAACCAGTATCGAAAAAGCAGGAATGGAAGTATTGTATGTGCGCAATAATGCTGCTTACGAGTTCATATCCAAATCAGCGAAAGGAGCTTCAAAGCAGTATGGGGTTAAAAGTGTATCATTATTTGCAGAAAAAAAATAATTGCCAAAATAAAGCAAGGCACGGCTTGTTGAAAGATAATCACTTTGTTCCTGTGCGGGCAGAGAAAAAACAAAATCAGCCTAGTATGAAAAAACTAATGTTAGTAGCTGCAATTGCCGGATTCGCTTTTACAGTTAGTGCTCAAACCATCGAGACAAAAAGTTTAAACTCCCCGGACCAAGCCACATCATTAGAGAAAGGAAAGATGGAAACTGTGACCGTAGCTGGCGCTACGCTCCATCGAATAACTTTTCAGCCCGGATGGAAATGGTCAGACCACATGAAGCCGACCGCTAAAACAGAGAGCTGCCAAAAACGTCATCTGATGTACATTGTCTCTGGAAGGCTAAAAGTATTGATGGATGATGGTACGCAAGTAGAATTGAGTCCTGGTGATTTTACAGTTATCGAACCTGGGCATGATGGATGGGTTGTCGGTGACGAGCCTGCCGTTGCACTTGAAATGGCGGCAATTGAAAATTCTCATAAATAGTTTATCTTGAGTTAAACGCCGAAGAAGAAATGAAAGCAGATAAAGCATTAAAAGCATCAGGACTTGCCTGTGTCAACCTGACACCTGAAATAAGAATTGCGATGAAAGAAATGCCGGCAGCACAGGTGATTGAGGTGTTCAACGATGACCCGGCATCGCGCATGGGCATCCCCGCATGGTGTCGGCTGACAGGGCATACGCTGATTGAAGCAAACGAACTCAATTCAACAGACACATTGTTCTACATTCAAAAAAAATCATCTTAAAAAATAAAGATCATGTCAAAGCCATTATTAATTCATTGCACTTATGGGAAAGAAGATGCTGAACGCGCCATCCTTCCCTTCATTGTCGGAAATGTTGCCGTTACAGCCGACCAGCAAGCCACCATTTTCCTTACCATTGAAGGTGTCCGGCTTGCCACAAAAGGATATGCTGAACAGGTAAACAAAGAGGGCTTCACTCCTTTGAAAGAAATCATGAACTCATTTATTGCCAATGGCGGGAAAATATGGGCCTGCGGTGCATGCACCAAACCGAGAGGCATCACCGAAGCCGATTTAATTGATGGGGCAAAAATTGTTACGGCTGCCAACCTTGTGGAAGAACTTGTGACCGGAAGTATTTCCTGCACAATTTAAAACTGTATCCAAGCTTACTGCTTTGCTCAGTTTTTAACGATGAATCAAAAAGAAAACAAAAAGAAAAAATTTTCAACGATTGTCCTGAAACATTTCAGCGCATTAAAACGCTTTGCTGCCAGCTTATGCAAAAATAATTTTGATGCTGATGATTTGGTTTCGGAAACAATCCTTAAAGCGTATGAAAATTTTGTGCGGGTAAAGGACGAAAGTAAGATTAAACAGTGGCTGTTCAGAATCCTCAATAATCAGTTCATCAGCAATTACCGCAGCAGAAAAAATTTTGTCGAAATAGCAAGCCATGAGAACGAATACAGCCATGGCAACTTAGGGACCTTCTCTTTATTTGAAGCCATCGCTAAAAGTGATTTTGTGGAAGCAGGAAATCCTGAAAAGAAATTTATCAGCAAACTCACGCAAAAACAAATTGAAAAAGCAGTCGGTGAATTGCCCGAAGAATTTCGTGCTGCATTAATATTATGCGACATGGAGGATTTTTCCTATGCTGAAATTTCTCAAATACTAAAAGCTCCCATTGGCACAGTGCGTAGCCGCATTGCACGGGCAAGAAAAATTTTACAAAAGAAATTATGGTTACAGGCACAGGAACTCGGAATCAAAGCATCAAAAAACCCGAAAGAAAAAACGGGATACACCTGTACTTGCGGTGAAGAAGAAATACTGCCTGTCAGGCAGACAGGCAAAATCGCAATAACAATATCATAAAAAAATGAAGAAAAATAAAGAAGCAGCTAAAGCCATCAATTGTGAAGAAGCAGTAATGAGCTTCAATGATTTCATAGATAATTATCTCAAAGGAAAAGCCCGTGATGAGTTGGTAAAGCACATTTCCGAATGTCGGCATTGCTTTGAGCGTTTTGAATTTGAGCAGTTGCTTAAATCAAAAGTGCATCAGCTTCCAATGAGCAAAAAAAATCAGCCGCTAATCAGCAGGATTGAAAAAATGATTGCCTCCCTTTAAAAAAATACTCACATGAAAACGATAACAGCAAAAGAATTAAAGCAGCGAATTGACACAGGAGAAAAAATTAAACTTGTCAATGCACTTGAAGAAAACAAATTTTGCCTCAAGCATATTCCCGGTTCATTGAATTTATTCCGAAGGGAAGACCTTGAAAAAAATCTTGTTAAAGAAGAATGGGTTGTTGTCTATTGCACCGACCATGCATGCAATAAAAGCATCATTCTCTACCAGTTGCTTGAAGCATTGGGATATAAAAATGTAGTTCGTTTTGCGGGAGGAATGAATGAATGGGAGAATGAGGGCTACAAATTGGAGGGGGAAATGGTAAATTGAAGAATGTACTTAAATTACTCAATACCCCTTCACATCCCAATATGAAACAGTGCATCCCCCATGCCCACCACGGGATTGTTATTATGCCCAATAATATAGCCCGCCTTTTTTGACACCACCGGAATTTCGTCCTGCCCGTAGGGGTCGTTGAGGACGGCGAGCGTATCGCCACGCCCCACCGTTTCGCCCGATTGTTTCAGCCAGCGGAAAATACCAGGGCGCTCGGCCCGCATCCAATGCCTTTTTTCGAGGTGAATGCCCGGAACAGGGTGGGGCGCTTCGGGCAACATCCCTTGGGCATGGAGCAACCGTTGGATGCCCGCCAGTCCATGGTCGATGGAGAACTGGTCGAAGCGCAGGTTTTCGCCGCCTTCAAATATCAACACGGGCTTGCCTGCGTCCAGTGCCGTTTTGCGGAGCGATTTGGCAATCGGCTTGCAACTGATAATGAACGGTGCGCCGAACGCCTCGGCCAGCGTCCGGCTGCGGGCATCGCTGGCGGAGTAGCGGATTTGCGGATAATTGTAATGGTAGTTGCCGCCCGTGTGGAAGTCCACGCCGAAGTCGATGACGGGCAGTATGTTTTTGGTGAAAATATGCGCCACCCTTGCGGCCATGGAGCCGTTGGCGGAGCCGGGGAAATTGCGGTTCACATCCTTGCCGTCGGGCACGTCCCGGCTGAAGTTGTTGAAACCATGCACGTTCATCAGCGGAATGGCCACCACGCTGCCCCGTTGCAGGTTTTCGAACATGCGACCGGCCAACGTGCGCCGCACGATTTCCACGCTGTTGATTTCGTCGCCATGCACCCCCGCCATGAGGAGCACCGTCGGCCCTGGTTCCGTGCTGCGGAAAACATGCACGTTGAGGGTGATTCTCGTGTCGGAGGGCAACCGCCCGACGCTCAGGCGGATTACCTGTTGCTGGCCAAGTTCGATTTGAGTATTTTGGATAACCATAAATGTATGTGAGACAGGATTGGAAAACGGATGAAACGGATGCGGCGGATTAGAACGGATTTTTTTTGGTATTAAGACACTGATTTCCATAGATTCCACCAATAGATTTTTGTAAAGCCTTAAACGTCAATCATTTGTGTAATTGGTGAAAATCTGTGTCAAAAACATAAAATCCGTTTCAATCCGCTGCATCCGTTTCATTCGTTCTCCAATCACATAAAATGCGAACACCAAAACCCAATATCACCACTTCCGCCCTTTGGAAAAACGCTCCACTCCCTTTTCAATATTCTCAATAATTGCCCCGGCAATGTCAACTTTCGTCGCCGTTTCGATGCCTTCGAGGCCGGGCGAGGCGTTCACTTCCATCACCAATGGCCCCCGCTTGGAGCGCAGGATGTCCACCCCGGCGATGTCCAGGCCCATGAGCCGGGCAGATTCGAGAACGATTTTTTCCTCCTGCGGGGTCAAAACAGCGGGAGTCGCCGTAGCGCCCCGGTGCAGGTTGGAGCGGAACTCGCCCTCCGATGCCTGCCGGAGCATGGCGGCCACTACCCGTTTGCCCACCACGAACGCCCGCACGTCGGCACCGGCGGCTTCTGCGATGAATTCCTGCAAAATGACGGGCTGCCCCAGTTTCGTGAAAGCCTCCACCAGCGAGAGGGCCGTGCTGCGGCTTTCGACAAGCACCACGCCAACGCCGTGCGTGCTTTCCAGCATCTTCACCACAATGGGCGTGCCGCCGAGCAAATCGATGAGCCGGGGCACGGCTTCGGGCATCCCGGCGATGACCGTGCGGGGCACGGCGATGTGTTCGGCAGAGAGTTTTTGCAGGCACTTGAGTTTGTCCCGTGCGATGATGAGTGCTTCGGAGCGGGTGGCCGTGTACACGCCCATCAACTCAAACTGCCGGATGACCGCCGCCCCGTAGTCCGTCACCGATGTCCCGATGCGGGGGATGACGGCATCCATGCCCACGAGCCTGCCGCCCTCGTACAGCACCTGCGGCACGCCCTGTTCGACCACGATGCTGCATTGCTGGTGGTCGATGACCCGCACGTAATGCCCCCGGCTGCGGGCTGCCCGGAACAGGCTTTGCGTGGAGTAGAGGCCGGGGCCTCTGGAAAGTATGGCGAGGTTGAGCATTTACGAATTACGAGTGGCGATTTTCGAATGACGATTTACGATTTACAATTGTGCGCGCCTAAAATAGGTTGACCCGGATGAGTAAAACATCAACCGAAATTGAGTCCGAGTTGATTTGGAACAACACTGATTTGGTTGCAAACTGTATAGATTTCAATTTTAGGTAAACGGACTTCATCTCGTGCCCGTGGTCTTGCCGGTGCAGCCGGAACCACTCGATAGCTTCGCTGCGGTGTTTTTTTTTTTTTGCGTCGTTGCCAAGCTCCTCGGTGGCCAATTCCATCAACTTGTTCGAAAAGTCTATCTCCAGTTGTTTTTGGCCTACGATGCGCTCCAGTTCGGCAACCTGCTGGAGCAGCAGTAGGGTCTTGTGCGCTTCGCTCTCCATTTGTACGACCATTTTGGTGCCGGTGAGAGGTGTGGGCTGTTCTTGTACAGCCACTTGTACACCGTTTTCCGGCTGATCTGCCAAAGGTCGCACATTTGTTTGGCGCTGATGCGCTTCTCGACAAGGTCTTTTACCTTGTCCCTTTTGAACTGCTCGCTGAAGTTCCTGTTGTACTTCTCCGCAACTGTGAACGAAGGCGCTGGTTTTAACTTTTTTGATGCCATTGTAGATTGACTTTTCAGGTCAACCTATTTTAAGCGCGCACAGTGTAAGAAAAATTTGACTTGTCAGCATCTCTGCAAAAACATCCCCTAACCTCCTTCCAAGGGGGAATTAATGTCTGCTAAACCTCAAAAATACCTGCATTTACGACATTACTTCACTTCGTTTTGTGCAGGATTCCTAGTTGAAGCAGGTGTGAATACCCCCCTTGGAAGGGGGTTAGGGAGATGTCCTCCCGGAAAAGGACAACAAGAACATTTTTCTTAACACCCCTGACTGACGATTTAGGATTTCACGTCATTTACGGTCAGTCGTAGGTTTACCCTAAAATTTTCAGCGCCGTTCTCCACTTCCAATCGGTGCTTGTCTGGGAACAGCAGTTCCAATCGGCGGCGGATATTTTTCAAACCGATGCCGCCTTCGAGGTGGGCCGAAGGTATCGCTGGTTTGGCATTTTCCACAAAAAAATCGAGGCTGCCCGGCTGCACGTCGAAGCGGACGGAAATCTTCGATTCGCCCCGTGCGTTGACGCTGTGCTTGACGGCATTTTCCAAAAAAGGCAAAAAAAGCAAGGGCGGCAGCAGCACGGCGTCGGGGTTGCCCTGCACCCGAAAATCCACCTCCATCTTGTTTTGCCGCATCCCCTCCAGCGCCAGGTAGTTGCGCAAGTTTTCGATTTCGTGGCTCAGGGCGACCTGCTCTTTTTCGCTGTCGTAAAGTTGGTACCGCAGCACCTGCGACAGTTTCACGATGACGGGGGTGACTTTTTCAGGGTATTTTTCAGACAGGACGGCGATGCTGTTCAGCATGTTGAACAGGAAATGTGGGCTGACCTGGTTCTTCAGGTAGGCAAGTTCCGTTTGGAGGTTGGTGCTTTGCAACTCGGCGATGCGCCCTTGGTGGTAAACGAATTCGAGCATCAAACGCAAGCCCAGCACGACGGCGAAAAGCTGCATCCCGTCGAGCAGGTCGTAAGAAAAAAAGATGGTCAACGGCGAGCCACAGTCCTCGCAGATGTAGGGGTCGTAAGAAAAAGTATAGCCGCTGTAAAGCAGCAGCGCAGCCGTTGAGGCGAGCACATAGGCCCAGATTTTCCGTTGGAGCAGCAGCCGGGGGATGAGCACGAGCAGGTTCAGGTAAACGAATGCGAGGTCGGGCAGGAAGTGGAGCAGGAAGAAATCCCTGAGCGACAGGTCCACATCGGAAAGTATGCCCAATTTGCCCAGCGCAGCGTCAGAGTAGCGGTAAAACCAAAACAGCAGGTGACGCAGCCACCAAAACCGGGGGGCAAAGAACCAGCTTATTTTTTCCAGGTAATCTTTTTTCATAGGGCATAATTGAAACCGGGGCAAAGTTACGCAGCCCTTTCCGCCCTTTCCGCATGGGAAGTGTAAGCAAAACCGGGGTTGGTGTAAAAACAAGGCGGGGTTGTGTAAAAAAGCCCCCGGCAGGTATTTTTCGAGAACATATTTGGAGCATCAAACATTAACGAGTATAAAAATCCGGCTATAGAAAATACCTGAACCCTACCTTTTTTCATCCATTTTTTCACTTAAAAACGTTGAAACATGAGAACTTTCCTGTCTGCTGCCTTCTTGGCAACGCTATTCATCCTTTGCCTCACCAACTGCAAAAAGGACGAGGGTTTGGTGCAAGACTTTGCTGTTGAAAACATACATGAACACGAATCGGACGAAGCGCTTGGACTGCGCAACTGCGGTGCCGACGACGTTTACCAACGAATGTTGGCGACCGACCCACAGTTTCGAATGAACCAGGAGCGCATCGAACAGTTCACCCAGGAATACCTCGCTTCCGACCCCGTGGGCGACCGTGCCGTCAAGACCATCCCCGTGGTGGTCCATGTGGTTTGGAACACCTCGCAGCAGAACATCAGCGATGCCCAGGTACTTTCGCAGTTGACGGTGCTCACCAACGACTTCCGCCGCCTGAATGCCGACAAAACGAACACCCCGGCTGCGTTTTTGCCCGTTGCGGCTGACGCCGAAGTCGAGTTCTGCCTTGCCACGCAAGACCCCGTTGGCAACGCCACCACTGGTATTGAACGCCGGCAGACCACCGTTCCCTCCTTCTCCGACAACGATGCCATGAAATACTACAACCAAGGTGGCTTGAACGCTTGGGACGCCTCAAAGTACCTCAATATCTGGGTCTGCAACCTCGGCGGCGGCATATTGGGCTACGCCCAATTCCCTGGCGGCCCCGGTGCCACCGACGGGGTGGTCATCACCTACACCGCCTACGGAACCATCGGCACGGCCCAACCTCCTTTCCACCTGGGCCGCACGGCTACCCACGAGGTCGGGCATTGGCTCAACCTGTTCCATATCTGGGGCGATGATGGCAACAGTTGCGCAGGCTCCGACCAAGTTGGCGATACGCCCAATCAGGCAGATGAAAACTACAGTTGCCCCGCTTTCCCAGCGGTGAGCTGCAGCAACGGCCCCAATGGCGACATGTTCATGAACTACATGGACTACACCGACGACGCCTGCATGAACCTCTACTCCCAAGGGCAAAAAACGAGGATGGATGCGCTTTTTGCGTCGGGAGGCGCTCGTTACAGTTTGTTAAGTTCGCCGGGTTGCCAGCCACCATCTGGTGGTGGTTGCGGAACGCCCGGCGGATTGAACGCCACCAACATCACCAGCAGCAGCGCCACGCTGAATTGGAGCGCTGTCAGCGGAGCAACCGCCTACAACCTGCAACACAAACCGGCATCTGGCCAAAACTGGACTACCGTGAGCAACCTCAGCGGCACGAGCTACAACCTGACAGGATTGAGCGCCAGCACGGCTTATGAATTCAAGGTGCAGGCCGTGTGCGGCAGCAACACGGGTAGCTACTCCAGCCCAGCTACTTTCACCACGCTGAACAGCGGCGGTGGCGGATGCACCGATATTTACGAAGCAAACAATACCAAATCCGCTGCGAAAACAATCCCCGTCAACTTGCCCATCACCGCTAAAATCGGCACAGCTACGGACAAGGACTGGTTCAAGTTCAACAACACCAGTACGAACAAGAACATCCGCATCACGATGACCAACCTGCCCTTCGACTACGACGTGTACCTGTACAGGGGCAATACGTTGGTTGGTTATTCGGAAAACCCCGACACGGAAGACGAGGAAATCGTTTACAACACGAACATCGTCGGCACCTACTACGTGAAAGTTATTGGTTACAATGGCGCATACAGCAACAGTCTCTGTTATACGCTGCAAGCGAACATCAGGAACACGCCGTTCCGGCTTTCGGGCGGGGTGAAGCCAAGTGGGAAAGTGGTGAGCGGGCGGTGATTTTCAGCTAAGGGTTTTGGAACAAAAAAAGGTTCGGGCAGTTTTCTGCCCGAACCTTTTTGTTTGAAAATACGGCAGCGGAAGTTAAAGCGGTGAAGATTGACGCCGAAGCCTGCGAAACGGTTTTTGGGGAAAAATTCGCCTTGTTAGGGTGAAGTTGGTCTCTGCGATTTACAACGATATGGCAAATTTACAGGCACAATAATTTTTGCCCAAAAAGCTAAATGAAATCAAGCCAATAAGTGATAATTGTCAATTAAGCTTTCCTGCTGCACGATGTAATTTCGTCCCTGCTTCCTGTATTTCAAATGCAGGCAAACATAGTTGTATTGGATGATCAGATTGCCGACATATCCTTAACGCCGACCACGAGTTCATCCAAGATGAGCCGTTTTGAAGATAGCCGACAGTATTATTAGACGCAATCGGGGCGAGTTGACGGGATTGTGTACAATATTTGGGGAATCCAATTTAACGGACTCATTGCGGCCAAATCGCTACAGTTTTCACATCCACAACCTTCATTTTTTATGAAAAAGTTACTGACTTTCCTCCTGCTGGCTTTCACGGCAAGCCTTTTCGCCCAAAACCTGACGGACGACGATTTGGAAAACATCGTCTGCAAGGAAGCCGAAGCACATGACCATTTCTTCCAGCCGCCACTGGTGGCGAACCCGCTGACGGACAACTACGACCTGAAATACTACCGCTTCGAGTGGTACATCGACCCGGCGTATTATTTCATCGAAGGCAAAGCAACCGTGTATTTCGAGACGCTGGCGGATAATTTTAGCGAAATCAACTTCGATTTCTCTTCGCAATTAGCCATTGACAGCATCCGATACCACGGGCAGGATGTGGCGTCCACTGCCGACGGCAACTACCTGCTCTCCGTGCAACTCCCCGCTGCCCTGCCTGCTGGTGCGCTCGACAGCCTGACCATCGCCTACTCCGGCGCACCGCCGTCAAGTGGCTTTGGCTCTTTCATCCAAAGTGAGCACAACGGCATACCGTCACTTTGGACGCTCTCCGAACCCTACGGCTCGCAAGATTGGTGGCCCTGCAAAAACGGGCTGGACGACAAAATCGACAGCATCGACATCATCATCACCACGCCATCGGCCTACCGGGCGGCGAGCAACGGGTCGCTGGTGCAGGAGGCCGCCGTCGGAAGCGATAAAATTTATCATTGGAAACACCGCTACCCGATTGCCCCGTACCTCGTTGCCATCGGCGTGACGAACTACGCACAATATACTGATAATGTGCCACTTAGCAACGGGACCAACCTGCCCATGCTCAACTACGTCTATCCCGAAAACCTCCCCGATGCGCAAATTGGCACCGGCAACCTCGTGCAGGTGCTGCAGTTTTACGACAGCCTGTTCGTGACCTATCCGTTTTTTGAGGAAAAATACGGTCATGCACAGTTCGGCTGGGGCGGCGGCATGGAACACCAGACGATGAGCTTCGTCACGAGCTACGGTTGGAGCTTGCTCTCGCACGAGTTGGCGCACCAGTGGTTCGGCGACATGGTCACCTGCGGCAGTTGGGAAGACATCTGGCTCAACGAAGGTTTCGCCACCTACCTCGAAGGCCTGACGAGGGAGCGCTTCCCCTCGCAGGTGCAGACGCAGTGGTACGATTGGAAACTGAGCAAAATCAACAGTGTCATCTCGCAGCCCGGCGGCTCGGTGCTGGTGGACGACACCACGAGCGTCAACCGCATTTTCAGCGGGCGCCTCAGCTACAGCAAAGGTGCCTACCTGCTGCAGATGCTTCGTTGGAAACTCGGCAGCGATGATTTCTTCGGGGGGCTTCGCAATTACCTGAACGAACGCCAGTTCGACTATGCCAAAACGCCCAGCCTGCAAGCGCACCTCGAAGCCAAATCGGGGCAAGATTTGACGGAATATTTCCAGGACTGGTTTGCAGGGCAGGGCTTCCCCAGCTACCAGGTCGTGTGGGAGCAAAGCAGCGCTGGCACCGTCTATCTCCAACTCAACCAGACGACCTCCCACCCCTCGGTGGGCTTTTTTGAAATGCCCGTGCCCGTGTTGCTGAAAGGCTTCGGCGTGGATTCGCTCGTGCGGCTGGAGCATACTCAAAACGGCGAACTGTTCAGCGTGGACATCCCGTTCACGGTGAATTCGGCGCAGTTCGACCCCGACCTCTGGCTGCTCTCCGCCAACAACACGGTGCAGGAAGGCGAATTGGTGGCTACCAGGGATGTGTTTGCCGAAGGCAATCTCTTCCTGTTCCCCAACCCGGCCAGCGATTGGGTGCAGGTATTTTTTGAAAACAGCAAATTTCAAGGCGAACTTAACTGGCACATTGTCAATGCGTTGGGACAGGAAACCAAAGCCGGTTCGCTGGAACGGGACGGCAGGACGATTGACATCTCCACACTTTCACCCGGGCTTTACCGGCTGGTGCTGGCTGACCGCAACGGTGAAACGACGGTACGTAGTTTTGTGAAAAAATAAGCAGACAGTAAACACAACAGCCCGGCATTGGTGTGACCTGCCGGGCTGTTGTGTTTTCCTGGATACCTGACTTGTGCCAAACTGTGCTGGCGCTAAACTTGGCAGAACCTGGTTAAAACGAACCGAAATAAGCCTCAATATCAGCTAAGGAAGTCTCCACCGGCTCCAATTCGACTTGCAATCCCGCCGTGACGACAGCCGCTTCGTGGGCCAAAAAGTAAACCTCCTCCCCCACGTTTCCGTGCACTGACACGGAAACAAACGTGACCGCATCATCCAAGGGGCCATTACCTCCACAAAGGCTATTATCGTTGCCGGGGTTCCTCAGTTGCTCGACGCTGTTGCGATCCGTATAAACAAGGTAAACAAGGGTGTTGTCATCCGAAAATCCGGCAGGTAATTGGGCACAAACGGTTTGATTGGCAGGTATGTCCGTGAAACGGTCGCAATTGATCCACCCCAGGTTAGTGGGGAAAAATTCGTAACCAAAATAAGCGATATTGTTTGTGTCTGATTCCACAATGGTGACGTTGGACGAGTCGGGCGTAGCATCCGGCAGCCATCTGAACAATCCATCCTGTGAGTCGAGGTTGCCGTAAAAAACATCCATATATTCCTTCGGATCCTGTGTCTTCATCATGACTTTAATCGACTTGCCGGGTTTGAGTTTGAGCGGTTTGTCGTTTTGTGTCAAGCCCAAGAACATCTCGCCACCTGATTCCAGCGGCTGGTCATCCACCGTTTGAGTAGGGCGGTTGTAGCGCATCATATCGCCTTTTGTGTAGATTTCCCTGAAGGCAAGGTTCACTATACCTGTAACGTTGTTCCCGTTGGCATCATCCAATGAACCTGCCGGGATGGTCACCCTTGTGTAGCCGCTATACGAAACAAATACAAATTCGTTTTCTACAAAAAAAGTCGCCTGTTCCAACGGTTTTTCCATAGCTTCGAAGAAGGTGGTGAGCTTACTGGACTTCTTGTCAGGGTCGCAACCAGCAAAGACAACAAGAAGAAGAGCGATAATGAATGCGGTTAACACGGATAATTTTTTCATGTTGTAAAGTTTTAGATGAGCAATTAAATGAAAGAAACTGTTCGTACCCGTTCACGTAGCGGGCAGCGAAAAGGTTAGGTCACAAACGACGGGAAATCACTTCTTAGGCAAGTTTTAACAAAAAAGCGGCGAATGAGGCAGGCAAAGCTATCTGTCCATGTGTACGATTTTGATAACCAGGTTGATTTTACCAGACTTCAGCAAGTGAAGTCTCGTTGTCAGAGACGGAGGTCGAAGCGAGCGGTGTGTTGCTTGAATTACAAGTCGGTCAATGCACAAACCTCATCTCCAATTTCTTCCCAAATTCATCCTCCCACCAGCACTCCAGCCCCACACCGCCGAGTTTCTGGAAAAACTCGAAGCGCACGAGGTGTTTGCCTTTTTTCAGGACGATGCTGCCCGTTTTTTCCGTCAGGCCGTGCAGGCCGTCGTGTTCGATGAGCCGCTGGCCGGAGATGGTCAACCGGGAACCGTCGTCGGAGCGGACGTGGAAGGTGTAAACCCCCGTGGCAGGCACTTCCAGTGCTCCCTCGAACACGAGGCCGAAGTTCTCCTGTCGGTCGATTCCTTGCAGGCTTAATTCATTGGTGGTCAATTCTTTGGATGGCGACAACGTGTTGAAGTCGGGCAGCTTGTCCCACGAGCCTTCGTACATTTTCACGGCCAGGCCGGGCCGGGAAGCCTTGCCGCCTTTGCCCTTCACGGGTTTGGTTTTGGTGAAAGTGTAGCGCTGCGTGTGGCTCTGCGCACCGCCCGGCCAGGTGGCCTTGCAGAGGAGGGCGGTGGTTTTCTTCAACGCAATGGGGGCGGTGTAGGGCAGCCAGACGGGTTCCGGTTTGCCGTTGTCGATGGCGTACTCGATGCCCGCACCCGGCTTCACGCAGGTAAGCGGCACGGTGGTTTTTTTGTAAAAAATGCGTGACTGGTTGGCGGGCTTGGGCGGCATCTGGCCCTTGTGCGCCAGGGCCACCAATCCGGCGTCCATCTTCAGTATTTTGCGGTCGTAGGTCATCAGGCCGTTGCTTTCCGTTTCCACGTCGCTGACCTGCGTGTACACCGCCGCACTCAACCCCGCCGAATCAATCAGCGGCAGTAGTTGGCGGTAGAGGTCTTCGTAGCGTTCGAGCAGCGCCTCCGGCGTTTCGATGAGTTGGTAGCCCCAGCCCTGGTTCGTCCACAGGTGGCCAGCGACGTTGAGGCCCAGTCCGCCGAACTCGCCGAGCACACCCGCACGGGCACCTTCCGTTACCGGGGCCGCCGGGCCGGGGTACTCGTGGATGTCGAGCACATCGCCCACGCCCATGTCCGTCCAGCCGGAGGCGTTGTTGACGAGACGGGTGGGGTCCCATTCCCGCAGTTTTTCCACATAAAAATCCGTGTCGTGCTGCCCCCAGCCCTCGTTGAACGGCACCCACATGATGATGGCGGGGTGGTTGAACAGCCCGTCCACCATCGCTTTCATTTCCCGCTGGAATTGCTGCTTGTCCGCTTCCGTGTTGTTCCCGGCGCTCGGCATGTCCTGCCAGACCAACATGCCCAGCTTGTCGCAGAGATGGTACCAGCGCTCCGGCTCCACCTTCACGTGCTTGCGCAGCATGTTAAAACCCAGCGATTTCATCGTTACAATGTCGTTGTGCATGGCCTCCTCGGTGGGCGGCGTGTAGAGGCCGTCGGGCCAGAAGCCCTGGTCGAGCGGGCCGAGTTGGAACACCGGTTTGCCGTTGAGCATCAGCCGGGGCACACCCTTGTCGTCGGGTTCCACGGAGATTTTCCGCAGGCCAAAGTAGCCCTTCACCTTGTCGGTGAATTTGGTATGTCCGCCCTCGATGGTGATTTCGAGGTCGTAGAGGAAGGGGTCATCGAGCGTCCAGAGCCGCCCGTCGGTGAGGGTGAGCAGCAGCGGGGTACCGGGTTTGCCGGTCGATTGCGTGATGACTTTGCCGTCCTGCCAGATGCGGGCCGCAATGCGCAGGCCGTCCATGTTGCCCTCGGTTTCCACCCGCACCAGCACCCGGTTGTTTTTCTCCACGTACGGCTCCACCCGGTACGAGCGGATGTAGGTGGCGGGCACCGGTTCGAGCCACACCGTCTGCCAGATGCCGCTCGTGGGCGTGTACCAGATGCCGCCAGGGCTGAGGCGCTGCTTGCCGATGGCCTGCCCGCCCGTGTCGGTGGGGTCGGTGACGTGGACGGTGATTTCCGCTTCGGCCCCAAACGTCAGTTGGTCGGTGATGTCAAATGAAAAAGCGTCGTAGCCGCCCTTGTGGTCGCCCGTTTTTTTGCTGTTGACGAACACGCTCGCCTGCCAGTCCACCGCCCCGAAATGCAGCAGCACCCGCTGGCCTTTCCACCGGCTTGGGATGAAAACTTTTTTGGCATACACCAGCACGTTGTTCGGCATCACCTTCCAGCCGAGGCCGGAGAGCGCCGACTCGACTGGGTACGGCACGAGGATTTGGCCCTGTTTCACCGGCTTGCCCGTCGCTTCGTCGAGCAGGTTGAGGTGCCAGAGGCCGTTGAGGTTCAGCCAATCGACCCGGGTCATCGACGGGCGGGGGTACTCCGGCAGGGCGTTTTCCGGGGACACTTTGTCCGTCCAGGGCGTGGTGAGCGTACCGGGCACGGGCTTCCACGGTTGCTGCGCAATGGACGTAAGCTGTTGAAAGACAAGGAGTAACGTTAAAAGCGGGAGAAATAATCGGCGCATAAATTTTTCGTTTCAGATGAAATGGAAATTGGTGGGCGAAGGTATTGAATAATGAACGAATGAGCGAAACCCGAAAACTATGCTCATTGACTTTGCACACTATGCAGGATGGGAGAACGGATGAAACGGATTTTGCGGATTTGAACGGATTTATTTTTTTACGCTTTTTTGGTCATTGCCGAAAGGAATCTCCACAGCAAAAATTTACAGACTGGCAAATCGTGCAGATTCCCTTTAGGGTCGAGCATTTAAAAGTCATTTTTTTCGTCCCATCGGGACGATATCTTTGTAGGAATCGCCCAACCATTGATCATTCCCATTAAGTTAAGCTCCCATGCAAATTGACAAACAGCACGAAAAGGAAGATATTCGTGAAAATTCCACTCATCATGAACACTTCCCTTCGTGCCTATCTCGACGCCCTGCGGCAATTTCCGTTCACGGCGCAATG